>NZ_JBIAXC010000035.1:0-107595 GCF_042896295.1 Kitasatospora sp. NPDC001309 | reverse complement strand
GCCCGGCCGCTACGGGATCCTGGAACCGAGTCCGTGCCGCGCCAGTGAAAGCCGGACAGTTGGGGGGATTCCCCTACCGAACACCCTCTCAGAGCCGTCGAGGGTATGTCGCGGGCATGCCGCGGGCGTCAGGAAGCGAGGGCGGCGGCCTCCAGGGTCCGGCGGATCACCCGGATTCCCTGGTCGACCATCGCGGCGATGGGCTCCGCCAGGCCGTGCGGCTGCACGTCGGTGACCCAGACGAAGCGGCTGCGACCGCCGGGTTCGGCGAACACCTGCATGGAGGCGTGGTGGTGGGCGACGTCCATGGAGCCGCCGACCACCGAGTAGGCGATGCGCCGGAGGTCGTCGTCGAGCGAGACGATCAGCTCGTGTACCACCGTGCCGTCCGCGAAGGTCACCACCCGGACATCCCCCTCGACCCGGGTGTCGACCACGAACGCGGGGGCGAGCCGGTGATGGACCTCGCCCCAGTCGCGGATCGCCGCCCAGATCCCCGCGGGGTCGGCCTCGATCAGGACCTCTCGGTGCACGGTTGCCATGGGGGTACTCCTTGTCTGGGGGGACAGTCAGTTGGCGGTGGGCGCGGTGGCCGTCAGGGCCGGGACCAGGCAGAAGGGGTGGCCCTGGGGGTCGGTGAGGACGACCCACCGGCCCTCGCCCGGCTGGAACTCCGGCCGGGACGCGCTGAGAGCGAGCAGCGCCTCGACCGCGCCCTCCAGGTCGGCGACGGCGAAGTCGAGGTGCAGGTGCTTGCTCCCCTCGGGCCACTGCGGCGCCTGGTAGCCCTCGACGCGGACGAAGGCCAGGCCGGACCCTGTGCTGCCCGCGCCGATGGAGGCGAAGTCCTGGTCGCTGTAGGTGAGTTCCCAGTCGGTGGCGTGCTGGTAGAAGGCGGCGAGCGCCACCGGGTCGGCGCAGTCGACGACCACGGTGGTGAGCTGTGCGAGAACGGGCATGTGCGGACTCCAGAATCGTGAACGACCGGAAGCCTTACGGGCTTCGATGAGGAGCCTCGCCCAGCAGCCCCGCCCCGGTCTTGAACATCCTTGCGCGGCTGTCAGACCCGGTGCGTAGCGTTCGAAGGGTGCTCACCGCCGACCCTGTCGCCACCCGCCCCGGCTTCGCCATCAGCGCGGTGTCCTGCCGGTCCGACCACACCCGCTGGTCCGCGCCGGAGGTACGGGCCGACTACCGGGTGGTGCTGGTACGCCGTGGAAGGTTCCGCAGAACGGCCGGCGGCGCGCCCGCCGACATCGACACGGCCCTCGGCTACGTGGGCGTCCCGGGCGAGGAGGAGAGCTTCGCCCACCCCGCCGGGGGCGACACCTGCACGTCGATCAGCGTGGCGCCGCACCTGTGGCGCTCCCTGGCCGGGGACGTGGCGGAACCGACCGCACAGACGCTCTATACGGACCCGAAGCTCGACCTGGCCCACCGGCGCCTGCTCGCCGCCGGTCGGTCGGAGGACATCGACTACGCGCTCGCCGAGGAGCTGGTGGGGCTGCTGTCGACGGCCATCGGCCGCACCGTCGCCGGGCGGACCTTGGTGGGCGACGCGGCAGCCGAGCGCGACCGGAGCCTCGTCGCGGCCGCCCGCGAGGCGATCGCCGAAGCGGACCCGGCCGCGGGGACGCTGTTCGGACTGGCCGAGTCGCTCGGAGTATCCCCCTACCGCCTGAGCCGGGCCTTCCCGCGCCACCTCGGGGTCTCGGTGACCCACTACCGCCACCGCGTCCGCATCGGCCAAGCCCTCGACCGCCTGGAGGCCGGCGAGACCAGCATCAGCACCCTCGCCGCCGAGCTTGGTTATGCCGACCAGGCCCACCTCACCCGCACCGTGCGCCAGCACCTCGGCCACACGCCGACCGCCCTGCGGCGGCTGCTGAGCCCCGAGCCTGGGCTTAGACGGTGAAGTGGTCGAACTCGCCGGCCTTGGCGCCCTGGATCCAGGCGTTGAGCTTGGTGCGGGTGGTGGTGACGACGATGGTGGGGTCGTCCGATTCACGGAGGTAGACCAGCTCGCCGGCAGAAGCGATCTCGACGCAGTTGGTCTGGTCGTTGCTGTAGCTGGACTTCTGCCAGTTGAGCTGGTGCATGGCTATCTTCCCTGGACCTTGTAGCGGACGTGCTGGAGCAAACCCAGCGAGTCCCGCTGAGCTGGCGATGACTCGGATGTTGCCGCTGACAGGGGTGGTAGCGCCAAGCCCCTGAGCCGGTCGAACTTCCGATCAAATGTTGTCACGATCTCAGGGTCACCGATGAAGTCGCCGCCGTGCGGGTGGTCGAGTAGAACGGTGTCGAGGCGGGAGTGTGCTCCTCGGATGAGGAGGAAGGAGCTGTCGTTCGAAGCGTACGTGGTGCAGTCGAACGGGAGGATCTGGATCGTCACGTTCGGCAGTCTGCTCATCTCGATCAGATGGTTCAGCTGGTCCCGCATGACCGCTGCCCCTCCGTACATCATGTGCAGGGCTGCCTCGTGAATCACGGCGCGGTACGGGGGCGCGTTCTTGCCCGTGAGTACCCTGCTGCGCTCGCCGCGGAACTCGACCATCTTCTCGTTGTACCCCTGGATGACCTCGCTGTAGGCCTTGGTCTGCAAGAGCCCGGGGATCAGAAGGGATTCGTAGGTATCCAGGGCCGTTGCGCAGCTCTCCGCTTCGGCCAGGTCGAGCGCACTGCGCGTCGTGTGGTGCTTGAACTCGGTCCACCAGCCCTTGCCCGAGCTCTCGCTCATGGCGATGAGGCCAGCCCGGTACTCGGGGTCTGTGACCTTGCAGATGTCGAACCAGGCTTTCAAACGTTCAGTGTTGAGGCCGAGCCTGCCAGCCTCGGTGTGGCTGATGTTCGGACCTTTCACTCCCAAGGCCTCGCCGATCTCCAAGGCTGAGAGGCCTGCGGCGTCTCGAAGTCGGCGAAGTTCCTCGCCGAAGCGACGTTGGCGCTCGCTGATGCCAGTCCTGAATCCCATGAGCATGTCCTTCCCGCAACATGTGGCTACGGAAAGTGTAGAGGCATGTGCGGAGTGTGTTGCAGAGTTGAGGCAGATTCACCTACAGTTCAAAGCATGCCGTCGATCAGACGGTTCGTCAGTAGTGTTTGGGAGACTCCCCATGTGTGACCCCAACCTCAACTCCCCCTCCCTCCTCGTGTCCCGCGAGCTGTTGCGCGAGGCCATGGCGCGCGCCGGGTACGACCTCTCGGCGATCGCGGACGCCGAAGTCGCCCTCGCCGAACTGATCGTGAACGCCTGGAGGCACGGCCGGACCCCCTCGCCGGCCGTCGTCATCTCCGTCGAGTCCCGCACCCTCCGGGTCGACGTGGCCGACCTCAGCCCCCTCCTCCCCGCCCGCCGCAAGCCCACCGAACTCTCCGAGTCCGGCCGTGGATTGCAGCTGGTGGAAGGCCTCACTCACCGATGGGGCGCCGAGCCGCAGAAGACGGGCAAGCGGGTCTGGTTCGAGCTGTCGCAGGACGGTGGCGCCGCGTGAACGCCCTCCACCCCATCCATCCGGCCGATCCGGCGATCCACCACCTCACCGGCCCGCAGCTCACCGAACTCATCGTGGAACTCCGGACCGAGGGGCGCGAGTTCGGCATCCTCTGGCCGTCCGCCAAGCCGGGCGAGACCGTCCTGAACGGCCGGGTGCTCGTCGACCTGGGCAACGTTCCCGCCAGTACCGTGATCAACCTCCTGGCGCTGCTGCGCGAGTTCAAGCGACACCGGAGCTGAGTGCCAAGTTTGCTACCGCTGGAAAGGAGCTTGACCTCAAGTCGGCTTCACCTCCTAGCGTCGGTCCTGCCGCAGTGATCGACGCGAAGGGGAGGGATCGGCCGTGGAGTACTCGCACAGCGATGCCGAATTGATCAAGCAGCCCATCGGCTACTGGAGTTGGGCCGCGTACAAGGCCGTCGTCAACCGCACCCGTGGGGCGCTGGCCGAGTTCGGCACCACGCAGCCGCAGTGGTGGGTGCTCGCCCAGCTCGCCCGGGCCGAGGAGCCGAGGACCCGCGACGAGGTCTCCGCCGTGCTGCGCGACTACCTCGACACCGGACAGGACGCTCTCGGTGCCGAGATCGACGCGACCGTCGAGCGCGGCTGGGTCGCCGAGTCCGCCGGGGGCCGGCTCGTACTGACCTCCGAGGGGCGGGAGTTCTTCGACCGGCTCGCCGCTCTCCAGGACGAGCTGTGGGCCGAGCGCCACGCGGACATCTCCGACGAGGAGTACCTGACCACGCTGAAAGTCCTGCAGCGGTTCGTCCACAACACGGGCGGGCAGGCCTGGCACCACTGAGCGCAGGGGGGTCGGACTGTCCGACCCCGTTCCTAGGATCGGCGCCATGCCCGATGCCTTCACCGTCCTGTGGACCCACGACACCTGCCGTTCCCTCCGCAAGGGGGGCCGGGTGGGTGAGCGTCCGCCCGTCGCCTACAGCGGGGTGCACCAGTCGCTGCCCGCCTGGTCGACGGCCAAGGCCGGGGACGAGGTGTACGCGCTGCACGTCAACCGGTGCGAGGTGTTCGTCGTCAGCCGGATGCGGATCGTCGACCGGGAGCGCGGCGAGTGCTGCGGCGCGGCCCGAGCGACCTGGCAGGACCCGGCCTTCCCGGGGCACGACGCCTGGTGGATGCTCGGTGCGGGCGGCTGCGGGGCCGAGGCCGTCCACGTGGAGGGGACGCCCGTGCGCTTCGACCAGCGGATACCGGGGGAACTCCTCGGGCAGCTCACCTGGCGCAACCAGCGGGGAAAGGTGCGGGGGTTGAAGTACTTGGTGGACGGGCGCCTCGAACGCTCCGTCAGCCTCCAGGGCTTCTACCGGCTGACCCCCGAGTCGGCCGACGAGCTCGCGGAGCTCGTCGGCCCGTGAGCCGGACCGCTGTGCACGGGAAGTCGGACCGGCCGACTTCCCGCGCACAGCGGCGATCAGGGGCCGACCCGCCCGGCGAGGTTCAGGGCCACCGCGATGTGGCTGTACCCGGGGAGGGACGACCCGACGGCCTTCTCGAAGCGGACGACGTCCGCGATCCCGAGCTTCTCCCCGCCGGGGAGGGTCCGGTTCGAGGTCCACAGGAGCAGCCGCAGTTGCTCGTTCTCCGCGCCGAGCATCGCCGCCGAGGGCTCCAACGGCTTGCCGTTGGCGGCCCGCCACTCGGCGACCTCGGCCCAGAAGGCGGCCACGGTGTCCCAGCAGACCGCGGCCCGGGGGCCGAGCAGGAGCCGGGTCTCCGCAGGAGAGCGGAACACGTCCAGGCTGTGGGAGGCGAGGTTCTGGAGATTCTCCAGGAAGGTGACGGCGAACGCGTACTCGGCCTCGTCCGCCAGCAGCTCCTCGATCAGCGCCAGGACCTCGGCCGTCCCGCCGTGATCCCGCCGGGCGACCCGGAAGGCGACCTGCCGGCAGACGTCCAGGTCCTCGTCGGCGTCCACCGAACGCGGGTCGACACCCGCGAGGTCGAGCAGTCGTGCCGACCGTCCGACCGGCCGTCGGCGCCAGGGGAAACGCATGGTGTTCCTCTCCGCCGAGGCGGTGGTGGGCATGATCGTCAGTGCCGGGGAAGCATGGCACGGTGTTCCACGCGGGCTGCGGGCGGGAGGGCCCAGGGGGAGTCGTCAGCGGCGCTGCTGCCACTCGGCGCGAGTGAGCTCGTACTCGACCTCGCCGTGTTCGGAGCCGGGGATCGCGTCCGGCCAGTCGCCGGTGAAGTTCCGCAGGAACGTCAGGCCGGACTTCTCCATCACGCGCCGGGAGCGGGAGTTGACCGTCATGGTGTTCGCGGTGACCCGCTCCACGCCGAGCTCGGTGAAGCCCTTGTCGATCAGCGCCCGTGAGCCCTCGGTGGCGTAACCCTTGCCCCAGGAGGCCTGGTTGAGCCGGTAGCCGAGCTCGACGACGGCGGGGTCGTGGTCGTCGAGCGGGCGGAACTCGAACCAGCCGAGGAAGGTGCCGGTGGCCTTCTCCTCGGCGGCCCAGAAGCCGCGGGTGCCGGAGCACGGGTGGTCGTGGAGGAGCCGGGGGAGGACCTTCGCCTCGACCGTTTCCCGGCGGGTCGGCTCGCCGCCGTTGATGAAGCGCATGACCTCGGGGTCGTTGTCCAGCGCGAGGAGGTGGTCGGCGTCGGCTTCGGTGAACGGGCGCAGGACGAGCCGTTCGGTCTCAAGGAATACATGCATGGCGCGATCCTGTCCGCCCGCGAACGAGTGTGCCACCGGATATCCGGCGGCCCACCGGCCGGCGCAGGAAGTCGGACGGGCCGACTTCCTGCGTGCAGCCGCCAGCGGTCAGCTGCTAGCCGGTCACCGGGGCCAGACGGAGGTGGTGGTGGGGCCAGGGGGGCGGCTCCGCCGCCGGGCCGAACCAGACCCGGACGTCCTCGCCGGTGCGGACGGGGAGGGCGGGGAAGTCGTTCTCGGCGTGTTCGGTGCGGTGCAGGGCGTGTTCCGGGGCGAGGTGCCGGGCGGCGTACGCGTCGAAGACCTCGAAGGCGGCCGGGTCGGGGTGGCAGACGGTGGCGAGCACCTCGCGGGCGCCGGGCGGCGGCAGGAACCCCGGGCCGCGCAGCAGCAGGACGTCGTCGCTGTCGACCATCGTCGCGTTGGCCGCGTCGCGGTGGGCCCGCCAGACCGGGCCGAAGTAGAAGGCCTCCAGGGCCCGGCGGCGCGCGGCCATGTCGGGGAAGGCGCGCAGCCAGACGAAGCGGTCCGGGTGGTCCAGGTCGCGGAAGCGGCCGCCGAGGGTGATGCCGACGGCCTCCTGCCCGGTCACGAACTCCCGCTCGAAGAGCTCGATCAGGGTGTCCCGGGCGCCGGGGTGCAGGGTGTACCGGCGCAGTTCGACGACGAGGCTCATGCGGCGAGCCCCTTGAACGCCCCGCCGGTACGGGTGAAGTCCATCGTCCAGTTGAGCTCCCAGCTGCGGCCGCCGTCGGCGGAGAACTCCTGCTCCCAGCGGGCGGCGTCCGGGCCGAGGCGGTACCAGGTGAAGTGCACCCGGATCGGGCGGCCGCCGTAGGTGTCGTCGCCGTGGAAGTCGCCGCGGTCGCCGGTGAAGCCGCCGGTCACCGGCGGGTCGAGCCGGCCGGTGCGGCTGTCGGACCAGAAGATCGACCACTGCCGCGCCTCCCGGTCGTACAGGCGCAGGGTGGCGCCCCGGCGGCCGAGGGTGGGGAAGGCGATCTCGTCGATGTTGCCCGCGCCCCCGAACAGTGGCCGGACCACGGACTCGCCGGGGAACTCCTCCCAGCCGATGCCGCTGCCGATGTCGCTGCCGATGTCGCTGTCGCCACCGCTGAGCGGGGCGGTGAGGCGGCGGTTGGCCACCTGCCAGGTGCCGTGCAGGAAGTCGAAGTCGTTCGTGCCGTTCATGTGCCGCAGGCTAGGAGCGGTCCACTGACATCCACTGTCAGTGGATACTGCTGGGTATGCGCGCGAGCCGACTGGTCACCCTGCTCCTGCTGCTCCAGAACCGGGGCCGGATGACCGCCCGGGAGTTGGCGCAGGAGCTGGAGGTGTCCGTCCGGACGGTCTACCGGGACGTGGAGGCGCTGGCCGCCGCCGGGATCCCGCTGTACGGCGAGGCCGGGCACGAGGGCGGCTACCGGCTGGTCGACGGCTACCGGACCCGCCTCACCGGGCTGACCGCCGAGGAGGCCCAGGCCGCGTTCCTCGCCGCGCTCCCGGGCACCGCCGCCGACCTCGGCCTCGGCGGGGCCCTCGCCACCGCCCAGCTCAAGCTGCGGGCCGCGCTGCCCGCGGAGCTGCGCGAGCACGCCGGGCGGATCCAGGAGCGCTTCCTGCTGGACGCGCCCGGCTGGTACGGCCGCGCGGACGAGACCCCGCACCTGGCGGCCGTCGCCGCGGCGGTGTGGGCGCGCCGGGCGGTGGTGCTGCGGTACCGGCGGTGGCGGGCGCCGGAGGAGATCGAGCGGCGGGTGGAGCCGTACGGGCTGGTGCTCAAGGCGGGCCGCTGGTACCTGGTGGCCGGCGGGCCGTCCGGGACGCGGACCTACCGGGTCGACCAGGTCATCGAAATGCGGCCGCTGCCGGAGGAGTTCTCCGTGCCGGAGGGCTTCGACCTGCCGGCGTACTGGCAGGCCCACCTGGCGGACTTCCGGGCCCGGCTGCACACCGGGGAGGCGTTGGTGCGGCTGACCCCGGAGGGTGCCAGGCGGCTCGGCGTGCCGCCGGGGGAGGGCGGCTGGACGCAGGCCCGGGTGCCGATCGAGTCGGTCGACCACGCGCACGGGGAGTTCCTGCGGCTGGGCGCCGACATCGAGGTGCTGGAACCGGCCGAACTGCGCGAGCGGATCGCGGGGACGGTCCGGGCGCTGGCCGCCCGCTACGGGAGCGCCGATTCCGGGAGGTGAGGGCCCAGGGCCGCCCGGAGCCGCCCGGAACCGCTCAGGGCCGCCCGTAGCCGCTCAGAGCTGCTCAGAGCCCGACGAAGTGGTCGAACTCGCCGTCCTTGGCGCCCAGGATCCAGGCGTTGAGCTTGACCCGGGTGGTGGTGACGACCAGGTCGGGGCGGTCGGACTCGCGGATGTAGACGAGCTCCCCGGCGGAGGCGATCTCCAGGTACCTGGCCTCCCCGGCGCTGAAACTCGACCGCTGCCAGTTGAGCTGGTCCATGCGTGCTCCTCCTGATCGTTCGCCACAGCCGCAACGAGGGTACTGCTCCACGCAAGAGGGCAGCGGCACCGTTTCGGTCATGTCAATTCGTGCGGGTCGCTGTGCTATTCCATTGGGGTGTCAGTCGTTCCTACACTGAGACCCCGCCGCACGGGGGCTGCGGGAGCCAGGTTGCCGACGGGCCCGGGGGAGGCACGTGTGACTGACCGGGGCTGGGACGAGGACGAAGCCCGGCCGTACTTCTTCCTCTCCTACGCGCACACGCCGAAGTCCGGTGCGCGGGGCGCCGGCGACCCGAACCACTGGGTGCGCCAGCTGTACCGGGACCTCTGCGAGGCGGTGCTCCAACTGACCACCGTCCCGGCCGGGGTGCCGGTCGGATTCATGGACGAGTCCATGCACCAGGGCGAGTTGTGGGCCGAGCGGCTGTCCGAGGAGCTGGCGACCTGTCGGGTCTTCGTGCCGCTGTACTCACCCCGGTACTTCAACAGCGTTCCGTGCGGCCAGGAGTGGCACGCCTTCACCCGCCGCCCGGTCTACCCGGCGACCATGGAGGTGGAGCGCACCAGTGGCATCGTCCCGGTGCTGTGGGCGCCGATGAGCCGCTACCGGCTGCCCCAGGTGGCCGGCGAACTCCAGTTCAACCACGCGGGGTTCGGGCCCGACTACGCCACCGAGGGCCTGTACGCGCTGATGAAGCTCAGCTACTTCCGGGCCGCCTACGAACTGGCCGTGCACCGGCTGGCCGCGCGGATCGTCCAGGTGGCGGAGGAGACGGTGATCCCGGTCGGGCGGCGGCTGGAGTTCAACGGGCTGCCCAGCGCGTTCAACGTGTCCGCCCCGACCAAGCAGCTGCGGATCTCCGTACTCACCTACCACCAGGGCGAGTTGCCGCAGGACCGCAACCCCGACTTCTACGGCGCCCGGCGCACCGACTGGCACCCGTACCGGCCGGCCGGCTCGCCCATCGCGCAGCACGCCGTACGGCTGGCACGGCAGTTGGGGTTCCAGCCGACCGTGCACGAGTTCGACGACGAGGTGGAGTCCATCATCGAGGGCAACGCCGAGGCCCCCGGACTGCTGCTGCTGGACCGGTGGGCGCTGCGCGACCCGCGCCGCCGGGAGCTGGTCCGCCGCTTCGACCGCTCCGACGCCACCTGGGTCAGCGTCCTGGAACCGTGGAACACCGAGGACCGGGAGTGCCTCGAACGGGACGGCGAGTTCAGCGGGCTGAGCGACCAGACGCTGCGCAAGACCCGGCGGGCCGGGCGCCCGAGCTTCCTCGGCGTCACCGGCCCGACCGGGCTGAACAGCCTGGAGGACTTCGACGACGCGCTGCCCCGCGCCGCGATGAAGGCCAAGTACGCCTTCGAGAGCCGGACCAGGGCCGAACCGGAGGAGCCCCCGGCGCCCCGGCCGAGCCTGCGCGAGGCCTTCCGCCGCGGCCCCGGCGGCTACGGGCCGGACGGCTTCGGCGGGCACCGCACCGAACCCTTCGGGCCGGACCCCTTCGACCGCGACCACGACCCCGACCGGGACGACCGCGACGACAGCCCTGGCCGGGACGACAGCCCCGGCCGGGACGGCCGCGCCGCGCGGGACGACTACGGCGCGCGGGACGGCTACGGCGCCGACGAGGAACGCACCGTCCGACTCTCCCGCGCGGACTACGCCGCCCCCGACCCCCGGACCGTCCCCGACCCCCGCGCCGCCCCCGAGGACCGCACCACCCGTATCACCCGCACCACCCGCACCACCCGTGACGACCGCACCGCCCGTGACAACGATCGCCCCTACCGCAACGACCGTGACGACGGCGATGACCCCGATGCTGGGATGGCGCCCTTGGGAGGACCGCACCGATGAGTGACAACACCACCAGGAACCTGCGCCTCGGCGCCGCCGAACTGGCCGCCACCCGCGAGGCCGCCCGGCAGGCCGCCGAGCAGGACCGCCAGGGCCGGATCATCACCTTCTACTCCTACAAGGGCGGCACCGGCCGCACCATGGCCCTCGCCAACACCGCGTGGATCCTCGCCGCCAACGGCTTCCGGGTGCTCACCGTCGACTGGGACCTGGAGGCGCCCGGCCTCGCCAAGTTCTTCCACCCCTTCCTGGACCCGGCCTCGCTGGCCGGCACCACCGGGATGATGGACCTGATCGCCGAGTACCGCGAGGAGGCGCTGCGCCCGGTCGAGCACGCCGAGGGCTGGCACCTGGACTTCGCCCGGGTGCACCCGCACGCCCTCTCGCTCTCCTGGCCGCACTTCCCGGCCGGCGGCAGCCTGGACTTCCTCTCCGCCGGCCAGTTCAACCGGGACTACTCCGAGGCCGTCACCCACCTCGACTGGGACATCTTCTACGACCGCTTCGACGGCGGGCAGTTCTTCGACGCGCTCAAGGCCGACATGGCCAAGCGTTACGACTACGTGCTGATCGACTCCCGCACCGGCCTGTCCGACATCGCCGAGATCTGCACCGTGCAGATGCCCGACGACCTGGTGGTCTGCTTCACCCTCAGCGACCAGTCCATCGACGGCGCCTCCCGGATCGCCCAGCACATCCACGACCGCTACCGCGACCGCGGCATCCGCATCCTGCCCGTCCCGATGCGCATCGACGAGGGCGAGAAGGAGAAGGCCGACGCCGGCCGCGCCCTGGCCCGGGTCCGCTTCGACGGCCTGCCCGCCGGCCTGGGCAGCGAGGAACTCGCCGGCTACTGGGGCTCGGTGGAGATCCCGTACCGGCCGTTCTACGCCTACGAGGAGATCCTCGCCACCTTCGGCGACCAGACCGGCACCCCCACCTCGATGCTGGCCGCCTGCGAGCGCCTCACCTCGATGATCACCGAGGGCCGGGCCGCCGGCCTGCCGCCGATGGACGAGGAGGTGCGGCTGCGCTACGTGGACGCCTTCACCCGCCGCCGCCCGTCCGTGCCCGCCGACCTCTACCTGTCCTACGTGCCCGAGGACCGGATGTGGGCGGACTGGATCGAGTCCGTGCTGACCAGGGCCGGCTTCCGGGTGCTGCCGCGCGACCTCAGCGCCGGCACCGACCCGCGCGAGGAGACCGAGCGCGGCATCGACTCCGCCTACCGCACGGTCGCCGTCCTCTCGCCCGCCTACCAGCGCTCCCCGCAGGCCCGGGCGCTGTGGGAGTCGGTGGTCAACTCCGACCCCTCCGGCACCCGGCGCCAGCTGCTGCCGGTGCGCGTCGGCGACGTCCGGCTCACCGCGCCGTTCAGCAACCGCAACCCGGTCGACCTGGTCGGCCGCGACGAGAACCAGTCCATCCAGAGCCTGCTGCGCGCCCTCGGCCGCGGCGACGCCGTGCTCGACGACGCCCCGGCCGGCGGCCCGCGCTTCCCCGGCAGCAAGCCCTCGGTGTGGGACGTCCCGCCGCGCAACCCCTCCTTCACCGGCCGCGCCGCCGTCCTGGAGCAGCTGCGCAACCAGCTGCGCGGCGGCATGGCGGCCGTGCTGCCCACCCCGCAGACCCTGTACGGGCTCGGCGGCGTCGGCAAGACCCAGGTCGCGCTGGAGTACGCCCACCGCTTCATGTCCGACTACGACCTGGTCTGGTGGATCGACGCCGAGCAGACCGAACTGGTCGCCCCGGCCCTCGCCGAACTCGCCCGCCGCCTCGGCCTGCGGGTCGGCGACTCCGTCACCGAGGCCGCCGAGGCCGCCCGGGAGGCGCTGCGCCGCGGCGTACCCACCTCGCGCTGGCTGCTGATCTTCGACAACGCCGACGAGCCCTCCGAGATCCGCCGGTTCTTCCCCGGCGGCTCCGGCCACATCCTGGTCACCTCCCGCAACCAGGCCTGGACCGGGCACGCCGAGGCGCTGGAGGTCGACGTCTTCACCCGCGGCGAGAGCGTCGAGCACCTGTGCCGGCGCGCCCGCAGCCTCTCCCGCGCGGACGCCGACCGGGTCGCCGAGGCCGTCGGCGACCTGCCGCTAGCCGTCGAGGTGGCCGCCGCCTGGCTGGACACCACCGGCACCCCGGTGGAGACCTACGTCGCCCAGCTGCACGCCGAGGCCGCCCGCGCCCTCGCCGTCGACCACCCCACCGACTACCCCACCCCGGTCGCCGCGACCTGGAACGTCTCCATCGGCCGGCTGCGCCAGCAGTCCCCGGCCGCCGTCCGGCTGCTCCAGCTGTGCGCCTTCTTCGCGCCCGAGCCGATCTCGATGAACCTGTTCTACAGCGACCAGATGATCCGGGCGCTGGTGAAGTACGACGCCGACCTCAGCGACAAGTTCATGCTCGGCAAGGTCATCCAGGCGATCGGCCGGTACGCGCTGGCCAAGGTCGACGCCGGCAGCAACAGCTTCCAGGTGCACCGCCTCGTCCAGGCGGTGATCCGGGCCGGGATGACCGACGACGAGCAGGAGATCGCCGTCCACGAGGTGCACCGCATCCTCACCGGCGCCCGGCCGGTCCTCGGCGACACCGACGACCCGGCCAACTGGCCCGCCTTCGACGAGATCTGGCCGCACCTGTCGCCCTCCAAGGCGCACAACTGCGACGAGGCCGACACCCGCCAGCTGCTCATCGACCGGGTCCGCTACCTGTGGAAGCGCGGCGAACTCGACCGCGCCCGCGACCTCGGCCACGCCCTCGACGCCGAGTGGACCAGCAAGCTCGGCGAGGACGACCGGCAGACCCTGCTGCTGCGCTTCCAACTCGCCAACGTGCTGCGCTCCCAGGGCAACTACGCCGAGGCCCTGGCCCTGGACGAGGCCACCCTGGAGCGCCAGCGGGTGCTCCTCGGCGAACACCACCCGTACACCCTGATGACGGCCGGCTCGCTCGGCGCCGACCGGCGGGCGCTCGGCCGCTTCCAGGCCGCGCTCGACCTCGACCAGGAGATCCTGGAGCAGTTCCGCGAACTGTTCGGCGACGACAATCCGCGCACCCTGTCGATGGCCAACAACCTCGCCATCGACTTCCGGCTGGTCGGCAACAGCGAGGCCGCCCGCGAACTCGACCAGGAGACCCTCGACCGGCGCACCGCCGTCCTCGGCCCCAAGCACCCCTACACCCTCTCCACCAAGTCCAACCTGGCCCGCGACCTGCGCGAACTCGGCGACTACCGCGGCTCGGTGGACCTCCTCCAGGAGGTCACCTCCGACCTCGGCGACGTCCTCGACCCGGACCTCCCGGAGAACCTGCGCAACGCCAAGTCGCTGGCCGTCTCCCTGCGCCGGATCGGCCAGCTCGCCGAGGCCCGCCGGATCACCAAGGAGACCTACGAGCGCTACCTGGAGCGCTACGGCGCCGACGCCCCCGACGCGCTCGCCTGCGCGCTCAACCTGGCGGCCGACCACAGCGCCTCCGGCGACAAGGAGGCCGCCCGCGACCTCTGCTCCACCGTCTTCGAGGGCCACCGGCGGCTGTTCGGCGACGAGCACCCGTTCACCCTGGCCTGCGCCAACAACCTGGGCATCTACCTGCGCGGCAGCGGCGACGTCCAGGGCGCCATCGAGCGCGGCCGGCTCACCGTCGACGGACTGACCCGCTCGGTCGGCGCCGAGCACCCGTACACCCTCAACGCGGTGATCAACCTGGCCAACGCCTACGGCGACGACGGGCAGACCGACCTCGCAGAGGCGCTCGGCCGGGCCGCCTACTCGGGCCTGTGCGGGCGGTACTCGCCGCAGCACCCGGACGCCGTCGCCTGCGAGGCCAACCTGGCGATCACCCTGCGCTCGGCCGGCCGGCACACCCAGGCCGCCGAACTGCGCGCCCGGGCGATCTCCGAACTGATCCGGCAGTTCGGCGAGGAGCACCCCAACACCGTCTCCGCCCGCGGCTGGAAGCGGATCAACCGCGACCTGGAGCCGCAGCCGGTGTAGTCACCGGGGCGGGGTATCGTGCGCAACCATGGATACTCCGCCCCCGGTCCTGGTCACCCGGCACCCCGCGCCCGGCGTCCTGGAACGGCTCACCGACCGGTACGCCGTCACCGTGCGCGAGACCGACGAGGAGCTGGACCGGGCCGAACTGCTCGCCGCCGTCCGCGGCCGCCGGGCCGTGCTCACCACCCTCAACAACCGGGTGGACGCCGAGTTCCTGGACGCCGCCGGCCCCCAGCTGGAGATCGTCGCCAACCACGCCGTCGGCTACCACAACATCGACCTGGCGGCCTGCGCCGAACGCGGCGTCGTCGTCACCAACACCCCCGGCGTGCTCACCAACGCCACCGCCGAGACCGCCTGGGCGCTGCTGCTGGCCGCCGTCCGCCGGCTCGGCGAGGGCGAGCGGCTGCTGCGCTCCGGCACGCCGTGGACCTGGAGCCCGAACTTCCTGCTCGGCCTGGAACTGGCCGGCACCCCGCTCGGCGTGCTCGGCATGGGCCGGATCGGGCAGTCGGTGGCCCGCCGGGCCGCCGCCTTCGACATGCCGGTCGGCTACCACAACCGCCGCGCCCTGCCGCCCGAGCAGGCCCACGGCGCCGAGTGGAAGCCGCTGGAGGAACTGCTCGCCACCTCCACCGTGCTGGTCGTCACCTGCCCGTGCACCGAGGAGACCCGGCACCTGCTGGACGCCCGCCGGCTGGCCCTGCTGCCGCCCGGGGCGGTGGTGGTCAGCATGACCGCCGGCGTGGTGGACGAGGAGGCGCTGGCCGCCGCGCTGGAGTCCGGCGCGCTGTTCGCCGCCGCCGTGGACAACTTCGAGCACGAGCCGGACGTCCCGTCCGCGCTGCTCGCCCAGGAGCGCGCGGTGCTGGTCCCGCACCTGGGCAGCGCCACCGTACGGACCCGGCAGGCGATGGGAGGCCTGGCGGTGGACAACATCCTCGCGGTGCTGGGCGGCTCCGAACCACTGACCCCCGTGAAGCGCTGACCGGGGTTACCCCGCCGCCCAGGCCAGGGCCGTGGTCATCACCCGGAACGCCCCGAAGTGCGCGGCGCCGGGCTCCAGGAAGAGCTCGGCGCCGGGGACGTGGTCGGCCAGCCAGCGGGAGTGGTCCACCGGCGAGAACTGGTCGTCCGCGCCGTGCCACAGCCAGGTCGGCACCCCGATCGACCCGACGTCGAAGCCCCAGTCGGCGGTGAAGGCCAGCACGTCGTCGATCCAGCCGTCCGCGCCGTGCCGGAACGCCTCCCGGTAGTTGCTCTGCAGCATCCGGCGCAGCCCGCTGTCCGCCACCACCTCCCGGTCGGCGGGCGACAGTTCGGTGCGCAGCCCGTTCAGCAGCCGGACCGGGTCGTCCTTGATCTGACGGGAGCGGAACTCCATCGCGTCGGCGATCCGGCCGTGCCCGCGCTCCGCCTCCCGGTAGGCCCGGACGTTGGACGGGGTCATCCCCGCGTACCAGTCAAGGCCGGTCGCGTTCCGCGGCGCCAGCCCCACCAGCACCGCCACCCGGCTGACCCGCCCCGGCAGCATCGCCGCGCAGGCCAGCGCGTGCGGGCCGCCGCCGGAGCGGCCCAGCACGGCGAAGTCGCCCAGGCCCAACTCGTCGGCGATGGTGCGCACATCGGCCGCCGCGTGCGACACCCGGCGGCCGAACAGCCGGGTCGAGTCGCCGTAGCCCGGCCGGTCGTAGGAGATCAGCCGCACCCCCAGCCGGTACAGCACGGTGCTGCGCGGATGCGGCCCGACCCTGCTGCCCGGCATGCCGTGCAGCAGGAACACCGGACGGCCGCGCGGATCGCCGAGGGACTCCACGGCGAGGGCGCGACCGTCCGCCGCTTTGACCATCCGTAACGCCACGCGTTCCTCCTCAGTGCTCCCGGTCGGTGGTGGTGCGCACCTCCCGGCGGGCCTGCCAGGTGGTGTGCTCGCGGGACACCGCGTCCTCGGCGTCCCGGGCCAGCCGGGCCCAGATCTCCTCGGCGTCCATCGACTCCAGGTCCAGCCGGGCGAGTTGGAGGCGGATCAGCTCCAGCTCCTCGGCGGCCAGCCCGTACGCGGCGGCCAGCGGGCGGTACTGGCGCAGCTGCGCCCAGGCGGTGACCGAGGCGGCCACCGCCGACACCGTGCCCAGCGCGTCGTAGGTGAAGGCGCCGAGCGCCCGCAGCACCGCCAGCGCCAGGCCCAGCGCCGGCAGCAGCGCCCCCAGGACGTCCGTCCAGTAGCCGGCCCGGGCGCAGTAGCGGGCCTTGCCGCGGTACCAGTCGTGCTGCACCCGGATCCGCTCGTTCAGATACACCTCGCGGCGCACCGCCAGCGGCTGCCCGCGCAGGTCGCGCATGGCCGGGGTGATGTCCACCCCGGTCGCCGGCACCCCCACCGGGCCGCCCCGGAACGCGCCCAGCACCCGGGCGAGTTGGAAGCGGTACAGGCCCTCTGCGTCCGGCAGGCTGTGCGGCGGCGGCTGGTAGGCGTCCGCCCGGACGGCGAACTTCCAGGCCAGCGTCTTCACCGACTCGGCGGCCGCCCGGCCCTCGTACCAGAGGCCCTGCGGGTTCTGCCGACCGATCACCACCGCCAGCGCCACCGCGCCCAGGTAGGCCGCGGCGGCCGCCCAGGCCCACGGCTCGCCGTCGGCCGAGCCGGTCGCGGCCGCGACCAGCAGCAGGAGCAGCTCCCAGGCGGAGAGCAGCACCGAACGGCGCTGGCCGCGCAGCGAGGCCGCGTCGGCGGCCCAGAAGAACTCGGGCAGCAGCTCCCGCTCGCGCACCCACCCGGTCCGTCCCGCACCAGACGCCATGCTCGGCCCCCACCCGTCGCTCCGGTCCCTCCGCTCTCCTGCCCCGGGCGGGTCGCCGGTACGCCTGGCCGCGGCGGGGGCGCCGCGCAATGGCCGGGAAGGCCCGGTGGATTGTCCGGTACGCCCCGTGGTCGGACGGTTGCGAGCCGTCAACAAGGTGTCCTCAGTAGGTGTAGAGGATGCGCTCGGCGTTGTCGGCCATCTGCTTGGTGTTCCACTCGGTGCCCCCCGGGACGTTGCCGGAGCGGAACAGCGGCGGCGCGGCGGCGTCCCCGGCGGCCGCCCGGTCGGCCAGCCGGCCGACCGCGGAGGCGACCACGGCCTGCATCAGCGCGCTGGTGACGATGGTGGAGACCGGGCCGAAGGAGGTCTCGGCGCCCGGGTGGGTCAGCTCGCCGTCGCCCACCGCGACCTTGCTGTCCAGCACCACGTCGCAGTGGTCCTTGAGGTAGGTGCCGGAGGGGTGCGCCGAGGGCACCTCCTCGGGGTAGGCCAGCGAGGTCACCCCGATCACCTTCAGGCCGCGGTCCCGGGCGTACCGGGCCAGCTCGACCGGCATCACCTGGCGGCCGGAGAGCGAGATCAGGAACAGCAGGTCCCCGCTGGTCGCCGGGGTCAGGTCCAGGGTCGAGGTGGCCAGCCCGGACACCCGCTCCAGGGCGCTGGCCAGCGGCGCGGGCATCATCGTCACCCCGGCCATCCCGGGCACGTTCAGCAGGTTCATCGGGACCAGCCCGCCGGCCCGGTAGACCACGTCCTGGGCCGGCAGCGAGGAGTGCCCGGCGCCGAAGGTGAACACCCGGCGGCCCTCGGTGATCGCCTCGGCCAGCAGGGCGGCCGCCGCCTCGATGGTGTCGGACTCCTCCGCGCGGACCCGGTTCAGGTGGGCGATCGCCGCGTCGAAGTACCGGCCGACCAGGTCGTTCATCGGTTGCCTTCGCTCTCTGCCGGTGGGGGCGCCGGCCGGGTGGGGCGACCGGGACGGCCCGGACGCCAGTGGAGAAAGCTACGGCGAGCACGGTCGCGCCCCGGCGGCACCGCTGTCAACAGGAACGAAAACCGGTCCCGGAAACCCCGGGGCGGGCCCGGTTGTCGGTGCGGTACGTCAGAATTGGCGGTGAGGACACCGAAGAACGGAGCCAGCGGCGATGTCTGGGCTGATCGACACCACTGAGATGTACCTTCGCACCATCCTGGAGCTGGAGGAAGAGGGCATCGTCCCGATGCGTGCCCGGATCGCGGAGCGCCTGGAGCAGAGCGGTCCCACGGTCAGCCAGACGGTCGGCCGGATGGAGCGCGACGGGCTGCTCCAGGTCGCCGGCGACCGCCACCTCGAACTGACCGAGGAGGGCCGGCGGCTCGCGGTGCGCGTGATGCGCAAGCACCGCATCGCCGAGTGCCTGCTCGTCGACGTGATCGGCCTGGAGTGGGAGCAGGTGCACGAGGAGGCCTGCCGCTGGGAGCACGTGATGAGCGAGACGGTCGAGCGCAAGGTGCTCGCCATGCTCGGCCACCCGACCCAGTCCCCGTACGGCAACCCGATCCCGGGGCTGGACGAGCTGGGCGACACCAAGGCCGAGGGCGAGGGCTTCGACGCCGCGCTCGTCCCGCTGGACACCGTCAAGCCGGGCGAGGCCGGCGCGGACGTGGTGGTCCGCCGGATCGGCGAGCCGATCCAGACGGACAGCGAGCTGATGAGCACCCTGCGCCGGGCCGGCGTCCGGCCGGGCTCCACGATCAAGGTGGCGGCCGGCACCGGCGTCGGCGGCGTGCTCGTCGGCACCGGGGACAACGCGGCGGAGCTGGGCAAGGACATCGCCCAGCACGTCTTCGTCGCCCAGGCCTGACCCCGCCCGGCCGGGCCCGATCGCCGCGCCCCGTGCGACGGTCGGGAAGCCCCGGGTGACGATCGGGGCCCGCTGCTCCCCGTGCAGCGGGCCCTTCCCGTCCCTCCCCGGCTCCCTCCCGGTCCCCTCCTGCCCCTCCCGTTCCCTCCCGGCCCCTCCACCGCCTCGCCCGGCTTCCCCGTCCGAGCGACCCTTCCGGCGACCCCACACACCGCAATTCCTCCCCTCGGCCGATCATGGCAATCCTTGAGCGCTGTCACTCGTACGAGGGGCTTTCCCGGTTGACCAGCGGGTAGACCGAGGCCTTATCCGCACATGCGTGTGACGGGCCCCGCCTCCGGTGGGAGACAAGGCCCGTCACTCCCGCGCGTTGTGTCGCGCGGTGCACGCCCTCACCCGATCGGCGCAGGGCGGCAGGCTTCGGCCGTTCGGACGCCGGCCGTTCAGACGCCGGCCGGCTGGGCTGCCTGGAGCTGCTGGGCGGGCGCCTCGCGGCCGCAGGCGTAGGCGAGCGGACTGATCAGCTCGGCGGCGTCCGGCAGCCAGCGGTTGGACTCGGAGGGGGAGCGGGCCCACTGGGCGTAACCGGTGGAGCCGATCCGCGAGGGCGGGGCGACCGTCCAGTCCCCCTCGCCGCGGGCGACCAGGTCCAGCCGCCCGGGCGGCCAGCCGAGCTTGCGGAGCATCTCCGGCAGCTTGGCCGCGACGCCGGGCAGCACCAGGAAGTGCAGCCGCCGCCCGACCCGGCCGGGCGAGCTGGGCAGCACCACGACCGGGCCGAGCTGGAGGTCCATCCGCTCCATCCGGGCCAGCGCCAGGCACCCGGCGGTCTCCGGCACGTCCAGGACGTCGAAGGACCGGCCGGTGGGCAGCAGGATCGAGGCCTTGGGCCGTTCGGTCCACCAGCGCCGCACCGCGCCCGGCCCGGCGCTCGCCTTGCGGGCCCAGTCCGCGTCCAGCGGGTGGGCGCCCGGCTGGGGGCAGCGCTGGTCGCCGCAGGAGCAGCGGGCGGGCCCGTCGCCGTCGATCAGCCAGGCGCCGGGGGCCACCTCCCAGTGGCGGTTCTCGGCGTAGCCGACGGCTTCGATCAGCAGCGGGGGCAGGCCGGCGTTCTTGTCCTGGCCGGGGGCGTCGGGGATGTCTTCCACGGGCTGCTCAACTACCGTGCGTGAGGCTGGTTACGGCCCGGCGGGCCCCGGTCGGCCGCATCCCGGCAATGTCACCCGAACCGGTGACTCAAGCGAGTTGGGGCGGGCGGAGGCAGGCGCAGCGGGGGCGCACGGAAGCATTCCCCAGGGCGCGCGGGGGGTGCGGTTCGTCACCGTGGGTATCCCGCTGACGTTGCTGATCGCTAACCTGGTGTCAGATTCCTTGGACGGTCGGACAGTCGGCAACAGATCAGCACATCGTCGCCCGCCGGCCGGGACCGGAGGGTGTGGGGAGGCGAAGCCCAATGGCCGCGAGACCACTCGTCGCACGACAGCCCAACGAGCGCCTGCAGCAACTGATCCAGGAGGCCAGTTGCTCCAACGCCGGTCTGGCCCGCAGGGTCAACCTGTGCGGCGCGGAGCACGGACTGGACCTGCGCTACGACAAGACCTCCGTCGCCCGCTGGCTGCGCGGGCAGCAGCCGCGCGGTCAGGCGCCGGCCGTGATCGCCGAGGCGCTCGGGCGCAAGCTCGGCCGCAGCGTGTCGGTCGAGGAGATCGGCATGGCCGACGGCAAGAACCTCAGCTCCGGCATCGGGCTGCAGTTCGCGCCGACCCTGAACGCGGCCCTGGAGCAGGTGTGCGAGCTGTGGCGCAGTGACGTCGGCCGGCGGGACTTCCTCACCGGGGCGACGGTCGCCGCCTCCGCGCTGGTGGAGCCCAGCCGGGACTGGCTGATCACCCCGCCCGACCCGGTGGTGGCCCGCACCGGCGGCCCCCGGGTCGGCCCGACGGACGTGTCCGCGATCAAGGCCACCACCGCGATGCTGGTCGACCTGGACCACCGCTTCGGCAGCGGCCATGTGCGCCCGGTCGTCGTGCACTACCTCAACTCGGTGGTCTCCGGCCTGCTCGGCGGCGCCTACCGGGAGGAGACCGGGCGCCAACTCTTCGCCGCGGTGGCCCGGTTGACCGAACTGGCCGGCTACATGGCGGTGGACACCGGGCAGCCCGGGCTCGCCCAGCGCTACTACATCCAGGCCCTGCGGCTCGCCCAGGCCGCCGACGACCGCGGCTACGGCGGCTACGTGCTGGCCGCCTCGATGAGCCACCTGGCGGCCACCCTCGGCAACCCGCGGGAGATCGCCCAGCTCGCCCGTGCCGCCCAGGAGGGCGCCCGTACGGTGGCCACCCCGACGGCGATGGCGATGTTCTACGCCGCCGAGGCCCGCGGCCACGCCCTGCTCGGCGACGCCCGCTCCTGCGAGGCGGTGTCGGCGAAGGCCCTGGAGATGATGGAGAAGCGCCGCCCCGAGGACGACCCGGACTGGATCGCCCACTTCGACGACGCCTACCTCGCCGACGAACTCGCCCACTGCCACCGGGACCTCGAACAGGCCGGGCCGGCCGAGCACTACGCCCGCCGGGCGCTCGACCTGCACCCGCCGACCCGGGTCCGCCGCCGCGCGGTGGACCTCGTGCTGCTCGCCACCGCCCAGCTCCAGCAGCGCGACCTGGAACGCGCCTGCGAGACGGGCACCCAGGCGGTGCGGCTGCTCAGCGGGCTGCGCTCCAACCGGGGCGTGGAGTACCTGGACGAGTTCCGGCGTCGGCTGGAGCCCTACCGGGAGCAGCGGGTGGTGCGCGAGTTCCACGCCAGGGCGGACGCGGAGGCGGCCTGACCACCGTCTGTGCAGGGAGCGTGTGGGAATGTCCCGCCCGCGTGGTCACCCGGTGAGGCGAACCGGTAGCGTGGGCGCGACGTCCAAGGAACTGTGATGCTCCCAAGAACCGACGAGATGTGGTCCGCCGCCAGTGCGCGGTCCTGCACAGGTGAGGAATCGCGTTGAGTCAGCGCCGCTCGTACAACTCGGGTGACTTCAACCTGGACGACCTGTTCCGCCCCGAGCCCGGCCAGCCCCAGGGCCAGCCGGGCCAGCAGCAGGGCCCCACGGCCGTGCCGCCGGTGGGCCGGCCGTCCGGGCAGCCCGAGTACCTCGGCGAGGGCGCGCAGGCGCCGCCGACCCAGGCGATGCCCCCCCAGCAGCCCGCCTGGGGTGCACCGCCGCAGGCCGGTTACGGCGCCCCGCAGCAGGCCCAGCCGGCCCCCGAGACCCAGCACCTGCCGCCGTACCCGGCCGGCGACCCGCAGGGCGGCTACCCGGCGCCGCAGCCCGGCTACGGCGTCCCGCCGCAGACCGCGCCCGGCTACCAGGGCTACCCGCAGGCCACCCAGCCGCAGCACCAGCAGCAGCACCAGGCGGGCTACCCGGTGCAGGGCTACCCCCAGCCGGACGGCTACGCCACCGACGGCTATGCCACCGGCGGCTACGGGTCGGACGGCTACCGGCCCGACCAGGACGCCACCCAGGCGGGGCGCGGCGGCCGCGGCGGACGCTCCTCCAACAAGCTGGTCATCGGCGGCGTGGTCGCGGGCTTCGCGGCGGCCGGCGTGCTGGTCGCCGTGCTGATGAGCGGCGGCGACGACACCACCAAGAGCGGCCAGAAGACCGCCCCGGTCGCGGCCACCGGCGGCACCGCCACCGGCGCGGCCGGCGCGAGCGGCTCCGGCGCCGCCGCCGACCCGGAGGCCAAGGCGCAGGCGCAGCCGCTGTCCGACCTGCTGGGCACCGCGAGCGACAGCCGCAGCGCGGTGGTCTCGGCGGTCGCCTCGGTGCAGAAGTGCGACAAGCTGCCCGACTCGCAGCAGGCGCTGGCCGCCGCGGCCGGCAAGCGGCGCGAGCTGCAGACCAAGCTCGGCCAGTTGAAGACCGACAAGCTGCCCGGCGGCCAGCAGCTGGTCGAGCAGCTCAACGCGGCCTGGACGGCCTCGGCCCAGGCCGACGACGAGTACGCGGCCTGGGCGACCGACGCCCAGTCCTCCTGCGACCCGAAGAAGCCGGACACCGGCAATCAGCACTACAAGAACGCCGTGCAGGCCAGCGGCACGGCCACCACCGCGAAGAAGCAGGCCTCGACCCTGTGGAACGCGATCGCCACCCAGACCGGCCTGCCCAGCCGCGGCGACGGCGACCTGTAGCGGGACCCCCGGAACACCGGAGGGCGGGCCCGCGCGGGGCCCGTCCGTCCGTGTGCCGCACGCGGTGCGGTGCGGGGAGCGGTGCGGGGAGCGGTGCGGGGAGGAGGGATCAGGACGGGCTGCGGGCCCCGGTGAGGACCCAGCGGACGTCCACGAAGCCCGGCTGCTGCAAGGTCATCCGGCCGCCCTTGACCACCTGGTAGGTGACCCAGGTGTTGACCAGCCGGGGCGACTCGGTGCTGGGCAGCATGTTGGTGGTGCCCCAGTTCAGCGGCGGGGTGAGGCCGACGTCGATGCCCTCGCCGCTGTCCAGCAGGGCGTCGATCGACTTCGCCTCGATCGGCCTGCCGGCCGCGGCGAGCTTCTCCACCACCACCCGGAACACCTCGTAGGCGACCCAGGTGGTCTGCACGCCCGGGTCGGAGACGTCGATGGCGTTCCCGTCGGTGGCCTGGGAGCGGACCACCGCGCGCAGCCCGTCCCAGGTCTTGGCCGACTCCGGCGGGTACCAGCTGGTGACGAACGCGCCGGCCAGCGGGCCGGAGTCGCCGCCGGTGGAGTCGACCACCGACTGCTGGACGCTGCCGATCACCGAGGCGATCCGGGTGTTCTTCACGTTCTGCCGCCGGTAGGCGTCCAGCAGGTTGCTGGTCGGCTCGGCGGCCAGGGCGCTGGTGACGCAGTTGCCCGGGTCGTCCCTGCCGATCGCCTTGCGGACCACCTGGCTGTAGTCGGAGGACTGCTCGGGCGCCTTGACGTCCAGCAGTTTGATGCCGGCCGGCTTGAGCGCGTTGCCCAGGTAGCCGAGCAGGTTGTCGCCGGCCGGGGTGTCCGGGCGGATCAGCGAGACGGCCTTGCAGCCGGCGTCGACCAACTGCCGGCCGCTGCCCGCGATCAGCGCGGGCATGCCGCCGTCCACCGGGTAGGACAGCGGGCTGGAGAACTCGGGCTGGGACAGGCCGTAGCCGCCGATCAGCGGGATGCCGGCGCGCTCCAGCATCGGCATGAAGGCGTCGCCCCACTGGCTGTAGGAGCCGAGCACGGCCACCGCCTTGGCGTCCACCGCCTGCTGGGCGCAGGCCTTGGCGCCGTCGGCGGTGTTGTGCTCGTTGCAGGTGATCACGTGCAGCCGGTGGCCGCTCAGACCGCCCTTGACGTTGACGTCCCGGCCGATCGACTCGGCGAGCGCGGTCATGCCGGGACGGTCCGCGGAACCGGTGCCGGACGGGGCCCAGGTCATCACGGTCAGGTCGTCGGCGCCGGTGGAGGCTCCGGCCGGTCCGCCGCACGCGGAGGCCGAGAAGAGGGTGGGGAACAGCACCGCGGCGGTCACCGCGGCGGCGATCGGGCGGCGCGGGCGGCGTCCGCTGATCGTGGGACGGGCCCGGGACGAGTCCCTTCGGCGGGTCATCGGTCTTCCCTCTCTGGGGCGCCATCCGGCGCACCGGGGGACAGCCAAGCCCCGGAGCCACAAGCCGAGAGGGACGAAATGTGAACGCCCGGCCAACGGACGCCGAAATCCGGGGCGGTACGCGTGTAGATCGCGAGTGGAGCACGAACAGACGGGGAACGTACGATCGTTCACCATGTCCGCCAGCACAGATTCTTCGCACCGGTCCACCCGAAACCCTTCTCGTCCGGGCCACCGCTCCAGCACGATGGGCGGCATGCCGCTCAACGACCTGCCCTGGTGGCGCTGGCGAGCCCGACTCCGCTCGGCGCTGCACATGCTGTCCGACCCCGGTTTCCAGCACGAGGCCTGGCTCACCGGCCGGGAGGGCTACGGCGATGTGACCGACGCCGTCTACCGGCTGGTCGAGGACACCTGGCTGGACCGCTGGTCCGCCGAGAAGTACGTGGGCACCATCTTCCGCGACTCCGCCGAGGCCGCCCTGGTCGACGTCGCGGTGCTGCGCGCGGTCCAGATGCTGCACGAGGTCGGCGCCGACGCCCCGGCCTCCGCCTACCTCGGCCACCCCGGCTGGCCCGAGACCGTCCGGGCCGCCCGCGAGGCGCACGTCGCCCTCGCCACCGGGGACGGGGACGACCCGGACGCGACGCCCAAGTCCCTCGACGTGCTGCGCATCCTCACCCAGGTCTGAGCCGTTCCACCGGCCGGTGCCGTCCCGCAGTACGGGCAGCGGGGCGGCGGCTGTCCAGGATGTGACACGCTGGACCATTCACGCACGTCACCAGTTCAGAACGGGATACCCGCAGTGGAACAGCAGCCGGCCAGCGCCCAGTACGTCCTCACGCTGTCCTGCCCCGACAAGCAGGGCATCGTCCACGCTGTCTCCAGCTACCTCTTCATGACCGGCTGCAACATCATCGACAGCCAGCAGTTCGGGGACGGGGACACCGGACTGTTCTTCATGCGGGTGCACTTCTCCGCCCCCGAGCCGGTCACCGCCGACAAGCTGCGGGCCAGCTTCGCCGCGATCGGCGCCTCCTTCGGGATGGACTGGCAGATCCACCCGACCGAGCAGCGGATGCGGATCGTCCTCATGGTCAGCAAGTTCGGGCACTGCCTGAACGACCTGCTCTACCGCACCCGGATCGGCGCCCTGCCGGTGGAGATCGCCGCGGTGGTCTCCAACCACACCGACCTCCAGGACCTCACCGAGAGCTACGGCGTCCCCTTCCGCCACATCCCGGTCACCCGGGACACCAAGGAGGAGGCGGAGCGGCAGCTGCTCGACCTGGTCGAGAAGGAGAACGTCGAACTGGTCGTGCTGGCCCGCTACATGCAGGTGCTCTCCGACCGGCTGTGCACCGAGCTGTCCGGCCGCGTGATCAACATCCACCACTCCTTCCTGCCGAGCTTCAAGGGCGCCAAGCCGTACCACCAGGCGCACGCCCGCGGCGTGAAGCTGATCGGTGCGACCGCGCACTACGTCACCGCCGACCTCGACGAGGGCCCGATCATCGAGCAGGAGGTGGCCCGGGTCACCCACGACATCAGCCCGGACCAGCTGGTCGCGCTCGGCCGGGACGTCGAGTGCCAGGCGCTGGCCCGCGCGGTCAAGTGGCACAGCGAGCACCGGGTGCTGCTGGACGGGACCAGGACGGTCGTCTTCGCGTAGCCGCCCCGGGGCGGGTCAGGGCCTCGCCAGCAGCGGCAGCGCGTGCAGCACCTCGCGCACCGCGGCCCGGTCGCCGTGCTCGCCCACCGGCAGCCGGTCCGGGTCCCGGTGCGCGGCCGCCAACTGGCACAGCTCCAGGCCGTCCAGCACCATCGAGGCCACCGGCTCCCCGGCGGCGGGACCGGCCGACCGCGCCGATCGCGCCAACCAGGTCGATCCGGCGGGACCGGCCGGTCCGCTCGGTCCGCCGTCCAGCGGCACCAGCCACTCGCCGGCCGCCGGACCGTCCACCACCAGCCGCACCCGCCGAACGGTCCGACCGTCCCCGGACGGCGCCCCGGCGGGCGCGGGCCGCGCCGCGCGCAGCCCCGCCAGCGCCCGCGGCAGCAGCCGGACCACCAGCTCCACCATCTGCCGCAGGTGCTGCGGCGCCGGCGGAGCGTACGGGTAGGCCACCGCGCGGGCCACGTCCTCGCCGTGCACGAAGCACTCCAGGGCGCGCTCCACGAAGGCGTCGCGCAGCGGCAGCACCGCGAAGCCGAGGTCGACCGGGGTGCTGCCCTGCGGCGCCAGCGCGGCGCTGCGCACCAGGTCGTGGGTCTGCTGCCGCCACCGGGCGCGCACCGACCGGGGCGGCAGCCCGGCCTGGTCGGCGAGCAGCCGGGCGGTCCGCGCCGCGTCCGCCGCGTACCGGCCGCCCTGCGGGGGCACCCGCGGCGCCGGGACGCCCGCCTCCTGCGGCGGCACCCGCCGCTCCGCGCCCGGGACCGGCCCGGGTCCGGCGGCGGCCGGCACCGGGTCGGGCAGGCCGAGGGCGAGCGCCAGGAAGCCGTCCGCCGCGGTCAGCCGGCCCAGCACCTCGGCCGGGCGCAGCAGCTCGGTGCCGCCGTGCCACGGCAGTTCGGCCACCTCCTGCCACTCCTCCGGGCCGAGGTCGCGCAGGAGTGCGTCCAGCTTGGCGGTCTCCGCGGTGTACGGCATCCCCCAGGCGGGGACGGGCAGTTCGGCCGGGCGGCTGGCCAGGCACCAGTCCAGCACCTGCTGGCGCAGCGAACCGGGCTGGTCCAGCGGCTCGTCCAGGGAGAGCCAGCCGGCCGCCTCGCGCAGCCGGTCCGCCTCGTCGGCGCACTCCGGGCAGGCCGGCAGGTGCTGCTCCAACTCGGCGGCCTCGCGCGGCGGGCAGGCGCCGAGGGACCAGGCACCGAGCAGCGAGCGCAGGGCGTCGTGCCGCTCCTCGCTCATCCGCCCGCGCACCTCTCGACGGTTCGCACGCTCACCTTCACCTGCCCCCGTTCCCGTCCCCGTGCTCCTGGCGGGCGCGTTCGTCGGCCAGTTCGGTGGCCAGCAGCTCCAGGCCGAGCCGCATCCGCTGCTTGGCGGCCTGCTCGCTGATGCCGAGCAGTCGGGCCGTCTCCTGGTAGGTACGGCCGTCGTAGTACGTCACCGCGATGGTCTCACGCAGGGGTTGGGGCAGGGAGTCGACCACGTACTGCATGCGCGCGGCGGTGGCGACGGCCCGGATCTCCCGCTCGGCCGCCCCGCCGTGCTCCGGCGCCAGCTCGGCGCCGCGGCGCGCCCGCAGCCGTTCGACCGCGCGGCGGTGGGTGAGCGCGCCGAGCCAGGATCGCAGCGAGCCCCGGGCGGGGTCGAAGTCCCCGGGGTGCTCCCAGACGTGGGCGAAGACCTCCCGGGTGAGCTGGGCGGCGGCCGCCTGGTCGGCGAGTATCCGGCCTGCCAGGCCGTGCACCATCGGGGCGAGCCGGTCGTACAGTTCGCCGAGCGCGGTCTCCTCGCCGCGGGCGAGGCGACGCTGCAACTGCTCGTCCCAGCGCGGGATCCCGTCCGGGGTGGCCATCGAGAACCACCCTCCTGACCGGTTCGCTGGCGTTACCCAACGGTATCCCCTGGCCGGTCCGCGGCGGGAGGGATTCGGGCAAGAACGGAACCCGGTCTCGTGGTTCGCCGCCGTCGGTGCCGGTGCCGGTGCCGGTGCCGGTGCCGGTGCGGTTGCCGCCGTCGCCGTCGCCGTCGCCGTCGCCGTCGCCGTCGCCGATGATGATGCCGATGCCGCTGTTCGAGACCCGCTGGACATATGTCGTACGGGTGGTTCGCGAGTGGCGGGCGGGGCGGCGGGGGCGTCCGGCGGTAGGTTCCCGCCCAGGGCGGGTCCGAACAGGCCCCGCGGGACCGGCGTCGGCCCGGGCCGGACGAGTGCCGGTGCGAGGCTCGCGAGAGTGAGCGGGACAGTATGCACTGCCCTGTCCCCCGATCGCCGGAATATGCCCGAAGCGCTTGCTGCGGTCCGTCCGCCCACCCATCCTGAGGCGTATTCGTGTCGCGGTCGTTGTACGACCGACGAGTTGACGCGGGCGAGTGGCGCGGGCGGACGGGTCGGCGAGTGCCCGAGCGGGCACCGGGTGGCCCCGGTGGTCCCGGGCGGTCCCAGGTGGCACCGGTGGTCCCGGGTGGCACCGGGCGAAGTGCGAGGGCCCCGCCGGCCGGCTGATCCGGCCCGATCGGGACGTTGGCCGAACTGCGAGTGCAGGTGGTGGAGCGGTGCAGGTTCTTCAGGTACAGCTTGCGGTGCAGGCGGACCCCGCCGAGGTCGGCCGGGCCCGGCGGTGGGTGCGCTCGCGGCTGCTGAACCACGGGGTGGACCCGGACGCGCCGATGGCCGAGACGGTGGTGCTGGTGGTCTCGGAACTGGTGACCAACGCCGTGGTGCACACCGGCTGTCCGGCCGTGCTGAGACTCTGCCTGCCGGTGGCCGAGGGCCCGGCGCAGGACGTCCCGCCCGGCCCGCTGCGGGTGGAGGTGGCCGACGCGAGCCGGGCCGCCCCGGCCCCCCGGCACGCCGGGGCGGACGAGGACGCCACCAACGGGCGCGGACTGGAACTGGTCGAGCTGCTCTGCGACCGCTGGGGCTGGTACCCGGACGGTTCGGGCAAGCGGGTCTGGTGCGAGATCGGCGCCGGGGCGCGGCCGGTCGATCCGATGGCGGGCGTGGACTGGGCGGCCCTGGCGCAGTGACCGGGCGGACCCGGCGCGGCAACTGAGCGGACCCGGCGCGGTGGCGGCCTCCGGCGGCGCTCACCGGCCGAAAGGCGATCACCGGCCGAAAGCTGACGCAACCATTCCGAATTTCGGACTAGCCATTGACGTGACGTATCCGACTGATCACGCTTGGGTGCGGCTCCCGTTGCGAGGGGACGCCGAGGGAACGTCCGTCCGCCGTCACGGTGCTGCTGTCCAGGGGGATCGCGTCAGCAGGGGGGATCGTGGACTGCCGGTCGCGGACGGCTCCTCGGCGAGTGCGGAGGGCCCGGCGCGGGTTCAGGGCCCGTGCGCCGTGATCGGACGGCGGCCCGGCACGCTGCGCTCGGCGCGCAGGCGGCCGGCCGCCGTCCGTGGTGCCCGCTCCGGACGATCGAATTCCGGCCAGGCGGCTCCACCCGCCCGTCCCGGTGCGGCCGTTGCTCAGAGCGGGGCGGTCCGGAAGGTACGCCGGTAGGCGCTCGGGGCCACGTCCAATCGGCCGCGCAGCTGCAACCGCAGTGAGGCGGCGGTGCCGAAACCGGACTCCCGGGCGACCTGGTCGATCGTCAGGTCCGTGCGCTCCAGCAACTGCCGGGCCCGCTCGGTGCGCTGGGTGGTGATCCACTGGCCGGGGCTGGCGCCGGTCTCCTCGCGGAAGCGCCGGGTGAAGGTCCGCACGCTCATGCCCGCCCGCTCGGCGAGCCGGTTCAACGGCAGCGGCCCGTCCAGGTGCTCCAGCGCCCAGGCGCGCACGGCGGCGGTGCCGGCGCCCCCGGTCTCCACCGGGCTCGGGGCCTCCACATACTGCTTCTGGCCACCGTCGCGCCAGGGCGGCACCAGGCAGTTGCGGGCCACCGCGTTGGCGACCGCGCTGCCGTGGTCGCGGCGCACCACGTGCAGGCAGAGGTCCACCCCGGCGGCCACCCCGCCGGAGGTCAGGACGTCGCCGTCGTCGGTGTAGAGCACGTCCGGGTCCAGCCGGACCTTCGGGAAGGCCCGGGCGAAGCGCTCGGTGTAGCGCCAGTGGGTGGTGGCCGGGCGGCCGTCCAGCAGACCGGCGGCGGCCAGCAGGAAGGAGCCGGTGCAGATCGACATCAGCCGGGCACCGGGCCGGATCCGCCGCAGGGCGGCGGCCAGTTCGGGGGTGAAGGCGGCGTCCGCGCCGTCCGGGGCGGCGTCGTGGGAGGCCGGGACCACCACCGTGTCGGCCCGCTCCAGCAGTTCGGGCCCGTGGTCGACCGAGATCCGGAAGTCGGCGCTGGTGGCGACCGGTCCGCCGTCCAGGGTGCAGGTGGCCACCCGGTAGAGCGGCCGGCCGGAGCCGTCCTTGGCGTTGCCGAAGATCCGCGCGGGGATGCCGAGTTCGAAGGCGATCACACCCCGCAGGGCGAGTACCGCGACGAGGTGCGTCATGCCGTTCCTTTCCAGGGGGCCCGCCCGGGGTGCGGCCGGGGCCCGCCCGGGGCCCGCCCGGGGTGCGGCCGGGCGGTGCGGCCGGGCGGTGCGGGCGGGCGGTGCGGGCGGGCGGTGTGGGCGGGCGTGCGGGCGGTGCGGGGTCCGGGCCAGGGTACGCGCCGGGCGTGGCCCGATTCTTGCGAAAGCTGTCATTCGGGCCACTCGTCCGGGCGGCGCCCGCCCGGGAGACTCGTCCACGTGACCGAACGCAGTGCCCTCGCCGCCTCCACGCCCCCCACCGTCCCGATACCCGCCCCCGGCCGGCGCCCCCGGGTGCACTACGCCTGGGTGGTGGCCGCCGTCGCCCTGCTGGTCCTGCTCGGCTCGGCCGGCTTCCGCTCCACGCCCAGCCTGATGATGGACGCCCTGCACAACGAGTTCGGCTGGTCGCTCGCGACGATCGCCAGCGCCACCTCCGTCAACCTCACCCTCTACGGCCTCACCGCCCCCTTCGCCGCCGCCCTGATGGACCGTTTCGGCGTGCGCCTGGTGGTGGTCTGCGCGCTGCTCACCATCTCGGTCGGCGCCGGCCTCACCATGCTGATGCGCCAGCCCTGGCAGCTCATCCTCTGCTGGGGCGTCCTGGTCGGCCTCGGCAGCGGCTCGATGGCCGGCGCCTTCGCCACCACCATCACCGGCCGCTGGTTCCAGGCCCGCCAAGGCCTGGTCACCGGAGTGCTCACCGCCGCCGGGGCGGCCGGCAACCTGGTCTTCCTGCCGGTCGGCGCCTGGCTGGTCGAACAGCACGGCTGGCGCTCGGCCGTGGTCGTGGTCTCGCTCGCGGCCAGCGCCGTCGCCGTGCCCGTCCTGCTGCTGATGCGCGAGCGCCCCGCCGACCTCGGCCTGCTCCCGTACGGCGCCACCGAGGCCCCGCCCGAGCCGGCCCGGGACGGCCGCGCCCTGGCCCGCACGCTGCGGGTGCTGCGCGACGCCGCCCGCACCCGGCAGTTCTGGCTGCTGGCCGGCTCCTTCGCGATCTGCGGCGCCACCACCGCCGGCCTGGTCGGCACCCACTTCATCCCGGCCGCGCACGACCACGGCATGCCCGTCACCACCGCCGCGAGCCTGCTCGCCCTGATCGGCGTGTTCGACGTGGTCGGCACCGTGTTCAGCGGCTGGCTCACCGACCGGGTCGACTCCCGGCTGCTGCTCACCGTCTACTACGGGCTGCGCGGCGTCTCCCTGCTCCTGCTGCCGCAGCTGCTGGCCGGCTCGCTGCACCCGCCGATCCTCGCCTTCGTCGTCTTCTACGGCCTGGACTGGGTGGCGACCGTGCCGCCGACCGTCGCGCTCTGCCGTCGGCAGTTCGGCGAGGACGCCCCGATCGTCTTCGGCTGGGTGCTCGCCGCCCACCAGATCGGCGCGGCCGTCGTCGCCGGGCTGGCCGGGCTGGCCCGCGACGCGCTCGGGAACTACGACCTCACCTGGTACGGCGCCGGCGCGCTGTGCGCGGTCGCGGTCGGACTCTGCCTGGCGCTGCGCACCGGGCGGTCGGGCGACCGGGCGGTGCCCGCCCTGTCCTGAGGGGCGCGGGGACGCGCGCGGGGAGGGGCGGGCGGATGGGACGGACGTACGTCTGGCACGTACGTCCGTCCGGCGGTGCGGGTGCCGGGTACGGACGTCCGTCTGACAGGTACGTCCGTCTGATCCGCCCATGCGCCCGGCCCGCCCGTGCGTCTGGATCGGACGTCCGTCCAACAGGACGCGTCCGCCCGGTTCAGACGTGCGTCTGATCCGGCCGTACGGGCCGCCATGGCCGTCCGGCCCGTCGGAGCGGAGGGCTAGGCTCCGCATTCATGGCGCTCACCTTCACTCTCGACCCGAAGCCCGACCCCGACCTGCGCACCGCCGTGGTCCGGCTGTGGACGGACGTGACCAACGCCGGCGGTGCGGTCGGCTTCGTGGCCCCGGTCACCGAGGAGGAGGTCTGGGACACCGCCGACCGTCAGTTCGCCGGGCTCGCCCCGGACGGCCCCGACCGCCTCCTGGTCGCGCACGAGAGCGCGACCGGCCGGCTGGTCGGGGTGCTGTTCTTCGCGTCGATGCGTTTCGCGCCGATGGAGCACTGGCGGATGCTCAAGCGGGTCATGGTGCACCCCGACTTCCAGGGCCTCGGCCACGGTGCCGAGTTGCTCGCCGAGGCCGAGCGGGTCGCCCGCGCCTGGGGCCTGGAGTCGCTGCGGCTCACCGCGCGCGGCGGCCTGGGGCTGGAGCGCTTCTATGCCCGCTGCGGCTACCGGGAGGTGGGCCGGGTGCCGGCCGCGATCCGGGTCGCCCCCGGGGACGACCGCGACGACGTCACCATGTGGCTGGACCTGCGCCGACCGGCCGTCGAGGAGGGACGGCGGCCCCCTGGCCCGCGCCCGGTGTCAGGCATGCTTGACTGGGAGACCCGCCCCGGCTCGAACCAGAAGGATGTGTCCCAGTGAGCAGCAACGGCCCGCAGAAGTCGCACGCCACGCTCCGCTACACCTCCATGCGGGCCAGCATCTTCCTCGCCTGCCTGCTGGTCGCCCTGCTGCTCGGGCACTTCCAGGTCATCCCGGTGAGCGGTGAGTCCGGGATGATCTTCCTGTTCCTGCTGGCCGCGATCGCCTCCGCGCCCCTCAGCTACGTGCTGCTGAGCAAGCAGCGCGACGAGATGTCCTCCCAGATCACCACCAAGGTCTCCGGGATGCGCAGCCGCACCGCCGACCGGATCGCCGCGCAGAACGCCGAGGAGGACGCCGCGGACGACGCCGCCCGCGCGGCATCCTCCCGGCAGAGCTGACCCGGGGCGCGCCCCGCCGTGCCGAACGTGCCCGCGGTACCCGCCGATCCGCACCCGAGCACGGGCATCGGCACTGACGCCGGCGCCGAGATCGAGACCGAGATCGACGCCGGTACCGGCACCCGCACCGGGCGTGCCGCCGGGACGTGGCCGGCGCCCGTGCGCAGGCCCACCGGGCGGGACGTGGCCAGGCTGGCCGGGGTCTCCCAGGCCACCGTGTCGCTGGTCTTCTCCGGCGCCGAGGCCGGTCGCCGGGTCTCCGAGGCGACCCGGGCGCGGGTCCGTGAGGCCGCCCGCAGCCTGGGCTACCGCCCGCAGGCCGCCGGCCGGCAGCTGCGGCTGGGCCGCAGCGGAATGATCATGCTTGCCGTGCCCAACCTCCAGGGCCCGTTCTTCGGCCGGGTGCTGGAGGGCGTCCACCACGAGGCCGGCCGGCACGGCCTGGCGGTCGTGGTCAGCTCGGGCTGGGGCAGCGCGACCCTGGCCGAGGCCGCCACCGCGGGCCGCTTCGACGGTCTGCTGATCTGCTCCCCGGACGACAGCCAGCTCGGCGAGCTGCCGTCGGACACCCCCGCGGTCTTCCTGGACGCCGACCCCGGCACCGACCGGGCGCGCCCGACCGTCGAGCTCGACGTGGCCGGCGGGATGCGGGCCGCCGTCGAGCACCTGGCCGCTCTGGGGCACCGCCGGATCGGGCACCTGCGGTCCACCCACGCCGCGTATACGTTCCGGGTCCGGCAGGCCGCCTTCGAACAGGCCGTGCGTGAACTCGGCCTGGACGTAGTGGAGTTGGGTGTGAGCCTGAACGACGGTCACGCAGCCGCGCGGAGCGTGGCGGGGGAGCTGCTGGAACGGGCGGACCGTCCGCGTGCGGTGATCTGCGACGACGACGTGGTCGCCTCCGGGGTCTACCAGGCCGCCGCCGAGCGGGGGTTGCGGGTGCCGGACGACCTGTCGGTGGTCGGTATGGACAACGTCGCCGTCTCCGGGCTGCTCGCCCCGCCGCTGACCACCGTCGACCTGCCCGGCGAGGAGCTGGGCCGGGCGGGGGCGGCCGCGCTCGCCGGACTGCTGGCCGGCGAGCGGGTGGAACCGGTCGCGCCGCTGGCCACCTCGCTGGTGCTGCGCTCCTCGACGGCCCCGGCTCCGTCCCCGTCCTAAGTCCCGAACCCGTCCCAGGTCCCGAACCCGGAAGCGACCTGACGGCCGCTCGTGCTGCCGCCCTGCCGGGATGGTCCCAATGAGTGAAACCAGCCGCTGACCTCCAGCGACCCGACCGTGGTGATCGAGTACACCACCTCGCCCGACCCGTGCGTCACCGGCGCCATCACCGTGCCCGGCCCCTGCGACCCCGGCGCCCGGTGGAGCAGCACCTTCCCGGCACCCGCCACCACCACCTGGTTCCGGGTCCGCCGCCCCGGCACCCTGGCGCCCGGCGGGGTGTTCACCCTGACCTGGCCGATGGTCGCCTCGGTCGACGCCGGCAACGCCGACTTCGCCTGGAACAGCTTCGCCTACACCGCCACCGACTCCGGCGGCAGTCCGCTGCTGCCCGCCGAGCCCGCCAAGGTCGGCGTCGGCGTGACCGCCCCCGTCCTGCCGAACAATGCGCTCGGCGACTTCGTCTGGCTCGACCGCGACGGCAGCGGCAGCCAGAAGCCCGGCGCCGCCGGCGTGCCGGGCGTACGGGTCGCACTGCTGGACGGAACGGGGCAGCCGGTCCGGGACCGGACGGGCAAGCCCGTCACCACCGCCACCGACACGAGCGGGCACTACCTGTTCGACAAGCTGCCGGACGGGGAGTACGCGGTGCGCTTCGACCTGACGACCATCCCGGACGGGGCGAAGGCCACCGTGCGCCACGCCGGTACGGACCCGGCGCTGGACTCGGACGCCGACCCGGCGGCGGGGATCACCCGGACGGTGCGGCTGGAGGGCGGACGGCGGGACCTGGACCTGGACATGGGGGTGGTGCCGGCGAGCTCGCCTTCGCCTTCGCCGACGAACTCGCCCTCCCCGACCGGGGCGCCGTCGCCGTCGCCGTCGCCGTCGCCGTCTCCGTCCGCCTCGCCGAGCCCGACCCACAGCCCGTCGCCGAGCGGGAGCCCGACCACGAGTGAGCCCGGCACGCCGACGCACACCCCCGACGCACACGCACACGCGCACGCCCACGCACACCCCGTCGCCCTCGTGGACCCACGGTGGCGGACAGCTGCCCGGTACCGGTGGCAACGGGATGCTCCCGCTGCTGCTCGCGGCCGGTGCGCTCGGCAGCGGGGTGCTGTTCTCGGTGATCGCCTGGGGTCGTCGGGGCCGCCACAGCTGATCGCCGTAACCGAACGAACGGAGGACATGACTGCGCCCGCCGGCCAGACCCCGGCGGGCGCAGTCGTCTGTGGGGGTGGGGGTCAGCCCACCGGGACGGGTTCGGCGAGCGGCGCCACCGGCGCGCCGCGGAACCAGCGCCGGGCGCCGAACAGCACCAGGCCGCCCAGGGTGATCCCGCCGGCCGCGCACACCGCGACCGGGCGCAGCGATCCCTCGGCGAGGTGGCCGGAGACCGCGTAGCCGAGCGAGTTGCCGGTGGCGAACAGGGTCACCAGCCAGGCGAAAGCCTCGGTGACTGTCCCGGTCGGGGCCAGTTCGGCGACCAGGACGAAGGCGGCCGCCAGCAGCGGGGCCAGCATGACGCCGGAGAGGAAGGCCAGTGCGGCCATCGGGTACGGGCCGGGCAGGGTGACCAGCGGCAGGTAGGAGGCGGCCATGGCGAGGGCCATCAGCCAGGTGCGGGTCGCGGTGCTCTGCCGCCAGGTGACCATGCCGTAGGCGAGCGCGCCGAGCAGGCCGCCGAGCGCGGCCAGCGCCAGCAGGGTGCCCCCGCCGCCGGGCAGGCCGTCGGCGTGCTGCTCGGCGTAGGCGATGAACAGGACGTTCTGCGCGCCGACCGCCCAGCCGGCCCCGGCGAGTCCGACCAGCAGCAGGACCAGGCCGGGGGAGCGCAGCGGGCCGAGCAGTCCGGCGGAGTGGTCGCGGGCGGGGGCGCGCCAGGCCCGGGCCGGTGCGGTGGTGGCGACCACCAGTGCACCGGCCAGTCCGAGTCCGGCGGCCACCCAGAGCGCGGCGACCGGGCTGAACAGGCCGGCGATCCCGGCCACGGCCAGCGGTCCGGCCACGTAGAGGATCTGCTGGGAGGCGGAGTCGAAGGCGTACGCGGTGTCGAGCTGCTCCTCGTCGACCACGTTCGGCCAGAGCGAGCGCAGGCAGGGTTCCAGCGGCGGCATCGCCAGGCCGGCGACGGCGGCGCCGAGCGGCGCGGCGAGCGGGGAGCCGGGGGCGAGGGCGAGCAGCGCGTACCCGCCGCCGGCCACCACGGCGGAGGCGAGCAGGACGCGCGGCTGGCCGGTGCGGTCGACGATCCGGCCGAGCACCGGCCCGCCGACGGCGGCGGCGAGCGCGTACACGGAGGTGGCCAGTCCGATCCGGCCGTACGGGACGCCGGCCTCGCGCAGGGCGAGGGCGATCACCAGGGCGGTCATACCGGCGGGCAGGCGGCCGAGCAGGGTGCCGAGCAGGAGTCGGGAGACGTGCGGGGCGCGGAGCAGGGCGAGGTAGCCCATCGGTGGTCTTCTCCGGTCAGGGCAGGGGAGGGTGGGGACGCCGTCAAAGTTATACGTATAACTGCCGTTCGGTCAATCCGACCGGAAGGTGGGGCTGATGGGGCGTCAGCTTCGTTCGTGTCCGGATCTCACTGCCGGGTGGGGAGTGGCCGTGGCTCGATCTCAAACAAGTACTTTGAACATCTCAAACCTTTACTGCTAACGTATCGGCCGTGACCACCTCAGACGCACTGCGGATGCACGGCCCGGGCCCGCTGCCCGGCGCCGCCCGCCCGGGTGCGCTGAACGGTGCTGTGGACAGCCCGCGCCGTTGTCGCGCCATGAGCTGCGCAGCCATGAGCTGTATCGCGGCGGCACGCCCCTGACCGGGGTTCGTGACCTCTCCCCGTCCGGCCCCGAGCCGTGCCGCCGCCTCCGCCCCGCCCCACCGCCAGCAACGCCCTCCCCCGGAGTCGCACCCCCATGTCCACAGCGCCCGAGGCGACCTCGTCGCCGTCCCTGCTCACCCGCATCCGCAAGACACCGTTCTGGGTGCAGATCGTCGCCGGCCTCGTGCTCGGCGTCGGCCTCGGCTACCTGGCCCGCGCCGCCGACGTCTCCTGGCTGGCCACCACCCTGGAGACGATCGGCAAGATCTTCGTCCAGCTGCTCAAGCTGGCCGTGCCGCCGCTGGTCTTCACCGCGATCGTGGTGAGCGTCGCCAACCTGCGCAACGTCACCAACGCGGCCCGCCTGGCCACCCGCACGCTGCTCTGGTTCATGATCACCTCGCTGATCGCGGTCGGCATCGGCCTGGGCCTGGGCCTGCTGACCAACCCCGGCCAGGGCACCAACCTCAAGACCGACGGCCTCAAGGCGCTCGACTCCAAGGGCACCTGGATCGACTTCCTGACCGGGATCTTCCCGACCAACATCGTCGACGCCTTCGTCAAGGTGAACGTGCTGCAGATCGTCTTCATGGCGGTCGTGGTCGGCGCCGCGATCATCAAGCTCGGCACCAAGGCCGAGCCGGTCCTCAAGCTCAGCGAGACCGTGCTGGAGCTGACCCAGACCGCGCTGTGGTGGGTCATCCGGCTCTCCCCGCTCGGCACCCTCGGCCTGATCGGCAAGTCCGTCGCCAAGTACGGCTGGGACCTGCTCAAGCCCTTCGCCACGCTGACCCTCGACATCTACGTCGGCTGCGCCCTGGTGCTGTTCGTCGTCTACTCGTTGGTGCTGCGCTTCGCCGCGGGCCTCAACCCGCTGCACTTCTTCAAGGGCGCCTGGCCCGCCATCCAGCTGGCCTTCGTCTCGCGCTCCTCGGTCGGCACCCTGCCGGTCACCCGCCGCGTCACCGAGCGCCTCGGCGTCCCGAGCGAGTACGCCTCGTTCTCCGTGCCGTTCGGCGCCACCACCAAGATGGACGGCTGCGCCTCGATCTACCCGGCCGTCGCCGCGATCTTCGTCGCCCAGGTCTACAACATCGAACTGGGCATCAAGGACTACATCCTGATCGCCTTCGTCTCGGTCGTCGGCTCGGCCGCCACCGCGGGCCTCACCGGCGCGATCATCATGCTGACGCTGACCCTGTCCACCCTGGGCCTGCCGCTGGAGGGCGTCGGCCTGCTGCTGGCCATCGACCCGATCCTGGACATGATGCGCACCGCCACCAACGTCGCCGGCCAGGTGGTCGTGCCGGTCGTGGTCGCGGCGCGGGAGCGGATCCTGGACGTGGCCGCGTACAACAACCCCTCCGGGGACCTGTACGAGGAGGACGCGCCGAAGGCCGCGGTTCCGGTCGCTGCCTGATCCTCGGCACGCCGGCTGATCGTCGGCACGCCGGCCGATCGCGCTGCCTGATCCTCGGCACGCCGTTCGATCGTCGGTGCGATCGGTGCGACACGAAGGGCCCTCTCCCGGCAGACGGGGAGGGCCCTTCGGCCTACTCCTGCCCCTCCCCGTCTGCCGGGAAAAGGCAGGGGGCCCGCCGCGATGGGCAGGCCCCCTTGGGTGCTGCTCTTGTGCTCATGGTGACGGCTGTCGGGAGCCGCCGGCGGACCCGAAGGGTCCCGAGCGATCAGAACATCAGAGGATGATCAGACGGCGGTGACGTTCTCCGCCTGCGGGCCCTTCGGACCCTGGGTGACGTCGAAGGTGACCGCCTGGTTCTCCTCCAGCGAACGGAAGCCGTTCGCATTGATGGCGGAGTAGTGGACGAAGACGTCGGGGCCGCCGCCCTCCTGGGCGATGAAGCCGAAGCCCTTCTCAGCGTTGAACCACTTGACGGTTCCCTGAGCCATGCCGTTCTCCTTGCGATGCGTGTCGGGGGCCACACCGTGTGGTCCCCGGTCCGCTGCGCTGATCGCCCTGCCTCCGGACGAGTCCGAAGTTTTTCGATATTGCTGAAAAACTACAAAAAGCCCGCGGTTACATGCTCCGCAGGCTTCAAGTACTGCAAGGGGAATCAAACTGCAACTGAGGGCAACGCTAGCATGCGGCCGCTGTGACGACCAGGGGTCACTTGCCCTTCGGACGACGCGTGTCGTAGGCCCCCCGACGGGGCTGGTTACGGGCGCGGGCAGGCGTGTTGGGGGCCCGCACGAGTCCGCCGGGAGGCGCCCGCGCGCCGGTCCGGAAGCGCCCGCGCGCGTGTCGGGTGGCCGGTGCGAGCCGTCGCGAACAGCAGGCATACGCTGCGGTGAAACGCACGAACAGCGCCGTGGGGAAGCGCACGAACAGCAAGGGAGCGCCGCAGTGGCAGCACCGGACGGACAAACGCGGGAGCCCGAGCACCAGGAGACCACCCCGGTCAGGCCGAGGGTCGGCCACATTCAGTTCCTGAACTGCGTCCCCCTCTACTGGGGCCTCGCCAGGACCGGCAACCTGCTCGACCTCGACCTCACCAAGGACACCCCGGAGAAGCTGAGCGACCAGCTCGTCGGCGGCTCCCTCGACATCGGCCCGATCACCTGCGTGGAGTACCTGCGCAACGCCGAGGACCTGCTGGTCCTGCCCGACATCGCGGTCGGCAGCGACGGCCCGGTGATGTCCTGCCTGATCGTGAGCAAGGTGCCGCTCGCCGACCTCGACGGCCGCCGGGTCGCCCTCGGCTCCACCAGCCGCACCTCCGTCCGGCTCGCCCGCCTGCTCCTGGAGGAGCGGGAGGGCGTGCGCCCCGACTACTTCACCTGCCCCCCGGACCTCAGCGCGATGCTCGCCGAGGCCGACGCCGCCGTCCTGATCGGCGACCCGGCCCTGCGCGCCTACCTCGGCCAGGCCGCCGACCTCGGGCTGACCGTCCACGACCTCGGCGAGATGTGGAAGGAGTGGACCGGACTGCCGTTCGTCTTCGCGGTCTGGGCCGTGCGCCGCGAGTTCGCCGAACGCTGCCCCGAGCTCACCGCGGCCGTCCACCGGGCCTTCCTGGAGTCGCGGGACCTCTCGCTGGTCGAGGCCGCCAAGGTGGCCGAGCAGGCCGCCCGTTGGGAGACCATCGGGGCGGACGTGCTGGAGCGGTACTTCAGCGAGGCGCTCGACTTCTCGCTCGGCGGGCGGCAGCTCGCCGGGGTCGCCGAGTTCGCCCGGCGGGTCGCCCACGACAGCGGCTTCGCGCCGGACGTGACGGTGCGACTGCTGGAGCCGGCGGCGCTGCCGGTCGGGCCGTAGGGTCCGCCTCCGTCCCGCCGTCCGCGGGAGGGGCCGGCCGGACCACGGTGGTGGTGCGGCCGGCCCCTTCGCGTGGGGTGCGGACGGCGCGTTCGCGGGGGTGCGGACGGTGTTCGCGCTGGTCCGGCGGGGCGCGGCGGTCGGGCCGTCGGTCCGGCCTGCGGGCGGGTCGGGCGGCGGTCGGGCGGCGGGTCGGTCCGGCCCGGTACGGTCTGCTCCCGAGGTGCGTCCGGCGGGGTCCCGCGCGGGTGCGGGGTGGGCGAGGGGAGCGTGCGGGACATGCGGGCACTGGGGTCGGACGATCCGCGCCAGGTGGGCGCCTACCGGCTGTTGCGACGGCTCGGCTCGGGCGGGATGGGCCGGGTCTACCTCGGCCGGACGGCCGGCGGGCGCACCGTCGCCGTCAAGGTGGTCCGGGCCGAACTCGCGGACGACGCCGAGTTCCGCGCCCGGTTCCGGCAGGAGGTGGCCGCCGCCCGACGGGTCGGCGGTGCCTGGACCGCCCCCGTCCTGGACGCCGACACCGAGGGCGAGCAGCCCTGGGTCGCCACCGGCTACGTCGCGGGCCCCGCACTCGCCGACGCCGTCCGGGCACACGGCCCGCTGCCGGAGGCCGCCGTCCGCGCCCTCGGCGTCGGGCTCGCCGGGGCACTCGCCCATGTGCACGGGCTCGGCCTGGTGCACCGCGACGTCAAACCCTCCAACGTGCTGCTCACGCTGGACGGCCCGCGGCTGATCGACTTCGGGATCGCCCGGGCCCTGGACGCGACCAGTGGTTTCACCCGTTCGGGTTATGTGGTGGGCTCACCCGGCTTCATGTCGCCCGAACAGGCGAACGGGCAGCCGGCCGGACCGGCCGGGGACGTCTTCTCGCTCGGCGCCGTCCTGGCCTTCGCCGCCACCGGGGTCCACCCCTTCGGAGCGGACGTCAGCGCGGCCGTCCTGCTCTACCGGGTGCTCCACGAGGAACCGGACGTCACCGGACTGCCCGAGGCGCTGCGGGCGGTCGTCCTCGACTGCCTCGCCAAGGACCCGGCCGCCCGGCCCACCCCGCGGCAACTGGCCGCCCGCCTCGACCCGGACGGCGCGGCCGCCGCCCTGCTCGGGCGGGGCGACTGGCTGCCGCCGGCGCTGGCGGCCGGGGTGGGGCGCAGCGCGGTGGAGCTGCTGGACCTGGAGGGGGCGCAGGGGGAGGCGCCGCCGGACGCGTCGTACACGTCGACGTGGGCGTCGGCGTCGGCGCAGGATGCGGAGTCGGAGTCGGCGTCGGAGTCGGCGTCGGGAGAAGGGGAGGGGGACGGGCCGCTGCCGCTGTGCAGCTACCCGGCCGGGACGGGGGAGGAGCAGGGGCTCGCCCGTCGGCGCCGCCGGGCAGGAACCGCGGTGGCGGCGGTGCTGGTGGTCGCGGTGCTCGGGGGCGCCGGGTACGGGTGGTACGCGATGACCGGGCCGTCCGAGCCGGTGGTGTCGGTGCCGACCCTGGGGCCGCTGCCCGTGCCGTCCGTGGACCCGGGCCAGGCCGTCGCGTCGCCGGGGGCCTTCGTGCCGGGTGGGACGGAGGGGGCGTCGCCCTCCGAGCCGGTGTCTCCTTCCACGGCGGCGTCCGGGGCGGCCCCGCCGTCCGGGACGGGTGGGCCGGGGGCGGTGCCCGCGGCGTTCCTGGGCACCTGGAGCGGCGACATGGTCACCGACAAGGGGCTGCCCGGCGGCACCACCACGCTCACCGTCCGCCAGGCGGCGATCGGCCAGGAGGCCACCACCAGCCACAACGGCGTCTCCGGGCTGATCTCGATCAGCTGCGAGGGCGCCTGGACGCTCACGTCGGTCTCCGGCACCGAGCTGGTGTTCCGGTCCCGGCTGGTGCGCTCCTCCCTCCCCGGTGCCTGCACCGGCGGCTCCAACACGGAGACCCTGAGCCTGCGGTCCGACGGGACGATCCGCTTCACCTCCGCCGACCCGGCCGCCGGGAACCCGGCCGGCACCTTGCGCAGGACCGGCTCGGCGGGTCGGTAGCGGGTCGCTGCGGGCGGCGCGGTGGGACGGGTCGAGGCGCAGTTCAGCGGGCTGACGCGGGCGTCCGAAAGGCCTGGCGTAGGCTGGTTCGGCCGTACCCGAGTTGCACTTGAGAGAGAGAAGGCCGCCAGGTGACCGAGCTCGCAGCGACCACCCTCGATGCGTCCAGCACCGACCTGCAGGCCGTGCTCGACCGGGCCGCCGCCGGCGGCCGGATCACCCCGGAGGAGGCGCTGGAGCTCTACCGCTCGGCGCCGCTGCACGCGCTCGGCTCCGCCGCCGACGCGGTGCGCCGCCGCCGCTACGCGGGTACCGAGCACATCGCGACGTACATCATCGAGCGCAACATCAACTACACCAACGTCTGCGTGACGGCGTGCAAGTTCTGCGCCTTCTACGTGCCGCCGAAGAGCGACAAGGGCTGGTCCCGCGAGCTCGACGAGATCCTGCGCCGCTGCGCCGAGACGGTCGAGCTGGGCGGCACCCAGATCATGTTCCAGGGCGGCCACCACCCGGACTACGGCGTCGAGTACTACGAGCGCGCCTTCTCGGCGATCAAGGCCGACTTCCCCCAGCTGGTGATCCACTCGCTGGGCGCCTCCGAGGTCGAGCACATGTCCCGGATCTCGGGCGTCTCCATCGAGGAGGCCATCACCCGGATCCACAAGGCGGGCCTGGACTCCTTCGCCGGCGCCGGCGCCGAGCTGCTCCCCGAGCGGCCGCGCAAGGCGATCGCCCCGCTCAAGGAGTCCGGCGAGCGCTGGCTGGAGATCATGGAGGCCGCGCACGGCCTCGGCGTGGAGTCCACCTCCACCATGCTGATGGGCACCGGCGAGACCAACGCCGAGCGGATCGAGCACCTGCGGATGATCCGCGACGTGCAGGACCGCACCGGCGGCTTCCGCGCCTTCATCCCGTACACCTACCAGCCGCAGAACAACCACCTCAAGGGCTCGACCCAGGCCACCGTCTTCGAGTACCTGCGGATGATCGCGATCGCCCGCCTGTTCCTCGACAACATCGCCCACATCCAGGGCTCCTGGCTCACCACCGGCAAGGAGGCGGGACAGCTGTCGCTGCACTACGGCGCCGACGACCTGGGCTCCGTGATGCTGGAGGAGAACGTCGTCTCGGCGGCCGGTGCCAAGCACCGCTCCAACCTCACCGAGCTGATCCACCTCATCCGCGCCGCCGACCGCGTCCCGGCGCAGCGCGCCACCACCTACGAGCACCTGCGGGTGCTGGACGACCCGGCCAACGACCCGGTCGACCCCCGGGTCGCCTCGCACATCGCCTCCACGGCGATCGAGGGCGGCACGGCGCACCCCGAGCTCAAGATCCTGGACAACGGCTGAGGCCCCGGACGACCGAGGACCACGGACACCCGAGACCGCTCCGGTCGACGCCGTGCTGACCCTGCACCGGGCCGAGTTCCTGCTGCCCGACCCCGCCGCACCCACCGCCCCGTCCTTCGCCGACGGGGCGGTGGTGGTGCGCGGTGAACTGGTCGAGGCCGTCGGCCCGTACGCGGACCTGGCGGCGGCCCATCCGTCGGCCCGGGTCCGGGACTGGGGCCGGGCCCTGCTCGCGCCCGGCCTGCGCAACCCCTGCGGGCAGCGGCTGCTGGAACGGGACTACCACCCGGACCCGCGGGAGGAGATCGGCGTCGAGCCGGTCGTGGACGGGCTGGTCGGCTGCACCGACGAGGCCCGGTACGGAGCCAGTGCGCGGCGCGGCCTGCAGCGGATGCTCGGGTTCGGCGTGACGGCGGTGGCCGGGCCGTTCGCGCGGCCCGCGGTGCGGACGGCGGTGGCGCGGTCGGGGCTGGTGGCGTTGGCGGGGCCGGGGCCGGGGCCGGGGCCGGGGCCGGGGGCGTCGGGGGCTGGGGAGCTGGGCGAAGGGGCGGGCCTGCTGGACCCGTTGGCGGTGCTGCCGCTCGCCCGGGCCGTGCACGGGCGGGTCGCGGCCGGTGGGCGGGCGGACTTCGTGGTGTTCCCGGTGGCGGCGGAGGAGGCGGAGGAGGGCGGGGTCCGGCCGGCGGCCGGTGGGTGCCTGGCGACCGTGCTGGCCGGGCGGTTGGTGTACCGGCGGAGGTGACCGCCCGCGGGGGCGGCTTGCCGGGTCGCTCACCGGGTCGCTTGCGGGGCGGCTCGAAGGGGTGACGGCCGGCGGGCGGAGGCGGGCGTGAGCCCTCCGGTGTGACGTACCCATCAGTAGGCGGATTGCCTTGCCGTGCAGGGGACTTCCTTCGTGTGCACCCGAACTGCCGTGCCCTCCCAGGGGGGTGATTGTCCCTTCACCGTGACCTGAGGGCCCGCCAGCGGATACGATCCCGGACAGCTCACTCCGTACCCTCACCACACCACCACCCGTGCCCGCGGGCGGCGGGGCCGTGTCCCAGGCCCCGGAGGCAAGCCAGGACAGGAACCATGCGAACCGCGACCGTCCCCCCGCCGCGAACCCCGCGGATGGGCCGTGGTTGGTACCTCGCCGCCGTGCTCAGCGCCGTGCTGGCCGTCGGGATGTGCCTGCTCGGTTGGCGCCAGGCCGACCAGGCCGACCGGATCGCGGCCCACCCGGTCAGGGTCGAGGGCGTCGTCACCCAGCTGCCGACCGGCGGCGGCACCTACAGCGCCGTCAGCTACAAGGTCAGCGGTCAGCCGCACACCGCCGCCGCGCTGCCGCTCGCCGACGGCATCAGGCTCGGCGACGCCGTCTGCCTGGAACACGCGGCCGACGACCCGGGCGCCGTCCGGATCTGCGGCGACACCTACCCGCAGCCCGTCGGCGTCGGCCTGGCCCGGTTCAGCGTCCCCGTCGCCGTCGTGCTGTTCGTGATCTGCATGCTGCGCATCCGGCGCCACCGGCGGGCCGTCGCCGTCCGCGGCGGGCAGGGCCGGCTCAGCGCCAACCTGGCCATGGCGACCGGCGCCCTGGCCGAGGGGATGCCCGCGATCACCCAGGGCAAGCGCTCGCGCCGCCGCCGTCGCGCGGGCGGGCGGCGCGGATCGCACTGAGCCCCCGTCGGCGGATCGCACCGAGCCCCCGTTGGTCGGGGCAGCCGTCGCAGGGTGAACAATGGGGGGCGTGACCCGAGCCTCCCTGGACAAGCAGCCGCACGAAGTCGCCGCCATGTTCGACGACGTCGCGGCCAAGTACGACCTCACCAACGACGTGCTCTCCCTCGGCCAGGCCCGCGCCTGGCGCCGGGCGGTGGCCGAGGCGGTGGCCGCGGGACCGGGGGACCTCGTGCTCGACCTCGGAGCCGGCACCGGCACCTCCTCGCTGCCCTTCGCCGAGGCCGGGGCCGACGTCGTCCCGTGCGACTTCTCGGTCGGCATGCTCACCGAGGGCAAGCGCCGCCACCCCGAGCTGCCGCTCACCGCCGGCGACGCCACCCGGCTCCCGTTCGCGGACGACACCTTCGACTCGGTGACGATCTCCTTCGCGCTGCGCAACGTCCAGGAGACCGACGCGGCGCTGCGCGAGATGCACCGGGTCACCAAGCCCGGCGGCAAGCTGGTGATCTGCGAGTTCTCCACGCCGACCTGGACGCCGTTCCGGACCGTCTACACCGAGTACCTGATGCGCGCGCTGCCGCCCGTCGCCACCGCCGTCAGCAGCAACCCGGACGCGTACGTGTACCTGGCCGAGTCCATCCGGGTCTGGCCGGACCAGCCCACGCTGGCCTCCCGGATGCAGGAGAGCGGCTGGTCCAAGGTCGCCTGGCGGAACCTGACCGGCGGGATCGTCGCGCTGCACCGCGGGTACAAGCAGGCGTAGCCGCAGGGGGGCGGTACGCGGCGGAGCACGGGGACCGCAGGAGTCTCCGGCAGCGTGAGCGGAACTAGACTGCCGGAGACAAAAGCCGCCATCCCCGCCGCAGCTCCAGGAGTGTGTCCACGTGTCCGAGACCGCATCCGATCTGACGAAGCCGGACAGCACGGTCGAGAGCACCGCCGACGTCATCGTGGTCGGCGCGGGCCCGGCCGGTGCCACCACGGCGTACTACCTCGCCCAGGCCGGACTGGACGTCCTGCTGCTGGAGAAGACCGCCTTCCCGCGCGAGAAGGTCTGCGGCGACGGCCTCACCCCGCGCGCCACCAAGCAGCTGGTGGACATGGGCATCGACGTCTCCACCGAGAACGGCTGGCTGCACAACAAGGGCCTGCGCATCATCGGCGGCGGCGTCCGACTGGAGCTGGACTGGCCCGAGCTGGCCTCCTTCCCCGACTACGGCCTGGTCCGCAAGCGCGCCGACTTCGACGAACTGCTCGCCCGTCAGGCCGAGAAGGCCGGCGCCCGGCTCTACGAGCGCTGCAACGTCAGCGGCCCGGTCCTGGACGAGCGCACCGGCCGGATCGTCGGCGTCACCGCCAAGCTCGGCGAGGAGAAGCGACCGGTCACCTTCCGCGCCCCGCTGGTCGTCGCCGCGGACGGCAACTCCACCCGGCTCTCCCTCGCCATGGGCCTGCACCGCCGCGAGGACCGCCCGATGGGCGTCGCCTACCGCACCTACTTCAACTCGCCGCGCCACGACGACGACTACCTGGAGTCCTGGCTGGAGCTGTGGGACACCCGCGGCGACCAGCGCAAGCTGCTCCCCGGCTACGGCTGGGTCTTCGGCATGGGCGACGGCACCTCCAACGTCGGCCTCGGCATCCTCAACTCCTCGCCCGCCTTCGGTGAACTCGACTGGCGCGAGGTGCTCAAGGCCTGGTGCGCGAGCATGCCCGCCGAGTGGGGCTACACCCCCGAGAACATGACCGAGCCGATCCGCGGCGCCGCCCTGCCGATGGCCTTCAACCGGCAGCCGCACTACACCCGCGGCCTGCTGCTGGTCGGCGACGCGGGCGGCATGGTCAACCCGTTCAACGGCGAGGGCATCGCCTACGCGATGGAATCCGGCCAGATCGCCGCCGGCGTCATCGTGCAGGCCCACGCCCGCGTCACCGAGGGCGGCCGCGAGCGCGCCCTGCAGGCCTACCCGCGCATCCTCAAGGACGTGTACGGCGGCTACTACACGCTCGGCCGCGCCTTCGTGAAGCTCATCGGCAACCCCAAGGTGATGCAGCTCGCCGCCCAGCACGGCCTGCCGCGCCCGCTCCTGATGCGCTTCACCCTCAAGCTGCTCGCCAACCTCACCGACCCGCAGGGCGGCGACGCGATGGACCGCGTGATCAACGGGCTGGCGAGGGTCGCGCCGAACGCCTGAGGTGGCGGGGGTGCCGGGGCGCTCGGGGCGGTGGGGCGGTGGGGCGGCGGTCGGCGGGGTGCCGGGTGCTCGGGGCGGCGCCGTTCAGGGCGACTTCGGTGCCGTCCCCTGCGCCCCCGTCCCCTGTTCCGTCGTCCCCCGCGTTGAAGGATCTTGCTCGGCCGTCTCCTGCTCCGCCGTGTCGCGGGAGGCGGCGGAGCGCTGTTCGACGTAGGCGAGGCGCTCGTCGAACACCCGGGCCGCGTCGGGGGTGAGCGTCCGCAGGGCGACCAGGGCGCTGAACACGACGTCGCAGAGCTCGTGCTGGACGTCCTCCCAGGTGTGGGTGACGCCCTTGCGCGGGTTCTGCCCGGTCGCGCCGATCACCGCGGCGCCGACCTCGCCGATCTCCTCGGAGAGCTTGAGCAGGCGCAGCAGGCGTTCCTCCTGCGGCGACTGGGTGCTCTGATCGTCCAGCCACGCGACCAGGTGGTCGACGCTCTCCCAGATCCGGCTGTCCATGCGGTGCTGCTCCCTGCGGTGTCGGTGGTGCTGCCACCGTACGGGAGCGGCGAGGGGGCGGGCCGGACCGCTGCGCGCCGGACCGGTGCCGCCCGGTCCACCCCCTTGTGTTCGCCTGCTCGCCTGCCCGGCCGGTGGATCAGCGCTTGCCGATCTTCACGTGGCGGATGTTCACGGGGACGTTCGGGAATCCGTCGCCCGGGCCGTTCTGGTCGTCCTCGCCTGCGGCGGCGATCTTCTGCAGGACGTCCAAGCCGGCCGTCACCCGGCCGAACGGGGTGTAGGCGGGGGAGAGCTTGGTGTCCTTCCAGACGATGAAGAACTGGCTGCCGTTGGTGTTCGGACCGGCGTTGGCCATGGCCACGGTGCCGGCCGGGTAGGTGGCGCCGGTCAGGTTCTCGTCCGGGAAGGAGTAGCCCGGACCGCCGCTGCCCGTCCCGGTCGGGTCGCCGCACTGCAACACGTAGATCCGCTGGGTGGTGAGCCGGTGGCAGTGGCTGCGGTCGAAGTAGTCGTGCTCGGCGAGGAAGCGGAACGAGAAGGTGGTGCAGGGCGCCTTGTCGGTCAGTGCCTCGAAGGTGATCGGGCCCTGGTTGGTGCGCACGGTCACCTGGTAGGGGCGGGCCGCCTTCGCGGCGTCGAAGACCGGGATGCCCTTGAAGTTGTCGGCCGGGACGGCCGGTGTGTAGGTGCAGGCCGCGCTCGGGGTGGGGGTGGCGCCGGAGGGGGCCGCGACGGCCGTGTCGGGGCTCGCCGCGAGCGGGAGGACGGTGGCGGCGGCGACCAGCGCCCAGTGCTTGCGCTTCACGTGACGGGCCTTCCGGGGGGTGGTGGACGGCATGCTTGTCATGGAGGAATCATCCACGGCCGGGTGGGTCTTCGGTAGGGGGCTGGGGCGGCCGGTGCTCCTTCGGCTGTCGATGGTGACGTGGTGTCAGTTCTCCTTCGGGGTGGGCGTGAACAGACCGGCCCGGGCGGCGAGGGCGGCGGCGTCGGCGGCCCGTTCGGCGGTGCCGGCGTCCAGCGGTTCGCCGGTGACGAACAGCCGGTAGTAGAGCGGGGCCGTGGCGGCCCTGATCACCTCGACGCCGTCCGTCCCGACGGGCAGGTCTCCCCGCGCAACGGCCCGTTCGGCGACCTCGGCGGCCTGGCGGTGGCGGGCCGCGAAGAACCCCCGCAGGGCGGCCGCGCCGACGTCGGAGCGTTGGGCGGCGGAGATCAGCGCGGTGGGCGTGGAACCCCGCTCCGGGTCGGTGAAGACGCTGAACACCTCCTGGGTGATGCGGCGGAGGTCCTCCTGGAGGTCTCCGGTGTCGGGCAGTGGCCAGGGCTGGTTGGCGGAGGCGGTCAGGGCGTCGGCGATCAGGCCGTCCACTCCGCCCCACCGCCGGTAGAGAGTCGCCTTGTGGACGCCGGAGCGTGCCGCGACGGCCTCGGCGGTGAGTCCGTCGTACCCCTTCTCGGTGACCTCGGCGAGCGTGGCGGCGACCACCTCCGCGCGGACCCGGGCGCTGCGCCCGCCCGGGCGCGGGGTGGGCGTGCGGGGCGGCTGCCGGTCGGGAAGGGTGGCCTCGCTCAAAGTCGACTCCTGTCGCATTAAGGCTTGCTGCGGGGTGGTGGTCGTGCCATGCTCATCGTAATGCGACTCAAGTCGCATTACGAGAGGAGCCTGTGTGACCACCCGTGCCATCCCCGACCCGACCGCCCTCCACCCGCTCGCCGGCCACGACCGAGTGGTCCTGCTGCGCCCGCTCGTCACCGACCCGAGGATCCAGGTCGGCGAGTACACGTACTTCGACGACCCTGACGGAGCCACCCGCTTCGAGGAGCGCAACGTCCTCTACGCCTACGGCCCCGAACGGCTGGTGATCGGCAAGTACTGCGCGATCGCCACCGGCACCCGCTTCCTGATGGCCGGGGCCGCCCACCCGGCCATCGGCGTCTCCACCTTCCCCTTCACGATGTTCGGCGGCAGCTGGACCGAGCAGACCCTCGACATCGTCACGGGCCTGCCCAGCCGCGGTGACACCGTGGTCGGCAACGACGTCTGGTTCGGCTTCGGCGCCACCGTCCTGCCGGGCGTCCGGATCGGCGACGGAGCGATCATCGCGGCCGGTGCGGTGGTCACCGCCGACGTCGAGCCCTACACGATCGTCGGCGGCAACCCCGCCCGCCCGATCCGACGCCGCTTCGACGACACCGGCATCGAACGCCTCCTCCGCGCCGCCTGGTGGGACTGGCCGACCGAGCTCGTCACCGAGCACGTCCGCGCCATCATGTCCGGTACTCCAGCCGACATCGAGGACATCGCCGAGACGAACGGTCTGCTCGCCGCCTGACCCGCCGGCGCCCGGCAGGGGCATTGATCACCGGCGGCCCGGTGCGCGAAGATGGCGCCCCCGTGCTCCACCCCTCGCCCCGTCCCCCGCTGAGCCACACGCCCAGCTCCCGGGTCCGTCCGACGCCGTACGGTCCTCGCACCCGCCGGTTCCGTTCGTACGGAGGGATCCTCCTCATGCGCGCCTCCCTGTCCTCGTTCTCGTCCTCATCGATCCTTCGCGATCTACCGGTCCTGCTCGTGGCAGTGGTGTGGGGATCGAGCTTCCTCGCCGTCCAGCGGGTGGCCGACCCGGAGACGGTCGTGGCGATGCTCGTCCTGCGCTTCGGGCTGGTGCTGCCGCTACTCGGGCTGGTCGCCTGGCGCTCCCTGCGGAAGCTGAGCCGCGCCGAATGGCTCGGCGGCGCCACGCTGGGCCTGGTCCTCAGTGGGATCTTCCTGCTGGAGACCTACGGCGCCGTGCACACCTCCGCGACCAATGCCGGGCTGATCATCAGCCTCGCGATGGTGCTCACCCCGCTCGGTGAGAGCGCCCTCGCCCGGACCGCACCGCCGCGGGCCTTCCTCGCGGCCGCCGGGCTGGCCGTCCTCGGCGTAGCCCTGCTCACCGGCGACGGCGGGCTGCGCCCTCCGACCCTCGGCGACCTGCTGGTGCTGGGCGCCGCCCTCGTCCGCTCGGCGTACGTCCTGGCGACGGCCCGTGCCCGAGCCGTCCGCCACACCGACATGCTGGCCGTCACCTGGGTCCAACTCGCCTCGGCCACCACGGTGTTCGCCGTGGTCGCGCTCTCCGTCGGGCCCGCTCCCTGGACCATCGCCCGCTCGTACGGGGCCGGCCAGTGGGCCTGGCTGCTGCATCTGTCCCTGTTCTGCACCCTGTTCGCCTTCTTCGTCCAGATGTGGGCCGTCCGGGCCACCTCGCCGTCCCGGGTGAGCCTGCTGCTCGGCACCGAACCGCTGTGGGCCGCCGTCTTCGGCCTCACCGTGGCCGGGAACCGGATGGGCCCGCTCGCCCTGCTCGGCGCAGCCCTGGTGTTGATCGCGACCGAGTGGGGGCGGCGGACCGCCCCTGCGCCGCTCCCGGCCGCGAGCGCGGGCGAGAGCGCACCCGAGGCGGAGCAGCCGAGCCCGGAGCCGGCTCCAGTCTGACCCGCGGCCCTCGTCACCGGCGCCGCCACAGAGTCCGGCGGGCGTAGTCGACCGTGACCGCGCCCAGTAGCGGACCCCAGGCGACCAGGGGCAGGTAGGCGAGAGTCATCACCAGGGCGCTGAGGCCGTGCGGCGAATCCGCCTCGGCCAGGTTCCCGGCCCAGCCGCCGAACAGGGCGAACAGCCCCAGCCCGGTCAGGACGAGTGCGCCCAACAAGGCCGGAACGACGGCGAACAGGGGGCGCACCCGTCGGCCGCCTATCAGCGGGATCCAGCGCGGAGCCACCTGCCCCCAGGGCCGGACCAGGCCCACGGTCAGGAACGCCAGCCCCTCCGCCAGCGCACTCAGCGCCACGCAGTAGACCGTGCCCCAGCCCGGCTGGTGCGCCGCGTACGCCGCAGCCGTCGCCCCGCTGAAACCGAGCGGGACGCCGAAGCCGAAGACGATCCGCCACAGTCCCGAGGGAACCGTGCTGAGCGCGGCGGCCGCGGCGGCGATCCGGGCCCAGCGCGGGGCGGGCGGGACGTCCGGCACGACCGCGTCGACCGGGCCGATCCGGTGGTCGGACAGACGGGCATTGATCATGAGCTTCGACATGGCGGTGCACTCCCTTCGGCTCCGGCCCCGTGGCCGGTGCGATGACTCAAGACTGGCGCTCGGGAAGGGCCGGCGGCAGATGCCGATCGGGCTGTTCCTCCTGCTCAACTGCCCTTTGAAATGTGCCGATCGGCACAGGTGTGCCGCCCCTCCCGCGCCGTAATGTGACGGCAGTCGAAGAGTCGAGGAGAGGTGATGACGATGACTCAGATCCTGTCCGGGGTCGTCCTGGTCCTGGCACTGCCTGCCTGGTCGGCGCGGGGCCGCCGTGGCACGGCAGTCGTGACCTTGGCGCTCGGGGCGTCCTCGGCGGTGGTCACGGCCGCCGTCTGGATCCTCGGCCGTTGGATGGAGGGCGACCGCTGGGCCGGGCTGCTCGGACTGGTCGAACTGGCCGTCCTGCTGCTGTCGGTGGTCATCACCCTGCGCACCGAGGACGGCCTGCGGTGCGCACTGGCGGCCTGGACGGCATGCGCAGCGGTCGCCCTCTGGCTTACCAGGTTCGCGTTCGTCGAAGGGCCCGGGGACGTCCTCACGATCTTCGGCTTCGGCTCGGCGCTCTCCCTGCCGGCCGTCCTGATCGGGCTCTACCTGAGGGGCCTGGACGAGGGACGCGCCAAGGCGGTGGTCGAGGCCAGGCGGACCCAGCGGCTCGAACTGGCCCACGATCTCCACGACTTCGTGGCGCACGACGTCAGCGGCATGGTGGCCCAGGCCCAGGCCGGTGCTTACCTGGCCTCGGTCGACCCGGCCCGAGCGGTCGCCATGTTCGAACGGATAGAGCAGGCCGGGCAGCGGGCCCTGGCATCACTGGACCGGACGGTCCAGCTGCTGCGCACGGAGGAGGGGACCGGGCGCGGCCCACAGCCGGGGCTGTCGGAACTCGCGGAGGTGGCCGAGCGGTTCACCGCCGCGGGCGGCCCCGAGGTCCGGCTGGAACTGCCGGAGCAGCAGGTTCCGAGGGAGCTGGGAGGGACGGTCCACCGGATCGTCGTCGAGGCGCTGACGAATGTCCGACGGCACGCCCAGGGTGCCGGACGGGTCGACGTCCGGGCGCGCCGTGTCGGCGAGTGGCTGGAGCTGACCGTGACGAACGACGGTCGGCCGGTGGGGGCGGCCAGTCGGCCCCGGCGTGGGGGCGGCAGCGGACTGCCTGGTCTGGCCGCGCGGGTGGAGGCGCTCGGCGGCACCTTCGAGGCGGGAGTGCATGAGCGGGAGGCCTGGCGTGTGACGGCGAGGCTGCCGCTGGCGGGGCGGGAGGAACCGGAGCGGCCGGAGACCCCGATGAGGACGAGTGCGGGTGCAGGGGAGAAGAGCGGATGAGCAGCAGCGCAAAGCCGATCCGGATCCTGGTCGCCGATGACCAGGCGGACATTCGCAGCGCGTTCAGGATGATCCTGGACGTTCAGCCGGACATGACGGTGGTGGCGGAGGCGGCGGACGGTGCCGCGGCGGTACAGGAAGCGAACAGGCTGCGGCCGGACGTGGTGCTCGTGGACATCCGGATGCCGAAGCTCGACGGCCTGGAGGTCACGCGGCAACTCGCCGGTCAGTGCAAGGTGATCGTGGTGACGACCTTCGACCTGGACGAGTACGTGCACACGGCCTTGCGGCACGGTGCGGCGGGCTTCCTGCTCAAGCGCTCGGGGCCGGTCCTGTTGATCGAGGCGGTCAGGGCGGCGATGGCGGGGGACGCGTTGATCAGTCCGCAGGTGACCGTTCGGCTGTTGCAGCACATGGCACTGCCGGGCGCCACGCCGACGCCTGGGGCCGCGGGCGGGGGAGGCGTGCCGGGCCCGTCGATAGCCGGCCCGGTGGAAGAACTGACCGAGAGGGAAAAGGAGATCGCTGAGCTGGTGGCCGATGGAGCGACCAACGCCGAGATCGGCGCCGGGCTCTTCATCTCACCGGGAACGGTGAAGAACCACCTCGCCAACATCCAGCGCAAGCTCGGTGCCCGTAACCGGGTGGGCATCGCGGCCTGGGTGTGGGAACAGGCAGTCGGCAACCGGTAGCCGGCCCCTGGCCCCAAGGGCGAGAGCGGAACGACGGACGAGGCCTGCGCCAGAGCAGGGCCCGAGAGCGAGAGGGAGGCAGGGCGGAGGAGGAGGCGGGCCGAGGGATTCGAGGGCCGCAGCAGGAAGTTGGGCCTGCCTACACGGGAGGCGGAGCCGCGAGGGCGGCGGGTGAAGCGGAGGCGGAGGAGGAGGGCAGGCCCCCAGGGGCCCACAGGCTGCCGGGGCTGCGAGCGCGCAGCAGCCCCGCGCTGGGACCGGCCGGTCCAGCGCAGGTGACACCGGCAGCAGGTGGGCAACCCTGGCGCGGGCGGCGGGCGGCGGGCGGCGGGCGGCGGGAGGGGGAGGGGGAGACCCCCACGGCAACATCGCGCGCTTGTGAATAAAGGGTCAAGCAAGCGTTCCTCCCCCCACCACCCCTCCGAGTGAGCCGCTATAACACGTCAACATGACGCCCAGAAATTTGCCATCCCCGGAGCATAGTTGATATAGGAATACGCCCCCGACCAGCCGCTTCCCAGGTGAATGCGACTGCTTGTGACCATTTGACTCCTTTGCGTTGACAACTCTGGGCATGTTCACATTCGCCACCATTCACATGGTGGCGTAGATCACAAAGATGACGATGAACTGCGTGTCGCAGATCACAAGCCACCGGGCATAGGATGCGCTCGTTCCAGGCTTTGTGAACTGCCTCACATGAGGTGGATCTCGGGAACTGGAACGCGGGTTCACCTCAGTGTGACCCGCCGGTTCCGATCTGCAGTCAAGGACGACTGGACGGAGGGAGCGGGGGCTATGAATGCCTACGCGCCGATCCTCGTACTCGGTGCCATCGCGGCGGCGTTCGCGGTCGGTTCCGTCGTGATGGCCTCACTCACCGGCCCCAAGCGCTACAACCGGGCCAAGTTGGAGGCGTACGAGTGCGGCATCGAGCCGACCCCGCAGCCCGTGGGCGGCGGTCGGTTCCCGATCAAGTACTACCTGACGGCGATGCTCTTCATCGTCTTCGACATCGAGATCGTCTTCCTCTACCCCTGGGCGGTGACCTTCGACTCCCTGGGGCTCTTCGGGCTGGTCGAGATGCTCCTGTTCATCGCCACCGTCTTCGTCGCGTACGCCTACGTCTGGCGTCGCGGCGGCCTGGAGTGGGACTGAGGCAGGGGTGGCGCCGCCGCCCTTGTGAACGAGCGGACAAGCTCGGACGGGCCGGACGTTCCCCCGGACGCTCCGCGGGCGCATCGCCGGACGTACCAGAGGACTTGAGGGCATTGAGAGGGATCTGATGGGAATCGAGGAGAAGCTGCCGAGCGGCTTTCTGCTCACGACCGTGGAGACGGCCGCCGGCTGGGTGCGCAAGGCGTCACTCTTCCCGGCCACCTTCGGTCTGGCCTGCTGCGCGATCGAGATGATGACCACCGGTGCCGGCCGCTACGACCTGGCCCGGTTCGGGATGGAGGTCTTCCGGGGCTCCCCCCGGCAGGCCGATCTGATGATCGTGGCGGGCCGGGTGAGTCAGAAGATGGCCCCGGTGCTGCGCCAGGTGTACGACCAGATGCCCAACCCGAAGTGGGTCATCTCGATGGGCGTCTGCGCCTCTTCCGGCGGGATGTTCAACAACTACGCGATCGTGCAGGGCGTCGACCACATCGTCCCGGTGGACATCTACCTGCCCGGTTGCCCGCCCCGCCCGGAGATGCTGCTGGACGCGATCCTGAAGCTGCACGACAAGATCCAGCACGAGCCGCTGGGCGTGAACCGGCGCCGCGCCGAGGAGTTGGGCGAGGCCCTGGCCCTCAAGGCGACCCCGATCAGCGAGATGCGGGGGCAGCTGCGATGAGCGAGCAGGTACCCGAGTCCCGCCGCGAGCAGCCGCCCCGGGAGATCCCGGTCGAGGTGGTCGGCCGCCGGCAGGGCATGTTCGGTGCCGACGGCACCGGCGACACCTCCGGCTTCGGCGGTCTGGCCGCCCCGATCGTGCTGCCCGGCCCGAGCGAACGCCCGTACGGCGGCTGGTTCGACGAGGTCGCCGACGAGTTCGAGGGCGCGCTGGAGGAGCAGGGCCTGGACCCGGCCGAGGTGGTCGAGAAGACCGTGGTCGACCGCGGCGAGCTCACCTTCCACCTGGACCGCACCCACCTGTTGAAGGCGGTGCGCATCCTGCGCGACGACCCGGCGCTGCGCTTCGAGCTGTGCCTGGGCGTGAGCGGGGTGCACTACCCGGGCGACCGGGGCCGCGAGCTGCACGCGGTCTACCACCTGCGTTCGATCACCCACGGCCGGCTGATCAGGCTGGAGGTCACCGCGCCGGACGCCGACCCGCGGATCCCCTCCGTGGTGAGCGTCTACCCGACCAGCAACTGGCACGAGCGCGAGGCCTACGACTTCTTCGGCCTGGTCTTCGACGGCCACCCGGCGCTCACCCGGATCATGATGCCGGACGACTGGCTGGGCCACCCGCAGCGCAAGGACTACCCGCTCGGCGGCATCCCCGTCGAGTACAAGGGCGCCCAGATCCCGGCTCCCGACCAGCGGAGGTCGTACAGCTGATGAGTACTCAGCACTACGAGGAAGCAGATGCCCGCGACACCACCGAGGGCCGGGTCTTCACCGTCACCGGCGGCGACTGGGGCGAGGTGATCGAGGCGGCCGGCCGGGCCGACGACGAGCGCATCATCGTCAACATGGGCCCCCAGCACCCGTCCACCCACGGCGTGCTGCGGCTGATCCTGGAGATCGACGGCGAGACGGTGAAGGAGGCCCGCTGCGGCATCGGCTACCTCCACACCGGCATCGAGAAGAACATGGAGTTCCGCAGCTGGGTCCAGGGCACCACCTTCGTGACCCGCATGGACTACGTGATCCCGCTGTTCAACGAGACCGCCTACTGCCTGGCGGTCGAGAAGCTGCTCGGCATCACCGACGACATCCCGGAGCGGGCCAGCGTCATCCGGGTGATGATGATGGAGCTCAACCGGATCGCCTCGCACCTGGTCTGCCTGGCCACCGGCGGCATGGAGATCGGCGCCACCACCCTGATGGTCTACGGGTTCCGGGACCGCGAGCTGATCCTGGACGTCTTCGAACTGGTCACCGGCCTGCGCATGAACCACGCGTACGTCCGCCCCGGCGGCCTGGCCCAGGACCTGCCGCCCGGCGCCGTCGACCAGATCCGCGAGGCGGTCCGCACGCTCCGCTCCCGGATGCACGAGTACGACAAACTCGCCACCGGCAACCCGGTGTTCAAGGCCCGGCTGGTCGACGTCGGCTTCCTGGACCTGGCCGGCTGCCTGGCCCTGGGCGCCACCGGTCCGATCCTGCGGGCCACCGGCCTGCCGCACGACCTGCGCAAGACCGATCCGTACTGCGGCTACCAAGACTACGACTTCGAGGTCGCGGTCGCCGACACCGCCGACTCCTACGGCCGGTTCCTGATCCGGCTGGAGGAGATGAAGCAGTCCCTGCGGATCGTCGAGCAGTGCCTGGACCGGCTGCGCCCGGGCCCGGTCATGGTGGCCGACAAGAAGATCGCCTGGCCGGCCCAACTGGCCGTCGGCCCGGACGGGATGGGCAACTCGCTCGACCACATCCGCAAGATCATGGGCACCTCGATGGAGGCCCTGATCCACCACTTCAAGCTGGTCACCGAGGGCTTCCGGGTCCCGGTCGGCCAGGCGTACGCGGCGGTCGAGTCGTCCAAGGGCGAGCTGGGCGTGCACGTGGTCAGCGACGGCGGGACGCGCCCGTACCGGGTGCACTTCCGGGACCCGTCGTTCACCAATCTGCAGACGATGGCGGCGATGTGCGAGGGCGGCCAGGTGGCCGACGTGATCGTCGCGGTGGCCGGGATCGACCCGGTGATGGGAGGCGTGGACCGGTGACGGACGTCGAACTGGGACTGCCGGCGATGCCGGCCCCGCCGTACCCGGAGGAGGTGCGCTCCCGGCTGGCCGCCGACGCCGCCGAGCTGATCGGCCGCTACCCGCAGGCCCGTTCGGCGCTGCTGCCGCTGCTGCACCTGGTGCAGGCCGAGGAGGGCTTCGTCAGCCGGACCGGGATCCGCTTCTGCGCCGAGCAGTTGGGGCTCACCACGGCCGAGGTCACCGCCGTCGCCACCTTCTACACGATGTACCGGCGGCGCCCGGCCGGGAAGTACCACGTCGGGGTCTGCACCAACACCCTGTGCGCGGTGCTCGGCGGGGACCGGATCTTCGCCGACCTCCAGGAGCACCTGGGCATCGGCAACAACGAGACCACCGAGGACGGCGAGATCTCGATCGAGCACATCGAGTGCAACGCCGCCTGCGACTACGCCCCCGTGGTGATGGTCAACTGGGAGTTCTTCGACGACCAGACCCCGCAGAGCGCCCGCCGGCTGGTCGACGACCTGCGGGCCGGCCGCGAGGTGCGGCCCACCCGAGGCGCCCGGCTGTGCGGCTTCAAGGAGACCGCCCGGATCCTGGCCGGCTTCCCGGACGAGCGCCCGGGCGCCAACGACGAGTCGGGTGCCGGCGGCGCCCCCTCGCTGGCCGGGCTGCGGCTGGCGCGCGGCGAGGCCCTGCCCGGCACCGCCGGCACCAAGGTGGTCTCCCCCCGCCACGAGGCCCCCCGCCACGGGGATCCGGGCCACGGGGAGCCGGGCCACGAAGGCAAGGCCGACGGCCAGGAAGGGACCGAAGCGTGATGACCTCCGCCGAGCCGGCCGAGAAGCTGCTCACCCCCGTCCTGTCCGACCCCTGGGACGACAGCCGTCCCTGGACCCTCGCCACCTACCGCCGCCACCACGGCTACGAGGGCCTCAAGGCGGCCCTCGCGATGCCCCCGGACGACGTGATCGCCCTGGTCAAGGACTCCGGTCTGCGCGGCCGCGGCGGCGCCGGCTTCCCCACCGGGATGAAGTGGCAGTTCATCCCGCAGAACGACGGCAAGCCGCACTACCTGGTGGTCAACGCGGACGAGTCCGAGCCGGGCACCTGCAAGGACATCCCGCTGCTGTTCGCCAACCCGCACTCCCTCATCGAGGGCATGGTCATCGCCTCCTACGCGATCCGCTGCGACCACGCGTTCATCTACCTGCGCGGCGAGGTCGTCCCGGTGCTGCGCCGCCTGCACGCCGCGGTCGCCGAGGCGTACGCGGCGGGCCTGCTCGGCCGGGACATCCTCGGCTCGGGCGTGAACCTGGACATCACCGTCCACGCCGGCGCCGGCGCCTACATCTGCGGCGAGGAGACGGCGCTGCTGGACTCGCTGGAGGGCCGCCGCGGCCAGCCGAGGCTGCGCCCGCCGTTCCCGGCGATCGCCGGCCTGTACGCCTGCCCGACGGTGGTCAACAACGTCGAGTCGATCGCCTCGGTGCCGCCGATCCTGGCCCGCGGCAAGGAGTGGTTCAAGGGCCTGGGCACCGAGAAGTCCCCGGGCTTCACGCTGTACTCGCTGTCCGGCCACGTCACCAACCCCGGCCAGTACGAGGCCCCGCTCGGCATCACGCTGCGCCAGCTGCTGGACCTCTCCGGCGGCGTCCGGGCCGGGCACCGGTTGAAGTTCTGGACCCCGGGCGGCTCCTCCACCCCGATGTTCACCGACGAGCACCTCGACGTCCCGCTGGACTACGAGGGCGTCGGCGCGGCGGGCTCGATGCTCGGCACCAAGGCGCTGCAGGTCTTCGACGAGACCACCTGCGTGGTGCGGGCGGTGACCCGTTGGACGGAGTTCTACGCCCACGAGTCCTGCGGCAAGTGCACCCCCTGCCGGGAGGGCACCTACTGGCTGGTCCAGCTGTTGAAGCGGATCGAGGCGGGCCAGGGCGTCGACGGGGACCTGGAGAAGCTCCTCGACATCGCCGACAACATCAACGGCAAGTCCTTCTGCGCGCTGGGCGACGGCGCGGCGAGCCCGATCGTCTCCTCGCTCCAGTACTTCCGGGCCGAGTACGAGCAGCACCTGGCCGAGCGCCGCTGCCCGTTCGACCCGGCCGCGTCCACCGTCTGGGCCGACGGCCCCCGCCCCGGCCACCAGTCCGCCACCGAGAGGGAGGTGCACGCGTGACGATCACCGAGCCGGCCGCCTCCACGAACGACGGAGCCGCGGTCGAACTGGTCACGCTCACCATCGACGGCGTCGAAGTGAAGGTCCCCAAGGGCACCTTGGTGATCCGGGCCGCCGAGACCATCGGCACCCAGATCCCGCGCTTCTGCGACCATCCGCTGCTGGATCCGGCCGGCGCCTGCCGGCAGTGCATCGTGGAGGTCGAGGGCCAGCGCAAGCCGGTCGCCTCCTGCACCATCCCGGTCGCCGAGGGCATGGTGGTGCGCACCCAGCTGAGTTCGCCGGTGGCGGAGAAGGCCCAGCGCGGCGTGATGGAGCTGCTGCTGATCAACCACCCGCTGGACTGCCCGGTCTGCGACAAGGGCGGCGAGTGCCCGCTGCAGAACCAGGCGATGAGCAGCGGCGCGGCGGACTCCCGGTTCGAGGGGATGAAGCGCACCTACGCGAAGCCGCTGCCGATCAGCAGCCAGGTGCTGCTGGACCGGGAGCGCTGCGTGCTGTGCGCGCGCTGCACCCGCTTCTCGCAGCAGATCGCCGGGGACCCGTTCATCGACCTGGTGGAGCGCGGGGCGCTGCAGCAGGTGGGCACGGGGGAGGGGGACGACTTCGAGTCGTACTTCTCCGGGAACACCATCCAGATCTGTCCGGTGGGGGCGCTGACCTCGGCGGCTTATCGTTTCCGCTCGCGCCCCTTCGACCTGGTGTCCTCGCCGAGCGTGTGCGAGCACTGCTCGGCGGGTTGCGCGCAGCGCACCGATCACCGGCGGGGCAAGGTGCTGCGCCGGCTGGCGGGCGAGGACCCGGCGGTGAACGAGGAGTGGAACTGCGACAAGGGCCGGTTCGCGTTCCGCTACGCCCAGCAGCGGGACCGGCTGACGGCCCCGCTGGTGCGGGTGGACGGCGAGCTGGTGCCGGTCTCCTGGCCGGAGGCGTTGCGGCGGGCCGCCGAGGGTCTGCGCGGGGCCCGTACGGGTGTGCTGGCGGGCGGCCGGGTGACGGTGGAGGACGCGTACGCGTACGCGAAGTTCGCCCGGGTGGTGCTGGGCACCAACGACGTGGACTTCCGGTCCCGCCCGCACAGCGGTGAGGAGGCGGACTTCCTGGCCGCGGCGGTCGCCGGGCGCGGGGTGGACGTGGACGGTTCGGGCGTCGACTACGCGCGGCTGGAGCAGGCTCCGGCGGTGCTGCTGGCGGGGTTCGAGCCGGAGGAGGAGTCGCCGATCGTCTTCCTGCGGCTGCGCAAGGCGTCCCGGGGCAACGGCGTCAAGGTGTTCTCGGTGGCGTCGTTCGCCTCCCGGGGGCTGGCGAAGCTGCGCGGTGCGCTGCTGCCGGCGGCGCCGGGGACGGAGCCGGAGTGGTTCGCGGCGCTGGCGGCGGACGAGCCGTTGAACGACGAGGCCGGGCGGGCGGCGGAGCTGTTGCGCCGGCCGGGTGCGGTGATCCTGGCGGGTGAGCGGCTGGCGTCGGTGCCGGGTGCGTTGACGGCGGTGCTGCGGTTGGCGCACGCGACCGGGGCGGCGCTGGCCTGGGTGCCGCGCCGGGCCGGGGAGCGCGGGGCGGTGGAGGCCGGCGCGCTGCCGGGTCTGCTGCCGGGCGGCCGTCCGGTGGCGGACGCGGCGGCGCGGGCCCAGGCGGCCTCGGTGTGGGGGGTGGCGGAGCTGCCGTCGCGTCCGGGCCGGGACACCGGCCAGATCCTGACCGCGGCGGCGCGGGGCGATCTGGACGCGTTGCTGGTCGGCGGGGTGGACCTTGACGATCTGCCGGATCCGGCGCTGGCCGGGGAGGCGCTGGCGGCGCTGCCGTTCGTGGTGTCGCTGGAGCTGCGGCCGTCGGCGGTGACGGGCCGGGCCGACGTGGTGCTGCCGGTGGCGGCGGTGGCGGAGAAGGCGGGGACGTTCCTGGACTGGGAGGGCCGGGTGCGGATGTTCGAGGCCGCGCTCAAGCCGGACCAGCAGATGGGCCGTCACCTCCAGTCGGACCTGCGGGTGCTGGCGATGCTGGCGGACGCGCTGGGGCACCGGCTGGGCCTGGCGGACGTGCGGGCGGCCCGGCTGGAGCTGGACCGCTTCGGGCCGTGGCGGGGTGACCGCGCGGCGGATCCGGCGGCGCACCCGGGTGTGCTGCCGCGTCCGGCCACCGGCCAGGCGGTGCTGGCGGGTTGGCGGCTGCTGCTGGACGAGGGCTCGTTGCAGGACGGCGATCCGCACCTGGCGGGGACGCGGCACCGGGCGGTGGCCCGGGTGTCGTCGGCCACCGCGAAGGAGATCGGCGCCAAGGAGGTCGGCGCGGGTGTCGGCACGGGGGTCGGCGCCGAGGTCGGCGCGGAGGCCGCCGGTGCGCTGCGGTTGACCGGTCCGGCGGGTTCGCTGGTCCTGCCGCTGGAGGTGACCGACTCGGTCCCGGACCGTACGGTCTGGATCCCGCTCAACTCCACGCCGGGCGGCGCGCACCGCGCGCTCGGCACCACCGTCGGCCATCTGGTGACGATCGCCGCGGCCGAGCTCGCGCCGGTCGCCGTCGAGGGCGGGTCCCGGGAAGGGGAGGTCCGATGACGACTCCGCAGCCGTACGAGACGCTCCACTTCTTCGGCCAGGACCCGTGGTGGCTGGTGCTGTTGAAGGCGGTGTTCTGCTTCGCCTTCCTGGTGCTGACGGTGCTGGTGACGATCGTCTGGGAGCGCAAGGTGGTGGCCTGGATGCAGTTGCGCATCGGGCCGAACCGGCACGGGCCGTGGGGCCTGCTGCAGTCGCTGGCGGACGGCGTGAAGCTGGCACTCAAGGAGGACCTGGTCGTCAAGGGCGCGGACAAGGTGGTCTACGTCCTGGCCCCGATCGTCTGCGCGATCCCGGCGTTCATGGCCTTCGCGGTGATCCCGTTCGGCCCGGCCGGCGAGGAGGTGTCGGTCTTCGGCACCCGGACGCCGCTGCAGCTGACCGACTTCCCGGTGGCGCTGCTCTACATCCTGGCCACCGCCTCGATCGGCATCTACGGGATCGTGCTGGCCGGTTGGTCCTCCGGTTCGACGTACCCGCTGCTGGGCGGCCTGCGGTCGGCCGCGCAGATGATCAGCTACGAGATCGCGATGGGCCTGTCCTTCGCGGCGGTGTTCGTCTACTCGGGGTCGATGTCGACCTCGGAGATCGTGGCGCACCAGCAGCCGAAGTGGTTCGCGGTGCTGCTGCCGGTGTCGTTCATCGTCTACGTCATCGCGATGGTCGGGGAGACCAACCGGGCGCCGTTCGACCTCCCGGAGGCCGAGGGCGAGCTGGTGGGCGGTTTCAACACCGAGTACTCCTCGTTGAAGTTCGCGATGTTCATGCTGGCCGAGTACGTCAACATGGTGACGGTCTCGGCGGTGGCGTCGACCCTGTTCCTGGGCGGCTGGCGGGCCCCGTGGCCGGTGTCGGCCTTCTGGGAGGGCGCCAACCACGGCTGGTGGCCGATGCTGTGGATCACCTTGAAGATCCAGCTGCTGGTGTTCTTCTTCATCTGGCTGCGCGGCACGCTGCCGCGGTTGCGCTACGACCAGTTCATGAAGCTGGGCTGGAAGGTGCTGATCCCGGTCTCGCTGGTGTGGCTGGTGCTGATCGCGAGCGTGCGGGCGCTGCGCAACGAGGGGTACGGCTTCGGCGAGGTGGTGCTCTACGTGGGCGCGCCGGTCGGCGCGATCCTGCTGCTGGCGCTGGTCCGGGACTTCCTGCGCAAGGAGAAGGAGCCCGGGCCGGAGCAGGAGGCCCCGGGCAAGGGCGAGTTCGATCCGATGGCGGGTGGGTACCCGGTGCCGCCGCTGCCCGGGCAGGTGCTGCCGCCGGTGCCGCGCCGGCCGGGCCGGGCCCCGAAGCAACTCCAGGACGCCCTCAACGGGGCCGACCATTCCGAAGGGAGCTGATCCGCGATGTCGTCCGACCAGACGGGCCGGCCCGAGCGGGCCGACCGGCCGTCGGTGCTCGGTCCGGCCGCCGGTTTCGGCGTGACCTTCAAGGCCATGTTCAAGAAGCGGCTGACCGAGCAGTACCCGGAGCAGAAGAAGCCCACGGCTCCGCGCTTCCACGGCCGCCACCAGCTGAACCGGCATCCGGACGGGCTGGAGAAGTGCGTCGGCTGCGAGCTGTGCGCGTGGGCCTGCCCGGCCGACGCGATCTACGTGGAGGGCGCGGACAACCGGGACGAGGAGCGCTACTCGCCGGGTGAGCGCTACGGCGCGGTGTACCAGATCAACTACGCCCGCTGCATCCTGTGCGGGCTGTGCATCGAGGCCTGTCCCACCCGGGCGCTGACGATGACCAACGAGTACGAGCTGGCGGACTCCTCCCGCAAGGACCTGATCTTCACCAAGGAGCAGCTGCTGGTGGGCCTGTCGGAGGACATGGTCGACACCCCGCACGCGATCTTCCCGGGCACCGACGAGGGTGCGTACTACCGGGGCGAGATCACGGGGGCGGCGCCGGGGACGGTCCAGCAGGAGCGCACCGACCGGGAGAAGGAGGTGCGGCAGTGATCGCACAGCTGGCGGCGGCGGGCGGGACGACCTCCACGGGTGAGGCCGTCCAGTTCTGGGTGCTCGCGGTGATCGCGGTCGGTGGCGCGCTGGGGATGCTGCTGATGCGCAAGGCGGTGCACAGCGCGCTGTGCCTGGCGGCGACCATGCTGGCGCTGGCGGTCTGTTACATGGCCCAGGGCGCGGTGTTCCTGGGCGTGGTGCAGATCGTGGTGTACACCGGCGCGATCATGATGCTGTTCCTGTTCGTGGTGATGTTGGTCGGCGTGACCAGCGAGGACTCCCTCAAGGAGCAGTTGAAGGGCCAGCGGTTCGCGGCGGTGCTGTGCGGGCTGGGCTTCGGGGTGCTGCTGATCGCGGGCATCGCGAACGCGCGGCTGGACCACTTCACCGGGCTGGCCGAGGCGAACGCCGAGGGCAACGTGCCGGGCCTGGCCCGGCTGATCTTCACCCGCTACGTGTGGGCCTTCGAGGTCACCGGCGCGCTGCTGATCACCGCGGCGGTCGGCGCGATGGTGCTGACCCACCGGGAGCACGTGAAGGCGCCGAAGACCCAGCGGGAGCTGGCGGAGCAGCGGGTGCGGGACAACATCCAGCTGCCGCCGCTGCCGGCGCCGGGCGTGTACGCGCGGCACAACGCGGTGGACGTGCCGGCGCTGCTGCCGGACGGCACGATCGCGGAGGACTCGGTGATGGCGACGCTGCGCGAGCGCGGCCAGGTCCGGGACGTCAGCCAGGAGATGCTGCGGCGGATGGCGGAGCTGGAGAACAGTACGGCGGACTGGCTGGGCCGGCCGTCCTCGGAGCGGCCGGTGGTGGCGGCTCCGCGCGGGCCCCTGGAGCCGGTCCCGGGCCACGGGTCCGAGCCGCGCGAGGCCGGGGAGGGAGAGCGGTGAATCCGGTCAACTACCTCTATCTGTCCGCCCTGTTGTTCACCATCGGCGCGTCCGGGGTGTTGATCCGGCGCAACGCGGTGGTGCTGTTCATGTGCGTCGAGCTGATGCTGAACGCCTCGAACCTGGCACTGGTGACGTTCTCCCGGCTGCACGGGACCCTGGACGGTCAGATCATCGCGTTCTTCACGATGGTGGTGGCGGCGGCCGAGGTCGTGGTCGGCCTCGCCATCATCGTCTCCATCTTCCGGACCAGGCACTCCGCTTCGGTCGACGACAGCAATCTGATGAAGCTGTAGGCGGAGGACCTTCGGTGAACTCTCTCATTCCGCTGCTGGTGGCGGCTCCGCTGGCCGGTGCCGCCCTGCTGCTCCTGGGCGGTCGGGCCTTCGACCGCTTCGGCCACTGGCTGGCGACCGCGCTCGCCGCGCTCTCGTTCGGCTTCGGCCTGGCCCTGTTCTCGGACATGCTGGGCCGGGACGTCGAGCACCGGGCGGTGACGAAGCACCTGTTCAGCTGGGTGCCGGTGAACGCCTTCCAGGCCGACGTCTCGTTCCGGCTCGACCAGTTGTCGATGACCTTCGTGCTGTTGATCACCGGGGTGGGCACGCTGATCCACCTGTACTCGGTGGGCTACATGGCGCACGACGAGCGCCGGCGCCGCTTCTTCGCGTACCTGAACCTGTTCCTGGCCGCCATGCTGCTGCTGGTGCTGGCGGACAACTACCTCCTGCTGTACTTCGGTTGGGAGGGCGTGGGCCTGGCCTCGTACCTGCTGATCGGCTTCTGGCAGCACAAGCCGAGTGCGGCGACGGCCGCGAAGAAGGCGTTCCTGGTCAACCGGGTCGGCGACATGGGCCTGTCGATCGCGATCATGCTGATGTTCGCCGAGTTCGGCTCCTTCGCCTTCACCCCGGTCCTCGGTTCGGAGGGCGCGGTCGGGGCGGTGCACGGGGCGAGCGAGGGCAGGCTGACGGCGATCGGCCTGATGCTGCTGCTGGCCGCGTGCGGCAAGTCGGCGCAGGTGCCGCTGCAGTCCTGGCTGGGGGACGCGATGGAGGGCCCGACCCCGGTCTCGGCCCTGATCCACGCGGCCACCATGGTGACCGCCGGGGTCTACCTGATCACCCGGTCCTCGGCGATCTTCGACCTGGCGCCGGACGCCCAGACCGCCGTGGTGGTGGTCGGTGCGGTGACGCTGCTGTTCGGTGCGGTCGTCGGTTGCGCCAAGGACGACATCAAGAAGGCGCTGGCCGGCTCGACCATGTCGCAGATCGGCTACATGGTCCTGGCGGCCGGGCTGGGCCCGATCGGCTACGTGTTCGCGATCATGCACCTGGTGACCCACGGCTTCTTCAAGGCCGGGCTGTTCCTCGGCGCCGGGTCGGTCATGCACGGCATGGACGACGAGGTGAACATGCGCCGCTACGGCGGCCTGTGGCGGCACATGCCGTGGACCTTCGCCACGTTCGGCCTGGGCTACCTGGCCATCATCGGCTTCCCCGGGCTGTCCGGCTTCTTCTCCAAGGACAAGATCATCGAGGCGGCCTTCGCCAAGGGCGGCACCGAGGGCTGGATCCTCGGCCTGTGCGCGCTGGTCGGCGCGGCCGTCACCGCGTTCTACATGACCCGGGTGATGCTGCTGACCTTCTTCGGCGAGAAGCGCTGGCAGCCGGACGCCGAGGGCAACCTCCCGCACCCGCACGAGTCGCCGCGGACCATGGTCGTGCCGATGGTCCTGCTGGCCTTCGGCTCGGTCTTCGCCGGCGGGCTGTTCGTCTACCACGGCTCCTTCCTGAAGTGGCTGGAGCCGGTCACCGGCCACAGCGAGGGCAACCCGCCGCTCGGCTCCTGGACGGTCACCGGGCTGACCACGGCCTGCATGCTGGCCGGCGTCGGGCTGGCGTACCTGATGTACGGGCGCTCGCCCGTCCCGGTGGTGCCGCCGGTCGGCTCCCCGCTCACCCGGGCGGCCCGCCGCGACCTGCTGCAGGACGACTTCAACCACGCGGTGCTGGTGCGGCCGGGCTCGGCGCTGGCGGCGACCCTGGTCTACTTCGACAGCCGCGGCCTGGACGGCTTCGTCAACGGCCTGGCCGCCCTCATCGGGGGCCTGTCCGGCCGGCTGCGGCGGGTCCAGAACGGCTTCGTCCGCTCGTACGCGCTCTCCATGTTCGGCGGCACGCTGGTGCTGGTCGCCTCGACTCTCCTGATGAGGTCCGTGTGATGACTGTGATTCGCCCGCTCGCCTCCGGGCGCTCGGACCCGGCGCCGGCACTCTTCGCTCCGGCACTCCCTCCTTCGTCGGTCGCTGGTCGCTCATCGCTCTCGGCACCGGCGCGCCCTTCGGCTCGGGGCGGGGAAACGCGTCGGGAGGCCAGGCCGTGAGCGTGCTACTGACCACCACCTGTGCCGTCCCGGCGGCCGGCGCGGTGCTGACCGCCGCCCTGCCCGCCGGGTCGAACGCGGCCCGGCGGCGCACCATCAAGACCGTCGCGCTGGCCGTGTCGGGGGTGACCCTGGTGCTGGCCGCCCTGGTGGCGCTGCGCTTCGACCCGCACGGCGCCCGGTTCCAGCTGACCGAGTCGTACAGCTGGATCCGCTCCTTCGGCATCACCTTCTCGCTCGGCGTGGACGGCATCGGCGCGGTGCTGGCCCTGCTGACGGCCGTCCTGGTGCCGATGGTGATGCTGGCCTCCTGGCACGACGCGGACCCGGCCGCCCCGGGCCCCGACGGCAGCTTCGAGAACAAACGGCGCACCCAGGCCTTCTTCGCCCTGATCCTGGCGGTGGAGGCGATGGTGGTGGTGTCCTTCTACGCCACCGACGTCTTCCTGTTCTACGTGTTCTTCGAAGCCATGCTGATCCCGATGTACTTCCTGATCGGCGGCTTCGGCGACCGGGCCGGCGGCCCGGACTCGGCGCGCCAGCGCTCCTACGCGGCCGTCAAGTTCCTGCTGTACAACCTGCTCGGCGGCCTGGTGATGCTGGCCGCGGTGATCGGGCTGTACGTGATCGCCCAGGAGCAGGGCTTCGGCACCTTCGACCTGCCGACCCTCACCGGGGCGATCGCCGGCGGCAGCCTCAAGCTGTCCGGGACGGCGCAGAACGCGCTGTTCCTCGGCTTCTTCTTCGCCTTCGCGGTGAAGGCCCCGCTGTGGCCGCTGCACACCTGGCTGCCGAACGCGATGGGCGAGGCGACGGCCGGCACCGCGGTGCTGATCACCGCGGTGGTGGACAAGGTCGGCACCTTCGCGATGCTGCGCTTCTGCCTCGGGCTGTTCCCGGACGCCTCGAAGACCTTCGCCCCGGCGATCCTGGTGCTGTCGCTGGTCGGGATCGTCTACGGCGCGCTGCTGGCGGTCGGCCAGAAGGACATCAAGCGGCTGGTCGCCTACGCCTCGATCTCGCACTTCGGCTTCATCATCATGGGCGTCTTCGCGATGACCAGCCAGGGGCAGAGCGGCGCGACCCTCTACATGGTCAACCACGGCCTCTCCACCGCCGCGTGGATGCTGGTGGCCGGCTTCCTGATCTCGCGCCGCGGCTCGCGGCTGATCGCCGACTACGGCGGCGTGCAGAAGGTCGCCCCGGTGCTCGCCGGGACCTTCCTGATCGGCAGCCTGGCGACCCTGTCGCTGCCGGGACTGGCCCCGTTCGTCAGCGAGTTCCTGGTGCTGGTGGGCACCTTCACCCGCTACCCGGCGATCGGCGTCGTCGCCACCCTCGGCATCGTGCTGGCCGCGCTGTACGCGCTGCTGCTGTACCAGCGCACCATGACCGGCCCGGTGAAGGAGGGCGTGCGCGCGATGCCCGACCTCAAGGTCCGGGAACTGGCCGTGGTGGCACCGCTGGTGGCGCTGACGATCCTGCTCGGGGTGTACCCGAAGCCGCTCACCGACCTGGTGAACCCCTCGGTGGACGCGACGCTCTCGCAGGTCCACCGGACCGACCCGGCGCCGGCCCACCCGGTCGCCGCCACCTCAGGAGGTGAGCAGAAGTGAGTGCCACCGCAGTGCTCGCCGCCGTCGGCGGCAACACCCCCGGCATCCCGGCGCCGCACATCGAGTACGGCCAACTCTCCCCGATGCTGGTGGTCTTCGGGGCCGCCGTGGCGGGCGTCCTGGTCGAGGCCTTCGTCCCGCGCCGGCTGCGGCACTGGACCCAGGTGTCGCTGGCGCTGGTCGCGCTGGCCGGCGCGTTCGCCGCCGTGGTGGTGCTGGCGACGCAGGGCCACGGCGCGCCGCGGGTCGACCTGCTGGCCATGGAGTCGGTCGCCCTGGACGGCCCGGCGCTGTTCCTCCAGGGCGTGATCCTGCTGGTCGCCGTCGTCGCGGTGCTCACCTACGCGGAGCGCAGGCTGGAGCCCAAGGCCGGCGGCCTGCCCGCCGACGCCTTCGCCGCCCAGGCGTCCGCCACCCCGGGCGGGGAGCAGGAGCGGGACGCGGTCCGGGCCGGCTTCGCGACCACCGAGGTCTTCCCGCTGACCCTGTTCGCGGTCGGCGGCATGCTGCTCTTCCCAGCCGCCAACGACCTGCTGACCATGTTCGTGGCGCTGGAGGTCTTCTCCCTCCCGCTGTACCTGCTGTGCGCGCTGGCCCGGCGCCGCCGGCTGCTGTCCCAGGAGGCGGCGGTCAAGTACTTCCTGCTGGGCGCCTTCGCCTCGGCGTTCTTCCTGTTCGGCACCGCGCTGCTGTACGGCTACGCGGGCAGCGTCAAGCTCGGCGACATCGCGGACGTCATCTCCGGCAAGGCGATGACGACCCCGGCGCAGCTGAGCAGCACCCAGAGCGACGCGCTGCTGCTGACCGGCCTGGCGCTGCTGGCGGTGGGCCTGCTGTTCAAGGTGGGCGCGGTGCCGTTCCACTCCTGGACCCCGGACGTCTACCAGGGCGCGCCGACCCCGGTGACCGGCTTCATGGCCGCGGCCACCAAGGTCGCCGCGTTCGGGGCGTTCCTGCGGCTGTTCTACGTGGCCTTCCCGGGCCTGCGGCTGGACTGGCGGCCGGTGCTGTGGGGCGTGGCGATCCTGACCATGGTGGTCGGCGCGGTGCTGGCGGTGACCCAGCAGGACGTCAAGCGGCTGCTGGCGTACTCCTCGATCGCGCACGCCGGGTTCATCCTGACCGGGGTGATCGCGGTCAACAAGCAGGGCCTGTCCTCGGTGCTGTTCTACCTGGCGGCGTACTCCTTCGTGACGCTGGGGGCCTTCGCCGTGGTCACCCTGGTGCGCGACTCCAAGGGGGAGGCGACCCACCTGTCCAGCTGGGCGGGGCTGGGGCGGCGCTCGCCGCTGGTGGCGGCGGTCTTCGCGCTGTTCCTGCTGGCCTTCGCCGGGATCCCGCTGACCTCCGGCTTCACCGGGAAGTTCGCGGTGTTCCAGGCGGCGGCGGCCGGCGGGGCGACGCCGCTGGTGATCGTGGGTGTGCTGAGTTCGGCGGTGGCCGCGTTCTTCTACATCCGGGTGATCGTGCTGATGTTCTTCTCCGACCCGCAGCCGGGCGGTCCGACGGTGGCGATCCCGAGCGCCTTCACGGCGACCGCGATCGGGGTGGGGGTGCTGGTCACGCTGGGTCTGGGCCTGCTGCCGCAGTACTTCCTGGACCTCGCGTCCAAGGCCTCGCTGTTCGCGTACTGACCGTAGCCGGTCGGTTTGTTCGGAGATCGGCCCGGATCCGCGGGCCGATCTCCGGTCTGTGTTTCCCGATGAATTCGCCCCCACCGCCGCTGCGTCCGCGCAGGCCTCCTGACCAGGGCTTCCGGCGCGGTCATGACGGGATCCGCACGCCCGTGCAGTGATCCACTCGCGACCGGATACCCTGCCTGTATGGCCAGCGGCGGCACTCAGGGACCAGGCCGCTAGATCGACCAGGGACAGAGGAGTGGTCTTCGTGACCGTCGTGGGACCCTTCGGGCTCAGCGTGCAGGACCGCGACCTGACCCGGGACGTCCAGGCCGGACTGGACGCGGTGGAGGCGGCGCTCTCCGAGGCCGTCAAGAGCGACGTCCCCTTCATCACCGTCACCGCCTCCCACCTGATCGAGGCCGGCGGCAAGCGCTTCCGCCCGCTGCTCCTGCTGCTGGCCGCCCAGTTCGGCGACCCGGGGGCGCCCGGGGTGGTGCCGGCCGCGGTGGTCGTCGAGCTGACCCACCTGGCCACGCTGTACCACGACGACGTGATGGACGAGGCCCCGGTGCGCCGCGGCGCGGAGAGCGCCAACTCCCGCTGGGACAACTCGGTGGCCATCCTCACCGGCGACTTCCTGTTCTCCCGCGCCTCCCAGGTGCTGGCCGACCTCGGCCCGGAGGCGGTCCGGATGCAGGCCGAGGCCTTCGAGCGGCTGGTGACCGGCCAGATCCTGGAGACCCGCGGCCCCGGCCCGGAGGCCGACCGGCTGCTGCACTACCTGGACGTGCTGGCCGGCAAGACCGGATCGCTGATCGCCGTCTCCTGCCGGATAGGAGCGCTGATGGCCGGCGCCCCGCCCGCACTGGTGGACACCCTCGGCGAGTTCGGCGAGCGGATCGGCATCGCCTTCCAGCTCGCCGACGACGTCCTGGACGTCGCCAGCGACGGCCACGAGTCCGGCAAGACCCCCGGCACCGACCTGCGCGAGGGCGTGCCGACCCTGCCGACCCTGCTGCTGGAGCAGATGCCGGCCGACCCGGACGACCCGGCCGACACCCGGCTGCGCGAACTGCTCGACGGGGACCTCTCGGACGACGACCTGCACGCCGAGGCGCTGCGCCTGCTGCGCGCCCACCCCGCCCTGGAGCGCGCCCGCCGGGAGACCCTGCGGCACTCCGAGGAGGCCCGGGCGCTGCTGGCCCCGCTGCCGGACTGCGCGGCGAAGGCCGCCCTGGACGGGCTGTGCGACGCGGTGGCCATCCGCACCATGTGAGCGTCCCCGGGCGGATCCGACCCCGAGCCCGTGCGGGCGCGGGCGGATGGGGGAGACTGACACCCGTCAGCTCACGCCTGCCCGGAAGGTCGCCATGCGCCGCGTCGTCATCGCCGAGGACTCCGTACTGCTCCGGGAAGGCCTGACCAGGCTGCTCACCGACCGCGGCCTGGAGGTCGTGGCGGGGGTCGGGGACGGTGCGGCCCTGGTGAAGACGATCCACGACCTGGCGGCGGCGGACGCCCTGCCGGACGTGGTGGTCTCGGACGTGCGGATGCCCCCGACCCACACCGACGAGGGCCTGCGCGCCTGCGTGGAGCTGCGCGGGCGCTATCCGCAGCTGGGCGTGCTGGTGCTGTCGCAGTTCGTGGAGGAGCGCTACGCCTCCGAGCTGCTGGCCGGGTCGACCCGGGGCGTCGGCTACCTGTTGAAGGACCGGGTCGCCGAGGTGCGCGAGTTCGCGGACGCGGTGGTGCGGGTCGCCGAGGGCGGCACCGCGCTGGACCCGGAGGTGGTGCAGCAGCTGCTCAGCCGCAGCCGCAAGGGCGACGTCCTGGCCAATCTCACGCCGCGCGAGCGCGAGGTGCTCGGTCTGATGGCGGAGGGGCGCACCAACGCCGCCGTGGCCAAGCAGCTGGTGGTGTCCGACGGGGCGGTGGAGAAGCACGTCAGCAACATCTTCCTCAAGCTGGGGCTGGCGCAGAGCGCGGAGGACCACCGCCGGGTGCTCGCGGTGCTGACCTACCTCAACTCCTAGCCGGGGGCCGCCCGGGGCCGTTCGGGGCCGCCCGGGGCTGTTCGGGCCGTCCGGGGTTTGTTCGGGGGCTGTTCGGGGCGCCCGCCGCGGGGCGGCTGCTCCGTACCCGGAATGATCTCCGGCGGCCGGGCGTTGTCCTTGGGTGCGGTAGCGGCGTGGGCGGGGGAAATTCCTGCGGGAGTTCCAACCGGGCCCGAGGTCGCGCGCATAGGATGCGAGCGGTGCACCAAGCGGACGGGGCACGGGGCCGCGCCCGCGGTGGTGCGTCCACGAGGAGGTCCGCGGCAGTGACCAGTCAGGTCGATCAGTCGGAGGCAGTGGACGGATCGGGCGGCGACGAGGGTCGTACCGGCAGTGGTGACGGACGCCCCGGAGCGGCCGGACCAGCCGGCCCGCACGCCCCGGGCGGTCCACCGGAGAGGCGCCCCAAGCCCGTTCGCAGACTCGACCGGGTGATCATCCGCTTCGCGGGGGACTCCGGCGACGGTATGCAGCTCACCGGGGACCGGTTCACCTCGGAGACGGCCGCGTTCGGCAACGACCTCTCCACGCTGCCGAACTTCCCGGCCGAGATCCGGGCCCCCGCCGGCACCCTGCCGGGCGTCTCGTCCTTCCAACTGCACTTCGCCGACCACGACATCCTCACCCCGGGCGACGCCCCGAACGTGCTGGTGGCGATGAACCCGGCGGCCCTGAAGGCGAACCTGCCGGACCTGCCGCGCGGCGCGGAGATCATCGTCAACACCGACGAGTTCACCAAGCGCGCGCTGGCCAAGGTCGGTTACGCCGCGGACCCGCTCGGCGACGACTCGCTGGACGCCTTCCACCTGCACCGGGTCCCGCTCACCACGCTGACCCTGGAGGCGCTCAAGGACAGCGGGCTGGCCCGCAAGGACGCCGAGCGGGCGAAGAACATGTTCGCCCTGGGCCTGCTGTCCTGGATGTACCACCGGCCCACCCACGGCACCGAGTCCTTCCTGCGCGCCAAGTTCGCCAAGAAGCCGCAGATCGCCGAGGCCAACATCAGCGCCTTCCGGGCGGGCTGGAACTTCGGCGAGACCACCGAGTCCTTCGCGGTCTCCTACGAGGTGCCGCCGGCCAAGCTCCCGGCCGGGCGCTACCGCAACATCTCCGGCAACCTGGCGCTGTCCTACGGGCTGATCGCCGCCGGGCAGCGCTCCGGGCTGCCGCTCTACCTGGGCTCGTACCCGATCACCCCGGCCTCGGACATCCTGCACGAGCTGAGCCGGCACAAGAACTTCGGGGTGCGCACCTTCCAGGCCGAGGACGAGATCGCCGGCATCGGCGCCGCGCTCGGCGCGGCCTTCGGCGGGGCGCTCGGCGTGACCACCACCTCCGGGCCGGGCGTGGCGCTCAAGTCGGAGACGATCGGCCTGGCGGTCTCGCTGGAACTGCCGCTGCTGGTGGTGGACATCCAGCGCGGCGGCCCGTCCACCGGCCTGCCGACCAAGACCGAGCAGGCGGACCTGCTGCAGGCGATGTTCGGCCGCAACGGCGAGGCGCCGGTGCCGATCGTCGCCCCGGCCACGCCCGCCGAGTGCTTCGACGCGGCGCTGGAGGCGGCCCGGATCGCGGTGACCTACCGCACCCCGGTGTTCCTGCTCTCGGACGGCTACCTGGCGAACGGCTCGGAGCCCTGGCGGATCCCGGAGGTCGACGAACTGCCGGAGATCGACCCGAAGTTCGCGACCGGCCCGAACCGCGAGGACGGCGCCTTCTGGCCGTACCTGCGGGACCAGCACACCCTGGCCCGCCCCTGGGCGGTGCCCGGCACGGCCGGCCTGGAGCACCGGATCGGCGGCATCGAGAAGCAGGACGGCACCGGGAACATCTCCTACGACCCGGCCAACCACGACCTGATGGTCCGCACCCGGCAGGCCAAGGTCGACGGGATCACCGTCAAGCCGCTGGAGGTCGACGACCCGACCGGCGACGCCCGGGTGCTGGTGCTCGGCTGGGGCTCGACCTACGGCCCGATCACCGCGGCGGTGCGCCGGGTGCGCGCGGACGGCGGCGAGGTCGCCCAGGCGCACCTGCGCAACCTCAACCCGTTCCCGGCCAACCTGGGCTCGGTGCTGCGCAGTTACGAGAAGGTCATCGTGCCCGAGATGAACCTGGGCCAGCTCGCGCTGCTGCTGCGGGCGAAGTACCTGGTGGACGCCGAGTCCTACAACCAGGTGCGCGGACTGCCGTTCAAGGCGGCGCAGTTGGCGGACGTGCTGTGGGCGGCGATCGGCACCCTGGACGAGGAGGACCACCGATGAGTGAGCACGCGTTCCCGTCCTTGGAGCTGGTGCCCAAGGCCGACGGGCCGCAGAGCGCCCGGGACTTCAAGACCGACCAGGAGGTGCGCTGGTGCCCGGGCTGCGGGGACTACGCGGTCCTGGCCGCGGTGCAGTCCTTCATGCCGGAGCTCGGCATCAGGCGGGAGAACACGGTATTCGTCTCCGGCATCGGCTGCTCCTCGCGCTTCCCGTACTACATGAACACCTACGGGGTGCACTCGATCCACGGCCGGGCGCCGGCGATCGCGACCGGGCTGGCCTCCTCCCGGCGGGACCTCAGCGTGTGGGTGGTGACCGGGGACGGCGACGCGCTGTCGATCGGCGGCAACCACCTGATCCACGCCCTGCGGCGCAACGTCAACCTCAAGATCCTGCTGTTCAACAACCGGATCTACGGCCTCACCAAGGGCCAGTACTCGCCGACCAGCGAGCTCGGCAAGATCACCAAGTCGACCCCGATGGGCTCGCTGGACGCGCCGTTCAACCCGCTGTCGCTGGCGATCGGCGCCGAGGCCTCCTTCGTCGCCCGCACCATCGACTCGGACCGCCAGCACCTGCAGTCGGTGCTGCGGGCGGCGGCCGAGCACGAGGGCACGGCGCTGGTGGAGATCTACCAGAACTGCAACATCTTCAACGACGGCGCCTTCGAGGTGCTCAAGGACGCCGGCACCCGTGACGAGGCGCTGATCCGGCTGGAGCACGGGCGGCCGATCCGCTTCGGCGCGGACGGGGCCAACGGCGTCTTCCGGGGCGAGGACGGCGAGTTGTCCACCGCCCCGGTGACGCCGGAGAACGAGGCACGGGTGCTGGTGCACGACGCCCACGCGGCCGGCCCGACCGGCGCCTTCGCGCTCTCCCGGATCGCCGACGCGGACACCCTGCACCACACGCCGATCGGCGTGCTGCGCGACGTCCGGCGCCCGGTCTACGACGAGCTGATGGACAGCCAGCTGGCCGCCGCCGTCGCCCACCGCGGGCCGGGCGACCTGGCGGCCCTGCTGGCGGGCGGCGACGCCTGGACGGTGGACTGACCACCCCGCCCGGTCCCGCCGCGACGCGACGCGTGGGCGCCCCCGTCCCCTTCCGGGACGGGGGCGCCCACGCGTTCACGGCTACGGCCGGGCCCACTCCACCAGCTCGATCGGGACCCCGTTCGGGTCGGTGACCTGGAAGAGCTTCTCGCCCCACGGCTCCTCGCGCAGCGGCAGGGTGATCTCGACCCCCTCGCCGCGCAGCCGCGCCTCCTCCGCCGCGACGTCCTCGACGGTGAACGCCAGGATCACCCCGTTCGCGGTCCGGTGCCGCTGCTCCTCGGGCAGCACCTCCAGCCCGCGCCGCAGGTAGACGACGCCGACCCCGCCGCCGGGGTGGCCGAGCGAGACGAAGCCGTCGGCGGACATCAGCTCGGTGTAGCCGAAGTGCCGCTGGAGGAAGGCGGCGGAGGGGGTGGTGTCCTCGACGGTCAGGGAGACGACGGTGCTGGTGATCTGCATACGGAGCCCTCTCGTCACTGCGCACGGGTTATCCCGTACGCAGTACACTATACACAGTACGGAGAATCGCGCCAGGAGTCGGCCAGGAGTCGGTCAAGGGTCGGCCAGGGAAAGCGCCGAGGGAGGCCCCGGCGGGGACCTCCCTCGTGCGGTGCCGCGGTTCGCGTCAGAAGACGCAGGGGATGCCGCCGTCGGACGTGGCGTCGACGCCGGGGCCCTGCATCGGCAGGTTGGCGGCCGGGTCGCCGGTGGGGGTGGGGCCGCCGGGGGCGGCGGACTTGTCGTCGGCGCCGGTGAAGGCGGTGCCGAGGGTGACCACCACGTGGTCGGCGGCGGCGGTGGCGGACTCGGTGGCGGTCACGCCGTAGCGGGCGGCGACCTGGTCGGCGGCCTCCTTGGCGCCCTTGCCGTAGGTCACCGTGGTGGTCTTCGGCTTGCTGCGGGCCGGGCCGGTGGTGCCCTCCTTGAAGCCCATCGCGACCAGGGCCTTGGCCTCGGCGGAGGAGGAGACCCCGGCGGCGGTGGAGGCGTTGTACACGTCGACGGTGGCCGGGGAGGCCGCCTTGGCCGGGGCTGTCGCGCTCGGCGAGGGGCTGGCCGGGGCCTCGGTGGTGGGGGCGTCGGTGGCGCCGCCCGCCGGGGCGGCCGCGTCGGCGTAGCCGAACAGCTGCTTGACCACCTTCTGGATCTTCGAGGGGGTGACCAGGTTGACGTCCTGCCCGTTCCTGGTGCCGAAGCCGTCGAAGGTCAGGGTGTTGAACTCGACGTTGCCGCCGGTCAGCGCCGGGGCCTGCTGGGCGAAGTCCAGGACGTTCCACTCGTTGTCGATCACCAGGTCCTTCTGGACGACGCCGAACAGGTCCTTGAGCTTGCCGAGGTCGCTGATGATGCCGTCCTGCTTGAGCTTGTGCACGACGGAGGAGATGAAGGCCTGCTGGCGGTGGGTGCGGGCGAAGTCGCCGGTGTTGCCCTTGCCGTCGTCCAGGTTGTGGCGCTGGCGGACGAAGGCCAGCGCCTGGGAGGCGTTGAGGGTGTTGATGCCCTTCTTGAAGTCGGCGCCGGAGCCCTGGCCCTCCATCGCCGGGTCCTTGGTGTCGTGGGTCAGGCAGACCTGGATCGGCTCCACGGCCTTGGCGATGTCGTAGAAGCCCATCAGGTTGACCTCGGCGATGTGGTCCACCGGCTGGTTCACGAAGGTCTGGACGGTGCGGATGGTGGCCGCGCGGCCGGCGTCGCGGCCGGCCTTCTCCAGGTCGGCGCCCTTGAGGCCCTTGGCCTTCGGGCTCCGGTCGAAGGCGTCCTTGGCGTTGCCGTACGCCTCCTTGATCTTGTGCATGCCCTGCTGGGAGCCGTCGCCGTTGTAGGTCATGACGTAGTCGTCGCGCGGGATGGAGACCGCCTGCACCTTGCCGCCGCCGGCCGGTATGTGCAGCAGGATCAGGGAGTTGGTGTTGTAGCCGCCGATGTCCGAGCTGTGCCCGGCGTGCAGTTCGTCCTGGACGAACTGCGGGGGCAGGTCGGAGCCGTCCATGGCCTTGCGGCTGTCCAGGCCGATCAGCAGCAGGTTGACCGAGTTGTCCAGGTGCTTGGGGGCGTCCTTCTTGGTCTCCGCGATCGCGTTGGACGTGGTCATCCCGTCGGTCAGCGACGTGTACTCGTACCAGACCACCCCGCTGGCCGCGAACACCGCGAAGCCCACCGTGGTGGCGACCACCCGGCCGACGATCAGCAGCGGGGAGTTGCGGCGCCCCGCCGCCGGGGCCGCCGCGGCCCTGCGGTCGGCGGCCCGGCCGCCCCCCGGCCGTTCCCGTTCCCGTTCCCGCTCGTGCTCACGCTCGTCAGCCATGCTGCCTCCTCCGGTCCAGGACCACCCGGGCCACGATCACCAGTAGGGCCGCCACGGCGGCCTGCGCCATCACCGGGAAACCGTGCACCACCCACTTCGCGGCGCCGGTGGCCAGGGCCTTGCCCCGGTACGTGTCGCCGTTCGCCGCCAGTTCGGCCGCGGCCGTCACGCCGAGCACCACCAGCGGGGAGGCGGCGACCACCCACCACCAGCCGCGGCGGGTGCTGAGCCCGGCCGCGACGCCGGTGCCGAGCACCGCGCACACCGCGAAGGCCAGGCCCATGCCCGGCCCGGAGAACTCGTCGACCACCGCGCCGACCAGCGGCAGCCCGAGGGCCGCCACCGCGGGCAGTGCGGGCCCGCCGGAGAAGGGACGCGTGGGGCCCGCGGGCCGGCTCGTCGTCCGCCGTCGCGAACCCTGGTCGGACGAACGTCCTCGCTGCCCCGCCACTCACTCACCCCCGGGTGTTCCCGTGCTTCGCGCGCCACGTCGGCGCTGCGCCGGGTCTGCCGTGGTAGAGCGGTTGCGGCGCTGCCAGTACGGGACGCTGGTGTTCGGCCGGCCGGTTCCCGTTCTCGGTTTCCCGCTGCTGCTCGGGGGCAGGCCCGTTTTCGGATTTGCTCTACAGAGGTGTAGAGATCGTACGCAGCATAGAGCACGCCTGTTCGGTGGCAAGTCCGCTCGTGAACGGGCCAGCAGACACTACACCGGGCAGTTTCTGAGACGGTCGGCGGGGCGCCGACGGAGAAGGAGAAGGTCGTGGCGACCACGGGCGCAGCGGGACGGCCGGAGAAGCGCAGGGCGATCACCGGGGCCGCGACCACGGTGTTCGGGCGGGAGGGGTACGTCCGGGCCAGCATGGACGCGATCGCGGCCGAGGCCGGGGTGTCCAAGCGCACGGTCTACAACCACTTCGCCGACAAGGAGACCCTCTTCCTGTCGGTGGCACTGCAGAACTCGGCGGAACTGGCCGAGCGGATGCGGGAGTTGCTGGCGGAGCACCTGGACGGGGCGGTGGACGTGCGGCGCGCCCTCACCGCCTTCGCGGTGGAACGGGCGAACGCGGCGCCGGCCGCGGGTGAGCTCGGGGCGCTCGGCCGGGCGATCCGGGCCGAGGTGGCCAACATCCCGGCGGACGTCCTGGAGGCCTGGCTGGAGACCGGCCCGGCGGCGGCCCAGCGCGCCCTCGCGCAGTGCCTGGCGGAGCTCGGCGGGCGCGGGCTGCTGGCGGTCCCGGACCCGGGGCTCGCGGCCGAGCGGTTCACGCTGCTGACCTTCCACGGCGTGGCCGAGCGCTCCTTCTGGGGCGCCCTGCCGGTGGCCGAGGAGGAGGTCCGGCGGACGGCGGAGTCCGGGGTGGACGCCTTCCTGCGGATCCACGGCGGGCCGGCCGCGGGCTGAGCGCGGGCCGGCCACGGCCGACCGGCGGGCGTGCCGGTGGGCGTGCCGGTGGGCGGGGCGGCCCGGAGCCGCCCCGCCCACCGGGTCGTCGGAGGTGCACCGGCGGTCGCCGTCGGTCACCGTCGACGGGTCACTTCCAGTTGACGCCCTTGCCCAGGGTGTACGGCTCGCCCCAGTACTCGGCGCCCGACACCTTGGTGGCCGTCGGGGCCAGCGCCAGCACGCAGGAGGTGATCGACTGCCCGTTGGTGAAGCCCTTCGGGAAGGACGGGTGCGGGCACTTGTCGAAGCTGCCGATCAGCATCACCTCGGCGGCCTCCGAGCCGTCCGGCAGGGTGCCCTTCACCTGGGTCAGGCTGGAGAAGGACAGGTCGGTGCTGCCGGTGTTGGTGACCTTGAAGCGGATGTAGTACGGCACCATGCCCGCGGCCTTGTCGCCGAGCTTGAGCGAGGTGAGGTCGGCCGGGTCGCCCTTGTCGATCGAGGTGACCGCGAGCGCGACGGTGCCCTTGGTGCTGCCCGAGCTGAACGGGATGGTCGCCGCGTCGCCGAGCTTCACCGTGGTGCCGGGCGCCGCCGTCGCACCGGCCTGGGCCGGGGCGCCGCCGGTGGTCCCGCCGGTGGCCGCACCGCCGGTGCCGCCGGTCGGCGCGGCCGCCGAGGCGGAGGCCGCCGGGGTGGTCGGCGCGGCGGACGGCGTGGCCGGGGCCTGGGTGGCCGGCGGGGTGGTGGCGCTGTCGGACGACGCGGCGTCGTCGTTGCAGGCGGTCATGGTGAGCGCGCCGACCACGGCCAGGCCGGCCAGGGCCATGGTGCGACTGTTGCGGATGGTCTTCATGTGAGGTCCCCCGTGCGTGCGGACCGCCGTGTCGGCGGTTCTCCTGAGGGACGTTCATAGCGTAGTGGGGAAGCCGGGCGCCATTCCTCGCCGCCGTCTTGACGCCGCCGTGACGAGTCCCACGCGGGTTCGTGACAAGGGATGCCGAGTCGTGATCAGTGGTACCCGAACCGCCTGCCACCTCGGTCGATCCGGTGCCGTGCGATTCTGTTCGCCATGCGTACGGATGCCGTGACGATGATCGGCCAGGCCCGCCGGCCGGCGGCCCTCAACGCGCCGTCAGCACCAGTTCGTTGTAGGTGGTGACGGTGGTGAAGCCGAGCTGCCGGTAGAGGTGGATCGCCGGGGCGTTGTCGGTGCGGACGTTGAGGCCCAGGTGGTCGGTGGTCGGGGCGAGCCGGCGGGTCAGTGCGGTGACGCAGGCGCGGGCGAGGCCGCGGCCGCGCGCGTCGGGGTGGGTGACGACGTTGCCGAGCACGGCGACCCGGTGGGCGGGGGAGTGCACGTGCACCCCGGCGGCGGCCAGCAGCCGCCCCCGCTCGCGGACGCCGACGTAGCCGCCGCCGGCGAGCAGCCGCGGGTCGAACCAGGACTCGGGGTAGCCCGCGGCCAGCAGGGCGCGCAGATCCCCCTGGTCGGACGGGGTCAACGGCCGGGCGCGGTGGCCGGGTTCGGCGGGGAGCAGCCCGTGGTCCGGGAGGATCATCCGCAGCAGCGGGGTGCGCCGCTCGGTGGTGTAGTCGGGGGCGAGGGCCCGCTCGGCGCCGTCCGGGAGCCCGGCCGTGAACCGGCGCGGCAGGAAGGGGCGCAGCGCGCCGAGCAGGTCCTCCAGGGCGGGGACGGCGGCGGGCCGGGCGAAGGCGAGCAGCACCGGGGTGTCGCCGCCGCTGTAGAGCAGGGCGACCGGCCCGTGGTCGGGATCGGCGGTGTACCAGGCGGTGTTGGGCCAGAGGGTGTCGTCGAGGTCGCCGAGTTCGAACAGGTGCAGCGCGGGGTCGGTGCGGAACCGTTCGGCGAGGGCGGTGCGGTCGTGCAGGCTGATGAGGGGCACGTGACCGAGGATAGGCCCGTTCCTCCGGCCGGCGGAACGGGCCCCGTGGGGTGCCTACTTGTGCCAGCGCTGGGCCGGGTCGGCGGCGTTGCAGGAGGTCACCGAGGTGTACTGGGCGATGCCGTTGCCCTTGAGGCACTGCCCGGTGGCGACGTTGCGGATCAGGTACCAGCCGCGGTCCTCGTCGGTCAGCCGCCACTTCTGGTTGGCGCCCATCCCGGGGCCGTTCTGCTGGTTGAGGCCGTCCCAGCCGCCGGGGGTGTCCCAGAGCTGGACGGCGCCGGTGCCGTGCGAGTCGAGGTCGAGCACCTTGCCGCTGCCGCCGTGCGAGATGGCGGTGGTGCCGTCGCAGTAGTCCCAGAACGTCCAGGTCTGGGCGGGGGACTGGTTGGCGGTGTAGGTGCCGACCCGCGTCCCGTTGGTCTCGTTGTCGGACGGCAGGTCGAGGGCGCCGGCGGAGCCGTTGAAGACGTTGACGGTGGCGCTGACGGACGGCCCGAGGTCGCAGGGCCCGGGCGTGGCCGCCTGGGCGGCGGGGGCGGCGACCAGGACGGTGGTGGCCAGGGCCGCGGCGGCGCCGAGGCCGGCGAGCAGGCGGCGGGTGGGGGTGGTCATGGCGGTTCTCCTTCGGGTGGGGTGCGGTGGGTGTTACTGCGTCACTGCGGTGTGCGGTCGGCCGTCAGACCTGGCCGAGGGTCAGCACGTAGCGGCCCGGGGCGCCGGAGCGGCCGGGGGCGAAGCCGGTGCCGAGGTGGTCGAAGCGCGGGTCGAGCACGGCGTCGCGGTGCCGGGGGCTGTTCATCCACAGCTGGACGGCCCGGGGCACGCTGTCGGCCGGGGCGATGAGCTCGGCGGCGAAGCGGAACGCGAAGCCGGCCGCCCGGATCCGGTGCCAGGGCGTGCTGCCGTCGGTGCCGTCCTGCTGGAGGAGGTCGTGCGCGGCGAGGTCGGCGGCGTGGCGCTGGGCGGCGGCGTCCAGCCGTCCGTCCGGGGTGAGCGGCCGGACGCCGGCGTGGACCCGCCGGAAGTTGACGGAGGTCAGCAGCTCGGTGCGGAAGTCGACGCCCGGTCCGGTCGGGTCGGCTGCCGCGGGGGTCAGGACCCGGCCGTCGTGCACGAGCGTGGTCATGGGTCGCGCCTCTCCTCGGGGTGTCGCCCCGGGGCGGCGGGTGCCGCGGTCCGGGGCCGGATGAGGAGTACGGTCCCGGACCGCGGTAGACAGGCGGTCAACGCGCGTAGCGGGCGATCACCCGGGGCCGGTCACCCCAACTCGGCCAGGACGGCGCTGACCTGGGCCGCGTCCTCGTCGAGGCCGAGCCGCCGGTAGCCGTCCAGGGCGTCGGTGAGGCAGGCCCGGGCCTGGCGCGGGCGGCCGAGGCCGGTGAGGGCGGTGCCGAGGGTGCGCAGCAGTCCGGCCTCCAGGGCGGGGCTGGTGCGGCGGGCCTGCGGCAGGGCGGCCTCGGCGACGTCGGCGGCGAGCAGCCAGCGCTGGGCCTCGCCGTGGATCCGGGCGGCGAGCTCCCCGGCGGCGGCCTCGAACACGGTGACCTGGAGGGCGGCGAACTCGTCCCGGGCGCCGAGCGCGTGGGTGAGGGCGCCCGGGCCGTCCCCGCACAGCCGCAGCACCCGGGCCAGGTAGTAGCGGCCGGTGGCGGCGGAGACCGGTCCGGCGGCGGTCATCAGCCGGGCGCCGCGTTCGGCGGCCTCCCGGGCCTCGGCGAGGCGTCCGGTCTGGGCGGCGTTGAAGGCGAACTCGCCGAGGGCGCTGCCTTCGGCGCGTTCGGCGCCGAGGCGGTGGAAGAGTTCGGCGGCGCGGCCGGCGTGTTCGGCGGCCTCGGCGTGGCGGCCGTGGACGCGGGCGTTGCCGCCGAGGTTGACCAGGGCCTTGGCGAGGACCCGTTCGGTCTCGGGCGTGGTGCAGAGGTCGACGGCGCGGTGCAGCTCCGCCGCCGATTCGGCGTAGTGGTTGAGGTGCCAGAGCATGGCGCCGCGCAGGTAGCGGGCGAGGGCGAGCGGGCCGTGTTCACCGCGGGCCCCGGCCTCGTCGGCGAGGCGTCCGGCGAGGTCGACGATGATGCCGGTCTGGGTGCGTTCGGCGAGCACGGCGCCCATCCGGTCGGCGAGTTCGGCGGCGCGGTCGAGCGGCCGGGAGGGGTCGGCGCAGCTGAGCGCGATGGCGGCGGCGTGCACCTCCGCCTGCTCGCGCATCCAGCGCACGGCCTCCTGGCCGTCGGCGATGGGCACGCCGGGGGAGGCCACGGGGGCGCGGAGCAGGCTGAGTTCGGCGTCCTCGGCCTTGCGGGCGGCCCGGTCGGCGTTGCGGGCGGCGGCGAGGCAGAAGTCGGTGAGCCGGTCGGCGGCGGCGGTGTGCTCGGCGGTCGGTTCCTCGGCGGCGAGCCGGCCGCGGGCGTAGTCGCGGACGAGGTCGTGGAAGCCGTAGCGGCCGAAGCGGGGGGAGTGGAGCAGGTTGAGGTCGACGAGGGTCTCCAGCAGCCGGTCGGCCTCGTCCTCGGTGCGGCCGAGCAGTGCGGCGGCGCAGGACAGCGGGAGGTCGGGGGCGTCGGGCAGGGAGAGCAGCCGGAAGGCGCGGGCGAGTTCCGGGTCGAGGCGGTGGTAGGAGAGGGCGAAGGTGGCCTCGACGGTCCGCTCGCCGTCGCTGAGTTCGGCCAGCCGGTGCTCCTGGCGCAGTCCTTCGGCGAGGCCGGCCAGGGTGAGCGCGGGGTCGGTGGCGATCCGGGAGGCCGCGATCCGGACGGCGAGCGGCAGCAGGCCGCAGGCCCGGACGACGTCCTCGGCGGCCGCCGGTTCGGCGGCGACGCGGTCGGCGCCGACGATCCGGGTGAGCAGTTCCAGCGCCTCGGCGGGCGGCAGGGTGTCCAGGCGCAGGTGGTGGGCGCCGGAGAGGCCGGTGAGCCGCCGTCGGCTGGTGATCAGGACGGCGCAGCCGGCCGCGCCGGGCAGCAGCGGTTCGACGTGGTCGAGGGTGGCGGCGTTGTCGAGGACGACGAGGACGCGCCGCCCGGCGAGGGCCGAGCGGTAGAGGGCGCTGCGTTCGCCGGTGTCGTCGGGGATCCCGCCGGGGGCGACGCCGAGGGCGCGCAGGAAGCCGGCCAGCACGGTGCCCGGGTCGGGCGGGGTGCGGTCGGCGCCGCGCAGGTCGGCGAAGAGCTGGCCGTCGGGGAAGCGGGCGCGGACCTGCCGGGCGGTGTGCACGGCGAGGGTGGTCTTGCCGACGCCGCCCATGCCGTCCAGGGCGGAGACCACGACGGCCCGTCCGCCGGCCCCGGCCAGCCGGTCGGTGAGGGCGTCCAGTTCCTCGGTGCGGCCGGTGAAGTCGGGCAGTCCGGAGGGCAGCTGGTCGGGCGCCTGCCAGGGCTCGGCGGCGGGTTCGGGGTCGGCGCCGGCGGCCCGGGCGGGCAGCAGGGTGGTGTCCTCGCGCAGGATGCGCAGCTGGAGTTCGGCGGCGGCCCGGTCGTGCGGGGGCAGGGCGGGGCGGGCGTCCTCGTAGACGGCGAGCGCCTCGGCCTTACGCCCGGCCTGGTAGAGGGCGCGCATCAGGACGGCGGTGAGCCGGGGCCGGCCGGGGTGTTCGAGGGCGAGCGCGGTGGCCTCGGCGGTGAGGTCGGTGCGGTCGCCGAGGTCGGCGTCCAGTTCGAGCTGGGTCTCCTTGGCCGAGATGCGCTGTTCGGCGAGGTGGGCCCGGAGCGCTTCGGCGTGCGGTCCGGGGAGCCCGGCGAGGGCTTCGCCGGCCCACAGCCGCTGGGCGCGGCGCAGCACTTCCCGGACGTCCTGCCCGGGCGCGTCCGCCCGGCGCAGGTGCTCGGCCTCGGCGAGCAGGGCCTGCCACTGCTGGGTGTCGGTGGGGGCGGTGCGCAGGGCGTAGCCGTCGCCGACGCGGTGCAGCGGCAGCTGGTCCGGGTCGCCGGCGGTGTGCGGCCTGAACGCGGCGCGCAGCCGGGAGACGGCCAGCTGGACGGCCTTGCGCGGGTCGGACGGCGGGGTGCCGCCCCACACGCCCTCGACCAGCACCGAGGTCGCGACCGTCCGCCCGGCGGCGCCGATCAGCACGGCGAGCAAGGCGCGCTGCTGCGGGCGGCCGAGCTCCACCTCTTCCGTCCCGTACCAGGCCCGTAGCGGGCCGAGCAGCGCGAAGCGCAGTCCGGTCCCCCCGATCTCCACCATGTCGTCCCGTTTCGTGAGTCGTCGCGTGCCGGGTTCTCGCCACTTCCGTCCGGACGGCGGCGCCCCCATGTCCCGGCTTCTATGCTCTGTTCACAGATTGTGCCCTGGACGTCGGAATTCCGAGAGGGTGGGGAGTGGAGCTCGATTTCCGCGTACTGGGGCCGTTGCGCGCCCGGTGCGAGGGCCGTGAGGCCGACCTCGGCAGGCCGCAGCAGCGTGCGGTGCTGGCGGCGCTGCTGCTCGCCCCGGGGGAGTTGGTGGCGACGGACCGGCTGGTCGAGGGCGTGTGGGGCGAGGACGACGCGCACTGGCCGAAGGATCCGGTGGGCCAGATCGGCACCCACGCGCACCGGTTGCGGCGGGCCCTGGACGCGCCCGGGCTGCTGGTCGCGGCGGCCGGCGGGTACCGGTTGTCGGTGCCGCGCGCCTCGGTGGACCTGTTCCGGTACGAGGCCGCGGTGGCCGAGGCCGTCGCGTTGCGTCACCGGGAGCCGCTGCGGGCCCGGGAGTTGCTGGTCGGGGCGCTCGACGCCTGGGAGGGGCCGCGGGCGCTGGAGGGCGTACCCGGTCCGCTCGCCGAGCGGGCCCGGGAGCGGCTCGCGGCCGGGCGGCTGGCGGCGCTCAAGGTGCGCTACGACCTGGACCTCGCGCTCGGCGGGCACGAGGAGGCACCGGCGGCGCTGGAGCCGCTGGGCGAACTCGCGCGGGCGTACCCGCTGGACGAGGAGGTGCACCGGCTGCACCTGCTGGCGCTGCACCGCTGCGGCCGTTCCGAGCGGGCGCTGGCGGCGTACGAGGAGCTGCGGGAGCGGCTGGACCGGGAGCTGGGCCTCGAACCGGGGGCCGCGGTGGCGGAGCTGGCCGAGCGGGTCCGGGGCGGGGAGCCGGTGGTGGCGGTGGCCGCGGTGCGGGCACTGCCCCGGCCGTGCCAGCTGCCGCCGGACATTCCCGACCTGGTCGGCCGGGCGGGGTTGGTGGGGGAGGCGGAGCGGGCGCTGCGCGCGCTCGCGGCCGGCGCCTCGCCGGTGGTGGGGCTGTCGGGGCCGTCCGGCAGCGGGGCCTCGGCGCTGGCGGTGCACGTCGCGCACACGGTGCAGGACGCCTTCCCGGACGGGCAGTTGTACGCGGCCGGCGGGGAGGCCGGTGCGGTGCTGGCCGGCTTCCTGCGCGCCCTGGGGGAGCGGCCCGGCGACGGCGCGCAGGTCGCGCAGCTGCGGGTCCGGTACCACGAACTGCTCGCCGGACGGCGGGTGCTGGTGGTGCTGGACGGGGTGGCCGACCCCGGGCCGCTGCTCCCGGAGGTGCCGGGCTGCGCCGTGGTGGTGGCGGGCGCCGAGCCCGGGGCGCTGCCCGGCTGCGCCGTGCGGCTCGCGGTGGGACCGCTGGAGCCGCACGACGCCTACGAGCTGCTGGCCCGGATCGTGGGCGCGGAGCGGATCCGCCGCGAGCCGGACGCGGTGGCGGGGCTGGCCGCGGCCTGCGGGTACCTGCCGGTCCTGCTGCGGACGGCGGCGACCCGGTTGGCGGCCCGCCCGCAGTGGTCGGTGGCCGACCTGGTGCGGTGGTTCGCGGGGCGGGGGTGAGCCCGCCCCGCGGTCTCAGTACAGGTCGGAGGAGAGGGCGACGGTGTTGGAGTCGGGGCCGTTGCTGCTGCGGGGGATGATGCCGCCGTTCCAGTGGACGCCGGAGCGGCCGGCGTCGAAGACCATCAGCTTGGCGTGCGGGTGGCCGGCCGTGCCGAGGGACCAGCAGACGCCGCCGTTGGCGGCGTAGACCACGAGGTTGCCGTCGGACTGCATGACGGCCTTGTAGCCGCAGCCGACGGTGCCGCTCGCGAAGGCGACCTTGCTGAACTGCCCGCTGCCGTCCTTCTGGTAGACGACGAAGTTGCCGTCGGGCTGCATGATCACGCGGGCGGTCATCGAGTCGACGTGCCAGCCCGGGTAGAGCGGCTCGTCGTCGTAGATCGCGGTGTAGCCGTTGCCCGTTTCGAGCGCCGCCTGGGCGGTGCCGGTGGCGGTCATCGTCCCGGCCAGGGCGAGGGCGGTGGTCGCGCCGGCCATCGCCAGGTGCCGGAGGGTCTTCGTCGTCTTCATGTCCCCGTGTGTCTCTTCCAGTTGCTCCGCGCCCCGTGTTCCCCCGGGGGCGCCGTGTCGAAGGTGGTTCGCGGGGCGGGGGTGGGCCCGCCCCGGCGGTCTCAGTACAGGTCGGAGCTGCGCAGGGTCGCCCAGTCGAGGCTGTGGCCGGGCGGGTTGGTGAAGGAGATCGCGAGGCCGCCCTTGTTGGCGACCACCAGGGTGGCCTTGCCGGCGGGGTTGGGCTTGAAGGTGCCGCTGGCCCAGCAGACCTTGGCGTTGGCGCCGTAGACGACGAAGTTGCCGTCGTCCTGCATGATCGCCTTGAGGCCGCAGCCGAGGGTGCCGGGGGCGACCCACGCCACGGTGGGGTAGGCCGTGTTGGTGTTCTTGTAGAGGACCAGGTTGCCGTCGCCCTGCATGATCAGGCTGGTGTCGTCGCTGGAGAGGCGGTTGCCCTGGTAGAGCACCCCGGGCTCGTCCATGCCCACCATGGGGTCGGCGTGCGCGGCCCCCGCCGACACCACCGTCCCGGCCAGCGCCAGCACACCGACGGTGGCGGTCATGGCCATGTGCCTCAGCGTCTTCTTCGTCTTCTGCATGTCCCCGTGTGCCCCTTCTCCGTGCTCCGCGCCCCGTGTTCCCCCGGGGGCGCCGTGTCGAAGAGGATCATGGCGCACGGCGGTAGACAAGCGATGAACGCCCGCCCGCCGGTGACGGCGGGCGGGCGCGGCCGCGCGGCTAGCCGTTCAGGTACGGGCAGGTGCCCGTCAGGATCTGCCACTGGGTGCAGAAGCCCGTCCCCCCGTCCCGGGGCGACGCGGCGGCAGCGGCGGCGGGCACGGCCAGCGCCCCGAGCAGGGCGCACACACTGAGGACGAGAGTGGCGATACGGCGCACGGAGGTGCCTTCCCACGAAGCGGCTGGACGGCCCCGGCCTACCCGCCGCAGTGCCCCGCACGCACGGTGTCGCCCGTGTGAGTGACGAACCCAGGCCGCCGCCCGCTCTGGGTCAGCGGTCTCAGTACAGGTCGGAGCTGCGCAGCCGCACCCACGCCAGGCTGTGGGTGGGCGGGCTGGTGAAGGAGATCGCGAGGCCGCCCTTGTCCTTCGCGCCCCGTGATCCCCCGGGGGCGCCGTGTAGAAGAGGATCATGGCGCACGGCGGCAGGTAAGCGATCAACGCGCCCGCCCGTCGGACTCCGACGGGCGGGCGGTGCGCTGGTCGAGGCGTCCAGTCGGGCTGCGGCCCGGGGTCAGCGCAGGGTGCTGCCGGGGTTGTCCAGCCACACGTGCTGGTCACCGCGGGCCGTGACGGTCAGGCCGAAGCGGGTCAGTTCCGGTCTGCCGTCCGCCAGCCAGGCGCGGCGGGCGGCCACCACTTCGTCCCACAGTCGGCGGGGCCCGCTCTGGTGGACGGCGTCGGCTCCGTGCCAGTCGTTGAAACGCACGGTCGCCCAGGACCCTGATTCGTCCGAGAGCCGGAAGCGGTGGGTGCCGGCCGGGTCGGCCGCCTGCCAGGTGTGCAGGGTCCGGACGCCCGGCACCCGCAGCCCGACGGCGAACGCCGCGTGGACGTTCTCCTCGGCCAGGTCGGGGTCCATGGGGGACGGGCCCCGGCGGGCCGGAGGCAGGTCCGGGCTCGTGACCGTGTGGGGTCGCTGGGCCCGCATCCACATGAACGACACGTCGCCCACGAATCGCCCGTGCGAGTCCCGCCCCCGCTCGCCGACTTCCAGCCGCAGCAGCCCGGCGTTGGCGTACGGGGTGCCCCAGGGGGTCACGACGACCCCGCCGGGGCGGGTCTGCTCGATCCACGCGAGCGGCACCCGCTGAACGGCCGCCGTCGAGTGGATCCGGTCGAAGGGGCCACCGGCGGGGTGGCCGAGCAGACCGTCGCCGACGACCTGGCAGGGCTTCAACCCGAATGCCGCCAGGTGCTTCCCGGCGGTGGCGGCCACCACCGGGTCGACCTCGACCGTCGTGACGGCCCGGTCGCCGAGCCGGTGGCACAGCAGGGCGCTGGTCCAACCGGTGCCGGTGCCGACGTCGAGCACCGTGTCTCCGTCCGCTACGTCCAGGTGATGGAGCATGGACGCGACCAGGCGCGGCATGGATCCCGACGACGTGGCGACACCGGGTCCGTCCGCCCGTCCGTCGTCGAGCTGGGTGACGACCTGCCGGCCGGAGTTGACCTCGGTCCACCACCCGACCGGATCGGCGCCCTTGTCGACCAGGCGGTATCCGTTGGAGGCATCGCCGTCCTCGACCCAGATGCGGTCGGGCACGAAGGCAGAGCGCGGGGCGTGCTCGAAGGCGCCCCGCCACTCCTCGTCCAGCTCGCCGGCCTCCGCGAGACCGGCGAGCAACTGCGCGTACTCGTCCATCGGTTCGGGCTCACTTCTTAGGCGGGTCGGTGACGGGCTTGGTCCACTGGCCGTCCGACTCCTTCGGGGACTGCTTCTTGTCCCCGGACCCGCCGCCCTTGCCATCGCCGTGCTTGCCCATGTCGGCCACTCCCTCGGAGGTGCTGGAATCGATGGCAATACGCTAGGAGGGCGGGCGAGTTGGGATCCACGGGATTCTGCGGGATTGCACGACGTCACCCGATTGCAGCAATCGCGGCCGTGATCAGCGCACGAGCCTTCGAACCGTGGACCGCCATGCCCGCCAGTGCGGTGAACGTGTCGGCGTACATGGTCACTTCGCCGGGCTGGGTCAGCGTGAGGTGCCCGGAGACCAGCTCCACGTTCACCTGGGTCGCGTCGAAGATCCAGAACCCTTCCACGGGCATCCTCGTGCGGTGCATCCGGGTGGGGACGATTCCCACGCTGACATTCGGCAGAGTGCTCGCTGCCATCAGCTGCTCAAGCTGCTCCGCCTGGGTGTCGGCGTCACCGAGCCCGTTGCGCAGCACGGACTCCTCGATGAGGAAGGCGAAGCGACGCTGTCCCTCGCGGAGCACCTGTTGCCGTTCCATCCGGACCGCCACGGCAGCGGCCACGTCGTCGACCGGGACCCGCCTGAGCTGGACGGCGCGCAACACGTCCTCGGTGTACCGGCGCGTCTGGAGGAGCCCGGGAACGAGCCATGACGAATAGGCCCGGAACCGGTGCGTTCGCTCGAAGAGCGGCAGAACGGCCTCCTGTGCCCTCCGCAGGCCCGCCCGCTCCATGCGGCGCCACTCCACCCACATGCCTTCGACGGTCCGCAGCGAGGCCACCAGGTCCGCCGCCTCGTCCTCCCTGCCGCAGGCGCGGCACCACGCGCGCAGGTCGTCAGCGGACGGCGAGGTTCTGGCACTGGAGATCCGGGACACCTTGGACGGATGCCAACCGCACAGCGCCGCAAGCTGCTTGCCGTCCAGCCCGGCGTCCTGGCGCATCTCCCGAAGGCGATCCGCGAGGACCTTGCGGGCGGCTTGGACGTGAGACGATCCGGAATCGGGCATGGGGGTCAGGTCAGGTCAGCTCGTAGTCCTCGTGCGGCGTGGCCCGTTCCCAGACGGTCTCGAAGGCGGAGCCGACCAGTTGAACGGTGGCCCGGTCCGTCCGCCACTCCCGGTCGACGACCTCACCGGCGCCGGAGAAGTACGTGAACAGCACGGCTGATCCGTCGAACATCCAGAGGTCTGTTCCCGGCAGCGCGATGTCGGCAGCCCTCCGCCGGGGCAGCCAGCGGACCAGTTCGCCCGCGGCGATGTTGGCGAACGTGAGGTCATGCTCGTACCGGATGTAGTCCGTCACCGGCTCCGAGACGATGCGGGCCCGCCGCATGACCACGCCCCGCCCGGTCGTCTCGGCCGCGAGGTCGGCCCAGGAGCCCCACCAGCCGGGCAGCTTGGAGGGATCGCTGTCGTACCGGTGGCCGGCGCGCCAGCGGGCGAACTCCGGGTCGTCGGGCGTGTAGCTGTCGCGCATCTCCAGATGCACGGCGGAGCGCTGCGCCTTGGCCAAGCCCTCACGTACGGGGTACTTCACCGGTTCCGTCCTCCAGTCGCGGAATGAACTGCCGCATCACGGCGGGGAGCCGGACGATCGTCTCGTGATCAGGGACGCCCGTGCCGTGGCCGGGGATCGATCCGATCTCCTGGCACGCCTTCACTTCTTCCGCCGTGGCCTTGTAGGACTGGATCAGCAGGTCGCCGCTGTCCTCGTCCAGCCAGATCGTCGGCGAGTCGTCGACGGGGGTGTTCGGGATGATCCCCAGGAAACGCAGCCTCATGACCTCTCCCTGTATCGGGCCGGTCGCACTCAGTTGCACGACTATCGCCCCGGGCAGTCGATGAGCGCAAGAACCGCTGGTACGAACCCCGCCCGCTCGTTGGGGGCCAACGAGCGGGCGGGGGCGGGCGGTGGTTCAGGCGAGGTGGTCGAACTCGCCGGCCTTGGCCCCGAGGAGGAAGGCCCGGAGCGCGGCGGCCGAGGTGGTCAGGATGGAGAAGGGCTCGTCAGACTCGCGAAGGTGGCGGACGTCCTCAGCTCCGGCTGCGAGTTCAACGCAGCTGCCGCCTTCGTTCGAGCCGCTGAACGATGACTTTTGCCAACGGAGTTCGGACATCGGAAGCCTTTCAACTTTGCAGCAAGTAGAGAAGATGTCGAATGAGTCCCCACGAGTCGCGCGAGGAAAGCGTGTTGAGCGACTGGTCGACTGGAGGTAGAGCCAGCTCACTCAGCTGGTTGAAGGTCCTCCGGTAGGTCTCGATCGAATGCTGGTCGCCAAGATACTCGGTGTGGCTTGGGTGATCCACGACGACAGTGGAGAGGTCCGACGATCCGGGATCGACGAGCACAAATTGGCTGGTGTAGGGCGGCTTCTGTGTGGCAGTGAAGGGCAGGACCTGAATGCTGACGTTCGGAAGCTCTGAAATCTCCAGCAGATGAACGAGCTGTTCCCGCATGGCTGCATCGCCCGGGAATCGCATTCGCAACGCTGTCTCGTGGATGACAAATCGAAACTGGCGCAGTGGCAAGTCTGCGAGAATATGCTGCCGCTGCCTCCTGAAGTCGATTTCCGCCGCGACGTCCAACTCGCGCTGCTGGCTGGCATCCTTGTAGATCGCCTCGATGTAGGCGGGTACCTGGAGAAGCCCAGGGATGAAGAACGTCTCGAAGTTGTCGAGCCTGGCGGCGCTGTGTTCCGTCTCGGCCAGGTCGAGTAGCAGGGTTGGCACGCGGTCCGCGAAGTCGGTCCACCAGCCCTTCCCTGTGCTCCGGCCCATCTCCGCGAGCTTCGCACGGTAGGTCGAGTCCGCACATCCGTACGCGTCGAGCCAGATCTTGAGACGTTCGGAGTTGAGCGTGATCCGACCGGCCTCGGTGTGGCTCACCGCCGGGCCCTTCATCCCTACAAGCGCGCCCGCCTCCGGCGCGGACAACCCTGCTGCCGTGCGCAGGCGCTGCAACTCCTCGCCGAAGCGTCGTTGCCGCTGGCTGATCGGTCCCTTGTATGCCACTACCGGCCCCTCCTCGTCGGTGCAGTTTTCCGCATGGGTCGAGCTGCTCGCCACCGCGATCTCACCGCAGCATATGCAGCGTTGCTTGTTCGATTGCAGAGATGGCAACGGCTCCCCTACTCTCAGTGTTGCACCGGTCACATGACGGAACGTCAGTGACTCCCCTCCTCTCCCCAGGGGTTACTCATGTGTGCCTTCGTTCCCCCCGACTGCTCCGCCGCCCGCAGCGAGCTCTCCTCCCTCCTCTCCAGCGCCGGGTGGCCGCCCTCCCGCATCTCGGACGCCGAACTCGCCTTCCACGAGCTCTTCGTCAACGCCTGGGAGCACGCGGGCAGCCCCGCGCCGCTCTGCACCTTCTCCCTCTCGCCCCGCCGCCTCCGGGTGCAGGTGTGCGACGACAGCCCCCTGCTCCCGCCGCCGCCCGACCTCCCCGCCGACCCGCTCGCCCTTTCCGGGCGGGGGCTCCACCTGGTTCGCGCGCTCACCCACCGGTTCGGCGCCGATTCCCGCAAGCACGGCAAGGTCGTCTGGTTCGAACTGGAGCCCCTGGCATGAACCACCGTCGCCCCATGCAGCCCACCGATCCCCGGATCCGGGCCTACAGCGACGAGCACATCCGTACGCTCCTGGCCGAACTCCACGAGCGCGGCCGCAAGTTCGCTCTGGTCTTCCCGTCCGCGACCACCGACAAGACCCTCGACGGCCGCGTCCTCGTCCGCTTCAACACGGCCCCGGCGTCGACTCTCCTCAACCTGCTCACCCTGCTCCTCGACGCCGACCGCGAGCGCCCGTGCGGTTCCTGATCGCCGCCGCCTTCGCCGTCCTCCTCGCCCTGGCGCTGGCCACCGTCGCCCTGGGCGTGATCACCGCACTCAACGTTGCAAGACCCGACGAAGAGGAGTCCGGGGAGGTCTGACCTGAACCTCTACCGCCTCCTCTCTGCCGCCCAGCGCATCGCCGGTGTGGAACTCTGAGTCGCATGGACGAGGTTGCGAGCCGCCTGCGCGGCGCCTGGGAGTGGTGGCACGCCGCCATCGAGGACTCCCAAGAAGGCCACTGGATCCGCACCGACTTCGAGCGGGAGGTCGTGGACGACATCGCCGCCGTGACCGTCGGCGGCCCGGTGCCGTCCGGTGAACTGCCATGGCGCGGCCGGCTGGCCCGGATAGCCATGTGGGGCTCGGCCGTCCGGCTCGCGGCAAAGGCCGGGGGTTGGGAGCTGACGTCCGTCGTCGGGGTGGACCCGCCCCGGCCCGCGGGCATGGCCGAACTGCTCTCCGCCCTCTATGCCGTGGGGGAGCTGGGCGAGCTCTGGCTGATCCGCCTCAAGGAGGAGGGTCCGCCGTCGCCGGTCCTCGCGGCGAGGGCGGAGGCCTTCCTCTTCGGGCCGGGCTCCGCCGAGGACCTCCGCCAGTTCTTCTACGACTGATTGATTCCCCGGGAGCTCCCAGCGCGGGAAGTCGGCCCCGCCGACTTCCGGCGCGTGAATTCCCTGCCGCCTCAGCTGCAACCGAACACCCGTTTCCACCCGTTTCAGCAGGTGTGAAGCTCACCGGCACTCCGTTCTTCGTCCTCGCGCTGCTCCTCCTCCCGCTCTCCGTGGGCCTGCTGATGTACCTGTGGAACCGGGTGCGCGGCCCGCAGGCCCTGCGGTTCGGGTCGCGGCTGCTGATGGTGGTCTTCGCTCAGGTCACGGCGGTGACGCTGGTGTTCGTGCTGGTGAACAACGACAACCAGCTGTACGGAAGTTGGGACGACCTGCTCGGCACCGGCAACCACGTGCGCGCCGTGCCCGTGCCGCTCCCGGCGGACGCCACGGCGGCCGCGAACGCGCCCGACCAGCCCAAGGTGGTGCAGCAGTTCGGGCCGGTGGACGACAACGCCGTGCCGAAGGACGTGAAGACGACCCAGCTCAAGGGCCGGGTGTCCGGGGTGGATGGCGAGGTGCTGGTCTGGACGCCGCCGCAGTACGACGACCCGGCGTACAAGGACAAGAAGTTCCCGGTGGTCGAGCTGCTCGCGGGCTTCCCCGGCTCCTCCAGCGCCTGGTTCGGCAGCATGAACGTCTCCAAGCAGCTGGTGCCGCTGATGAAGTCGGGGCAGATCGCGCCGTTCATCCTGGTCTCGCCGCGGGTGGTGCTGCTCGGCAGCCACGTGGACACCGGCTGCGCGGACGTGCCGGGCAAGGTCAACGCCGAGACCTGGCTGGCGCGCGACGTGCCGCAGATGGTGCTGGACAACTTCCGCGCCGAGCCCGGCCCCGAGCGCTGGGGGGTGGCCGGCTATTCGGCGGGTGCGCACTGTGCCGTCCGGCTCGCGCTGGGGCACCCGAACCGCTTCCACGCGGGTGTCAGCATGTCCGGCTACAACGACCCGATGGGCGAGAACGACTCGCTGACCGCCAAGGACGGGCACCTGCGCGAGGTCTCCAACCCGGTCTACCTGCTCCAGCACGCGCAGACGCCGCCCAACGTGGCCCTGTACATGACCGGGAAGAAGGGCGACGGCCTGGAGGACGCCCAGGCGCTCCAGAAGAACGCCAAGGCGCCGACCACCGTCACCCCGGTGGAGGTCAACGGCCCGCACCTGACCTCCACCTGGCAGCCGCTGGTGCCGTCGGTGTTCACCTGGCTCACCCAGACCATCGGGAAGAGCTGAGCGGGGTGTTACCGCTGCGGCAGCTCGCAGCCGTCCGGCCCGCAGGCCTCGGCGTCGCCGGACGCGCCGACCTGGACCAGCGGAGCCGGCACCCGGCTCTCCCAGGCCTGCTCCAGCGCCATGGTGAAGGTCTCGGCGGGCTGGGCGCCGGACACCCCGAGCCGCCGGTCGAGGACGAAGAACGGCACGCCCGTGGCCCCCATGGCGCTCGCCGTCGCCTCGTCCTCGCGCACCGCCTCGGCGTAGGCCTCCGGGTCGGCCAGCACCGCGGCCGCCGCCCCGCCGTCCAGCCCGGCCCCGACGGCCAGCTCGACCAGCCGCCCGGGGTCGAAGGCGGAGCGCTCCTCGGCGAAGTTGGCCCGGTACAGCGCGTCCAGCAGTTCGGCCTGCCGGCCGTGCTCGGCGGCGAAGTGCAGCAGCCGGTGCATGTCGAAGGAGTTCGCGGCGTCCCGGCCCTCGTCCAGGTACGGCAGGCCCTCGCCGCGCGCGTTCTCGGCGATCCGGGCCTCGGCGGCCTCGGCCTGCTCCAGGCTCAGCCCGTACTTGGCGGCGAGCAGCGGGATGAGCGGGCGGGCCGCGCTCGGCGCGTCGGGGTCCAGCTCGAAGGAGCGGTGGACGACCTCCACCTCCTCGCGGTGCGGGAACGCCGCCAGGGCCCGTTCGAACCGGGCCTTGCCGATGTAGCACCACGGGCAGTTGATGTCGCTCCAGATCTCCACGCGCACGGCGCCGCACTCCTTTCGTCGCGCAGGGCTGTCCCGCGTCGATACCCGGGGGAACGTGCTCCTGGACCTGAATATTTCTCGTTCTGAAATATTCAGGTCCGGGGGTCGGCGAGCGCCCGCTCGTAGCGGCTCATCCACAGGACCGGGACGTCCTCCCGCCGCTGCCCCGGCAGGCCGAGCCACCGGGCGTCGCCGCGGTGGGTGAAGCCGCGGCGCTCGTAGTAGTCGCGCAGCGAGCGGTTGTGGGAGACGCAGTCCAGGCGCAGCGCGGCCGCGCCGCGCTCGCGGGCGCGGTCCTCGGCCCAGGCGAGGATCACCCCGCCCAGGCCGCGGGCCGACCGGCGGACGGCGAGCCGGTGCACGTAGCCGGCCGTGCCGCCGACGTCCGCCCACAGTTCGTCGGCCCAGTCCAGGGTGACCGTTCCGGCGGTCTTGTCGCCGACGTCCACCAGCCAGGTCTCGCCGCGTTCGATCGCCGCGGCCACCCAGGTGGGCGGGAAGCGGTCCGGCCACTGGCGGATGCCGCGCCCGCCCAGCCAGCCGGCCGCCTCGTCCAGCACCTCCAGCACCTCGCCGGTGTCGGCCGGGGTGGTGGGCCGGAACGACACCCGGTCGCCGGCCCACTCGATCGGAGCGTTCGTCGTTGCCACAGTCCTACCGTCCTGCCGTTTCGGGTGCGAAGGCCGATGCGGGATCCCCCGCCGTCCAGCGTTCCGGCTCCGCCGGTTCTTCCGGCGCCTCCGGCGGCCCCGGGGTTCCCGGTGCCTCTGGGGCTCCCAGCGGCCCCGGGGCTCCGGGTGCGGGCGGGCGGCCCGGGCGGACGGTCGGGTCCCAGAGGCCGGTGGCCTCGCCGCGCGCCAGGTGCTCGGCGTAGACGGCGGTCTTCCAGGCGATCACCGAGCGGCACTCCTCCAACACCCGGATCCGCTCGTCGACGCGCCGCTGGTGGGCGTCGAGCAGGCGCAGCCGCTCGGCCTCGTTGCCCGGGCCCCGGCGCACCAGCTCGGCGAAGTGCCGCAGCTCGGCGAGCGGCATGCCGGACTCGCGCAGCTTGACGCAGATCCGCAGCCACTCCACGTCGAAGGCGCTGTAGCGCCGGCGGCCGCCCGCGCTGCGCCGGACCGGCTCGACCAGCAGGCGCTCGCGCTCGTAGAAGCGCAGGGCGTCCACGCTGAGCCCGGTCCGCTCCGCCACCTCGCCGATGCCCAGCACCGCCCCGCCGTCCCCGGCCCCGGCCCCGTCGCCGCTCCCGCCCCCGTCATCCGCCATGCCGCCCAGCCTAGTTCGGAGGCGACGGACTTGAACTGGACCGCACTCCAGCTCCTACCGTCCTCGCCATGACCACCGATGACCAGCAGCCGCTCGGCTCGCCCTTCTCCGCCACCAGCACCGCCGAGGCCGTCACGGCCGGCCTCGACCTCTCCGGCCGGACCGCCGTCGTGACCGGCGGCGCCTCCGGCCTCGGCCTGGAGACCGTACGGGCCCTGAGCGCGGCCGGAGCCCGGGTGATCGTCCCGGCCCGCCGGCCGGAGCACGCCCGCGACGCGCTGCGCCACCTCGACGGCTGCGAGGTCGTGCCGGCGGACCTCACCGACCTCGACAGCGTGCGCGCCGCCGCCGAGCTGATCGCCGGGGCCGCCCGGCACGTCGACCTGCTGTTCGCCGTCGCCGGGGTGATGGCCACCCCGGAGCGGCGCGTCGGGCCGGGCTGGGAGGGTCAGTTGGCCGCCAACCACCTCGGGCACTTCGCGCTCGCCCGCGCGCTCCACCCGTTGCTCGCGGCGCGCGGGGCCCGGGTGGTCGTCAACAGCTCGGCCGGGCACGCCCTGACCGACATCCGCTGGCACGACCCGCACTTCCACGACGGGTACGACAAGTGGCTCGCGTACGGCCAGTCCAAGACCGCCAACGTGCTGTTCGCCGCGCACCTCGACGTGCTCGGGCGGGCGGACGGCGTCCGGGCCTTCGCGCTGCACCCCGGCAAGATCATCACCGGCCTCCAGCGGGAGCTGACGCTCCGGGAGCAGGTCGAGCGCGGCTGGGTGGACGAGCGGGGCGCGGTCGTCGGGGCGGACTTCAAGTCCCCCTCCCAGGGCGCCGCCACCGGCCTGTGGGCGGCGACCTCCCCCCTCCTCGACGGCCGGGGCGGGCTCTACCTGGAGGACTGCGAGGTCGCCCGCGTCGCCGCCCCCGGGGAGGCGATGGACGACGGCGGCGTCCGCGCGTACGCCCTCGACCCCGGTTCGGCGGCCCGCCTCTGGGACGTCTCCCTCGCCGCGACCGGAGCCGCCCCGATCACCCGTGGTCGAGCCCGCTGAGCCCGTCGAGCCTGCTGAGCTGTTGAGCCCGCCGAGCCCGGCCGAACACGCCGAGGCGCCCGCTACAGGCAGACCCAGCAGTACAGCCGTTCGCCCGCCGCCCGCGCCCGGCGGGCGAGGGCGATCAGCTCCCCGGCCGGCGGGAGCAGATCCGTCGGATCCGCCCCGCCCCACTCCTCCGCCTCGGCCCACTGCCGGACGGCCTCCGGTATCCGGTCGTCGCGGACCTCGGCGAGCGCGTCCCGGGCGGCGTCACCGAGCTCGAACGCCCACGGGCCGGTCGCCCACGGGTCGTCCTCGTCCCAGGGCCCGTCCGGGCCGGGTTGCGGAGCGGTCGGCCAGATCGGCGTGTCCTCCACCAGGTCGACCCGCCACGGCTGCGCCAGGATCGCCGCGACGAGCTGCCCCAGCACGACGCCCGGGTCGATCCGCTTGGCCTCGACCACGTCGAAGTCCGGTCGGACGGCGGCCAACGAGCCGTCGGCCGCCGCCAACGCCCGCACCACCGTCTCCGCGTCAGGTGCGCGGAAGTAGTCCGTCAGCACGCCCATCCAGGCCGCCCCCTCGTCTCGTTGCCTGGGGGCAGTCCAGCAGACGCCACTGACACCGTTCACTCGATCGGCTGACGCGCGGAACGGGAAGTCGGCCGGGTCGACTTCCCGTTCCACGGACGGGCCCGTCGGGCCGTCGGGCGGCGCGGGTCAGCAGGAGATGTTGCCGCCGCCGACGCTGGTGCCGAGCACGCCGACGAACTGCTTGAACAGGTTGATCCGGTCGTTGCGCTCGTCCGGGTTCTTGCCGTTGCACTCCAGGTCGCCGTTGATGCTGCGGATGGTCTCGCCGAAGCCCCGGTTGTTGACGATCGCGTCGTGCGGGGTCACGGTGCCGGCGCCCTTCTGGGTGTCCCAGAACCAGAGGCCGGTCTTCCAGGCGACGGCCGGGTCCTTCTCGACCTTGTACGGGTCGTGCAGCAGGTCGATGCCCAGGGCGTCGCCCGCGGCCTTGTAGTTGAAGTTCCAGCTGATCTGCAGCGGCCCGCGCCCGTAGTAGGCGGACTTCCCGGCCGGACAGCCGTAGGGCTGGCTGGTGTCGCAGTAGTGGCTGTAGTTGGCGGTGTTCTGCTCGACGACGTAGCGCAGCCCGCCGGTCTCGTGGCTGACGTTGGCCAGGAAGGCGGCGGCCTCGCGCTTGCGGGTGGCGTCGTCGCCGCTGGTGGCGAACTTCGGGTAGGCGCCCAGGGCGTCGGTGAGGCCCTTGTACGTGTAGAAGGAGTTCCGGTTCGGGAACATCTTGTTGAACTGGGCCTCGCTGACCACGAAGGACGCCGCGGAGGCCGGTGTGGCGACCGGTCCGGTCAGGGCGAGGGTGCTCAGCACGGCGGCTGCGGCGAGTGCGGAGAGGGTGCGGGAGAGCTTCATCGTTCCTCGTCAGGCTCGTCAGGGATGGGGTGCGCAAGGTGCTTCGCTCTCGAAGCACCGGAGCCATCGTGCTGGCCGCCAACCCCTACCTGAGCCCTTCTCAGGTCTAAACCACTCGTAAGGGTCGCATCAGAAGGGTCGTCACGGGCGGGGCAGTTGTCCGCCGCGCCCGTCGCGGGGTGATCATCGGCCAGTCATACGCACCGGATAACCTCGTCCGCGCACGAGGACCGAGGAACCAGCGAACACCGCGCGACCGCGACCGGGGGACAGGGCATGGCGCACACCGACGACGACGGCGACGAACGGCTGGCGGCCGAGGGCGAGGTGGCCGTCGCCCGGCTGGCGATCGACTCCGGCGACCTCGACCACGCCGCCGAGCACCTCGCCGACGCCATCCTCGCCGACCCCCAGCTGCCCGAACTGCACGAGGCCCTGGCCGAGTTGTGCGCCGCCACCGGCGGCCCGGCCGCGGCCCGCGAGCTGTTCCCGCTGGACGGCGAGGTCTACCTGGGCACGGTCGTCTGCCGCGCCCACGTGGAGGCCGCCGCCGGGGACTGGGACACCGCCGTCGGCCTGCTCGCCTCGGCGATCCAGTACGAGCCGGCCCGCCCCTGGGCCCACACCGCGTGGCTCGCCCGCGAGGACCTGCCCACCCTGGTCGACCCGGACGCCGTCGCCCAGGCGGTGGCCCGCGCCGCCGGAGCGCTGCCGGACCCGCTGCCCACCGAACTCGCCGACGCGGTCAGGCCCTTCGAGCGCTTCCTGCGGGCCGTGGTGGACCGCCACCCCGACCACCCGCTGCTGCTGGCGATGGCCTCCGGCCTGACCCGCCGCTTCGGCGCCACCACCCGCGCCGTCGAACTCGCCGAGCGGGCCCACCGGCTGGCCCCCGACTACCTGCCCGCCGTGATGCTCGGCAACGCCCTGCGCGCCGACGGCCGCCCCGAGCACGCGCTCGCCGTCTGGGAGGCCGAACTGGCCCGGGTCGCACCGGCCGAGGGCAACTCCAGCGGCTACCTCGCCGTGGACGTCGCCGAGCTGTACGGCTCCCTCGGCCGACCCGCCGAGGGCATGCCCTGGCTGGAGCGCGTCCTCGCCGCCGAACCCGGGCACCCCAAGGCCGGCCCCGCCCTGTACGGCCTGCGGCACGCCGTCGACGGCGAGGCGGTCCACCTGCTCGCCCTCGCCGACCACCACCGGGACCACCCCGACCACGCGTACGCCCAGGACCTGCTGGAGCGGCTCAGCCACCGGGAGTCCTGGCTCGGGATGGTCACCGGCACCACCGAGGCGACCGTCAACGTGCTGCACCAGGTGCTCGGTTCGTCCGGCGCCGGACGCGACACCGAGGTCGACTGCACCGCCTCCGCCGTCGAGCCGCCCAGCTCGGTGCTGGCCGTGCACCTCGCCCTGCCGCGCTCCACGGTGTCCTACCGCTCCGTCGGCGAGCCCGACCCCCGGCTGCCGCTGACCGAGCCCACCACACGGATCTGGGCCTGGGACGGCACCGACCCGCGCCCGGCCGTCGCCGCGCCCGCCCCGGCGAGCGCCGACCTCGTGCGCGCCACCGCCGAGATCGTCTGGCCGACCGTCCCCGCCGCCTACGACCACGCCGTCCGGCTGGCCGGGCTCCCGCTGGACGAGCTGCTCGGCGTCCTGGTCCACCCGCCGCTGCCGCGCGAGGACGACCTCGGCCGCGCGCTGCTCGCCCACCAGCCCGAGCTGTGGGTGCGCGCCGTCCAGGCCTTCGCCTGCCTCGGCATCGCCCACCACCGCACCGACCAGCCCTGGGAGGGCTCCGAACGCCGCCGGGTGCTGCGCGACCTGCTGCTCGGCCCGGAGGACTGGGTGGTCGAGGCGGCCGGGTTCGCCCTGGTCGCGATCGGCTGGACCCACCCCGCCGCCCGCGCCGACGTCGCCGCACTGCTGCGGCAGCGGCTGCACTACAGCGCCCGGGCGAGCCGCAGCCGGGTGGTGACGATCCTGCGCTCGTACTGCGCCCTGGTGCTGGCCGCGCCGTGGGTGGAGCGGTCCGACCGCGAGCTCGCCCGGCGACTGCTGGCGGCGGCCGAGGCCCAGGACGCCCGGGACGGCGAGGACGGCGAGGACGCCCGGGACGGCGACGACGGCCGGGACGGCGGCGACAGCGCGGCCGCCGAGGACGCGAAGGGGGCCGAGGAACCCGGGGGCGCCGACGCGCCCGGCCCGGCGGCGCCCGAACCCCCGCAGCGGCGGCGACAGCGACCGGCCGAGCCGGGCCGGGCCCGCCCCGGCCTGCTCCGCCGCCTCTTCGGCCGACCGTAGGGCCCGTCCTCGAACCCCGCCCTACACGCCCGGCAGGGTCTCCTGGTCCACCTCGAACCGGGCGACCCGCTCCGCCGGGTCCCGGCACTCCGGCCCCAGCCGGAGCATCCGCGACTCCGGGTCGTGCAGCGGCCGGTGGCAGCGCCGACAGGTGACCCGGGGGCGGAGGACCTGGGCGGTGTCCGTGCCGGGAAGCGGCTCAGTGCTGGTCATGGGGGAGACGGTAACCGCCGCCTCCCGTGGGAGGATCCTCCGCATGGCCACCGACCGCAGCAGCGCCGACCGCAGCGGCGCCGACCGCAGCAGCGCCGACCGCAGCGGCGCCGGAGACCCGGCGCGCACCCTCGCCCTGCTCTGGGGGCTCACCGCCGAGGAGAAGCCGGGCCGCCGCGGCCCCCGGCAGGCCCGGTCGACCGGCGAGATCGCCGCCGCCGCCGTCGCCCTGGCCGACGCCGAGGGCGTGGAGGCCGTCACCATGCGCCGGGTCGCCCAGGAGCTGGGGCTGTCCCCGATGGCCCTCTACACCTACGTGCCGGGCAAGGCCGAGCTGCTCGACCTGATGCTCGACACCGTCTACGCCGCGGTGCCCCGCAGCGCCCCGGCGGACGCGGGCTGGCGGGCCCGGGCCACCGCCGTCGCGGACGACAACCGGGCGCTGTTCCGCGCCCACCCGTGGGTCGCCGCCGTCTCCACCAGCCGCCCGCCGCTGGGCCCCGGCCTGATGGCCAAGTACGAGTACGAGCTGCGCGCCCTGGAGGGCACCGGCCTGCCCGACGTCGAGCTGGACGCCGCGCTGACCCACCTGCTCGGCTTCGTCCAGACCTGCGCCCGGATGGCCGCCGACGAGCGGGCCGCCCAGCAGGACAGCGCGATGACCGACGCCCAGTGGTGGCAGGCCAACGCCGAGCTGCTGGCCCGGGTCTTCGACCCCGAGCGCCACCCGGTGGCCGCCCGGGTCGGCGCCGCGGCGGGCGAGGCGCACGGCGGCGCGTACGACCCGGACCACGCGTACGCCTTCGGCCTGGCCCGGGTGCTGGACGGGCTGGAGGCCCTGATCAGGGAGCGGTAGCCCGCCCGTCGTACTCCTCGCGCGCCGCGACCACGGCGCCCACCCGCTGCTCCGACCAGTGGGCGAGCGCCGCGACCAGCTCCGCCGCCTCCCGGCCGAGCGGGGTGAGGCTGTAGTCGACCCTGGGCGGGATCACCGCGTGCGCCTCGCGCAGCACGAAGCCGTCCCGCTCCAGCGTCTGGAGGGTCTGGGCGAGCATCTTCTCGCTGACCCCCGAGACCTGCCGCCGCAGTTCGCTGAACCGGTAGCCGCGCTCGCGCAGCGCGCCGAGGACGAGCACGCCCCAGCGGCTGGTGACGTGCTCCAGCACGCCCCGGGACGGGCACATCCGGTCGAAGACGTTCGCCGGGGGCGGCACCGCGTCGACCGGTGCCCCGCCCACCATGCGCAGGGTGCTTACCTTCATGTCAGTACCCTACTTCGAAGTGCGTACTTTCGAAAGGTTAGTGCCAGCCCTAGGGTGAGTGTCGAGGCCAGAGGCCATTCGAGGTCGGACACCATCCAGAGGAGCACCCCATGTACGTCGTCACCGGAGCCACCGGCCAGCTCGGCCGCCTCGTCGTCGAGGGCCTGCTGGCCCGGGTCCCCGCGGGCGAGGTGGCGGTCGCCGTCCGCTCCGCCGGGAAGGCGGCCGACCTGGCCGCGCGCGGGGTCGACGTCCGGGTGGTCGACTACGACCGGCCGGAGAGCCTGGCCGGCGCCTTCGCCGCCGGGGACCGGGTGCTGCTGATCTCGGGCAGCGAGGTCGGCCGCCGGATCCCGCAGCACCGGGCCGTGGTCGAGGCCGCGCGGGCCGCCGGGGTCGCCCTGCTCGCCTACACCAGCATCCCGGCCGCGGCCACCTTCCGGCTGGCCGACGAGCACCGGGCCACCGAGGAGCTGGTCCTCGCCTCCGGCCTGCCGTACGCCTTCCTGCGCAACGGCTGGTACACCGAGAACTACCTGGGCGACGCGGCCGGCACGGTCGAGCGCGGCGTGGTGCTCGGCAGTGCCGGGGACGGCCGGGTGGCCACCGCCCCGCGCCGGGACTACGCCGACGCGGCGGTCGCGGTGCTGCTGGGCGACGGCGCGGGTGGCGGCGAGGGCGAGGGCGCCCGGGGCCGGGTGTACGAGCTGAGCGGCGACACCGCCTGGAGCCTGCCCGAGCTGGCCGCCGAGCTGGCGCAGGCCTCCGGCAAGCCGGTCGCGCACCGCGACGTCACCCCGGCCGAGCACCTGGAGGTCCTGGTCGGCGCGGGCCTGCCGCAGGGCTTCGCCGAGGCGCTGGTCGACGTGGACGCGGGCATCGCGCGCGGCGAGCTGGCCGGCACCCCGGGCGACCTGGCCCGGCTGATCGGCCGCCCGACCGCCCCGCTGGCGCAGTCCGTCCGCGAGGCGCTGGCCGCCCGGTCGACCGGCGCCTGACACCGGCGCCTGACACGGGCGCCCGAAGGGCCCCTGACCGGCGCGGACACGGCGCCGCCGCCGGAGTCCGACCGGCACGGACGCCGGAGCCGTCCAGCATGCAAGCAATGTCATGACCAAAATCCGGAAACGGAGATGACAGTCCGCCCTCCCGCCCGCTACCGTCGCATCGATATTCGCGCGCGCGGGAGGGCACTCGGCCATGCCACAGACGACCCAGCAGGACAGCGGCCGAGGCCTCTGGTACGGCACGGCGGCCTACGGGATCTGGGGGATCTTCCCCCTGTTCTGGCCGCTGCTGGAGCCCGGCGCCGCCGACGACATCCTGGCCAACCGGATGGTCTGGTCGCTGGTCGCGGTGGTGCTGATGCTGGTCGCCCAGCGGCACTGGAGCTGGATACGCCCGCTGCTGCGCCAGCCCCGTCGGCTCGCCATGCTGGCCGGCGCGGCCACCGTGATCTCCGTCAACTGGGGCGTCTACATCTGGGCCGTCAACAACGGCCACGTGGTGGAGACCAGCCTCGGCTACTTCATCAACCCCCTGGTCACCATCGGCTTCGGCGTCCTGGTGCTCAAGGAACGGCTGCGCACGGTGCAGTGGACGGCCGTCGGCATCGGCGCCGCCGCCGTCGCGGTGCTCACCGCCGCCTACGGGCAGCTGCCCTGGGTCGCGCTCACCCTGGCGCTCTCCTTCGCCACCTACGGCCTGGTGAAGAAGCAGGTCGGGCTGAGCGGGCTGGAGAGCCTGGCCGCGGAGAGCGCCTTCATGTTCCCCTTCGCCCTCGGCTACCTCGTCTACCTGGAGGTCAGCGGGCGCGGCACCTTCGGGCACACGGTGGCCGGCTCGTACGGCTGGGGGCACTCCGCGCTGCTGGTGGTCAGCGGGGTGATCACCGCGATCCCGCTGCTGTTCTTCGGCGCGGCCGCCGTCCGGGTGCCGCTGACGGTGCTCGGCCTGCTGCAGTACCTGGCGCCGGTGTTCCAGTTCCTGATCGGCGTCGCGGTCTTCCACGAGTCGATGCCGCCCGCGCGCTGGGCCGGCTTCGCCCTGGTGTGGGCCGCCCTCGCGCTGCTCACCTGGGACGCGCTGCGCCAGGTGCGGGCGGACCGCGCGGGGCGGGGGGGGGGCCCGGCCCCCCCCCCCCCCCCCGGCGCGGCCGCCCGCCCCCCCCCCCCCCCGCGGCCCCCGGGG
>NZ_JBIAXC010000034.1:0-108408 GCF_042896295.1 Kitasatospora sp. NPDC001309 | reverse complement strand
CGACTGGCTCCACACCTACAATCACCACCGCGGACACACCGCACTCGCAGGCAAGCCACCCGCCAGCCGCGTCCCCAACCTCACAGGACAGAACACCTAGGGCAAACAGCGCACAGTCTGCCATCAGTTGAGCGCTCACGGTGCCGATACTGACGGATGTTCCTATCAGTTCCGCACTCCGCACACCAGGATGCACGTGCATCCGGCGCTTGCATATGCCAATAGTGCGACTGCACGTGAATCGACTCTTGCATCTGCAGTGAGCGCACACCACCATGGTGCACGTGCACCTGCACATCCCTGGCAATCCCGCGGGCTCCGCGTCGACCCCACGCGCGACTCCGTGCACCGGCCCGACGGCGTCCCCCGCGCCATCGGGCGTTCGAGTGCGCGCGCGCCTGGTCGAGGGGGCGGCCGAGCGGCCGAGCGAGTCGGAGGTGACCGGCATGACCCCGGCGGGTCCAGCCGTGTCCGCCCCCTTATGGGAGGAGCTCTTCATGAGCACCGGTACGGCTTTGGCAGTTGACCCCCATGTGGTCACCTGTACGCTCGCTCCTCGCTTCGAAGCCGTGAGAACCGCACGCGACTTCGCCCGGGCCTCGCTCCAGCGCTGGGGCCTGATGGAGCTGTTCGACGACGTCGCCCTGGTGGCCTCGGAACTCGTGACCAACGCGCTCCGGCATGCGATCGGCGCACGGCCCGACCCCTCGGGCGGCGCCCTGGGCGAGTACGACTTTCCCATACAGCCGACCCCGGAAGGGCGGCTGCCGATCCGAATAAGCCTGGTGCACCGCGCCCCCCAGGTGGTCTGCGCGGTGAGCGACCCGAGCAGTGCCGGCCCGGTGGCCCGGGAGGCGGACTTCGTCGCCGAATCGGGCCGCGGACTGCACCTGGTGGAGTCGTTCAGCCGCTCCTGGGGCTGGCACCCGTTGGGCAGCGGCAAGGTGGTCTGGGCCGTGTTCGAGGCGGAGACCGGCTGCGGCAACGGACTGGACGCCACCCTGCTCGACGGCACCGCGCCGGCCGGCCGGGTCGAGATCGGTGGACGGCACCGGCGCTCGGCCTAGGGCCCGCCCCGTGGCCCAGGCCGGCCGAGGAACGACCCGGGAGGACCACACCCCGGGACCTCCGGCCCGCCCGCGCGCCGGGCCGGGACGTGATCAGTGCGCCGAAGGCGGCTGCCCGCTCCCACTCCGGGCGCTCCCACACCGGACACTCCCACTCCGGGCACTCCGGCTCCGGGCACTCCGGCTCCAGGCACTCCGGCTCCGGGCCCGGACAAAGACAAAGGCCGTCGTGGTGTCAGCACCCACGACGGCCCCCCGATGGTGGAGCAGCGGCCGGTCAGACCGCGAGGTGGTCGAACTCCCCGTCCTTGGCACCCAGCAGCAGGGCCGCGATCTCGGCCCGGGTGTAGATGAGCGCCGGGCCGTCCGGGAAGCGCGAGTTGCGCATCGCCACGTCGCCGCCCGGCAGGGCCGCGAACTCGACGCAGTTTCCCTGGGAGTTGCTGTGCCGGCTCTTCTGCCAGACCACCCCCGTGAGGTCGGCGGCGGCCATCCCGTTGTGGGCGTGGTCGGAACCGTGCGTGTCCTGCGAGTCGTGCATAGAAGTCTCCCGAAGAGCTCCGGAGTTGTCGTCCAGCGCGGCGCCCCGGCACCCGCCGAACGAACGGACCGGCCCCGTACCGGCCCGGCACAACGCCTCACTTGACGTGATGATAGCCGCAGTGCACGTGCATCAGCACGGGACATTGCAGGTGCACGAGGCTTTTCGACGGTCGCCGCGAACTCTTCACGGACCCTTCTCCTGACGGTACGTAAACGGACATAGGCGACTGAATCGACGGTTCGTCCATAACCGGCCGTGAGCGGTTCCCCGCTGAATGTTGATCTTCGAATGCCGGGAGTCGCCCTCCCGTGACCCTCCGTCAGGCCGCCCGGCGGCTGTGAGACATCTCACGCGACTCCGGTGCAACGCGCCACCCCGCGGGACACGTCAGGGCAACTGAGGGACTCCGTACGGGGCTTGGGCGAGGAATGTCCGGATTGTGGGCAATCGCCCCGGACCGGGGCGGCCGGGACACGACCTCCGCACCGCGACCGCCCGAAGCCCGTACGGCAGCCGACTGCAGGCCTGACGGGCAGATGTCCTACGATCTCCGGCATGAGCACCGCAGCCATCCCGGGCGCGCCACTGCCCGTCCGCACTCCAGGTTCCCGTGCGCGGGGGCGCCACCGCCGCCCCGAGCGCCCCGAGATCCGCACCGGCTCGCCGGCCCTGGTGCTCGCCGTACCCGCGACCGCGGGGCCCGAGTCCCGTTCGGTCGTCGAGGAACTCCTCTCGATCGTCCGCAGTGAGCACACCGGCGTCCAGGCCGCGGTCGGCTACCTCCCGGCCGCCGACGCCGCGGCCGCGGACCCGCAGGAGCGCACCGTCGCGGAGCTGCTGGAGGCGGCCGCCGAGGCCGGACTGCCGACGCCCGTGGTGGTGCCGCTGGTCCCGGGCCCGCACGACTTCCTGACCGGGCTTCACGCCCTCGCCGCCCAGTACGGCGCGACCGTCACCGACGCGCTGGGCCCGCACCCGCTGCTGGCCGAGGCCGTCCACGTCCGGCTGTCCGAGGCCGGGCTGGCGCGGGCCGACCGGGCCCGGCTGTTCGCCATCGCGACCGCCGCGGACGGCGTGGTCCTGACCACCGTCGGCGGCGAGGACGCGGCCGCCGCGGCCGGGATCACCGGCGTGCTGCTGGCCGCCCGACTGGCCGTGCCGGTCGTCGCCGCCGCGCTCGACGTGCCCGGCTCCGTCGCCGCCGCCGTCGGCCACCTCCGGGAGACCGGCTCCGAGCGCCCGGCCCTGGCCCCGCTCGTCATCGGCCCGGAGGCGGACCCGGAGCTGCTCGCCACGGCCGCCGAGGAGACCGGCTGCCCGTCGGCCGCGCCGCTGGGCGCCTACCCGACGGTCGGCCAGCTGATCGCCTCCACCTACCTGGCCGCCCTGCCGGTGCCGACGGCGGAGGAGCTCGCCGAGGCCGAGGCGGAGGCCGCGGCCGCCGTCGGGGCCGGGGAGGGCTCCCGACGCGCCCACGCGGCCGCCGAAGGGCCCGTGGAGGGCTAGCACGACCCACTGAACGCCCGTCGGCCACCGCCGGCGGACCCGCACTGCCGAAAGGGCCCGGAACGACCTCGTTCCGGGCCCTTTCGGCGTGTTCCGATTCACCCCGCTGGTGCGCTAAGCGGGCAATGCGGCGCAATGTCCGTTTCCAGCTCATTTGTCAATGGACACTCGGCGAATGACGGGCGCGTTCCCCAGCGCGCGATTCACTACCGCTCCCCCGCGCCTCGGGCGCGCGCCCCTTGTGCCCCAACGCTCCGTCACCTCTTTTCTGAGGCGGAGCCAGTTATGAGAATCCGCTGCGATATTGCCGGAAAACGATCATTTACGATCATGAATTACGGCCCATTTGACGTTTTCCACTAAACCGTGATGCGCATCACAGGTATTTGCAGTTTTAACTTAAGTCTGCTTAACGTGCTCCCCGTTCGTGACCACACGGACCCAGTTCATCCGCGACGCCGAGTCCTGCCGTCGGATGTCCTGGCAGCGCGAAATCGCATCACGGCAGGAGCGGGGGAACCACAGGTAAGTCGCCCCGGACCGTTTTCCGGAACGGTCCAGGGCTAGGGGTGAAGCCGCGCCCACAGCGCGGCCGGGCAACTCCAGCCCGAATCCGACAGCTCACCTCGCAGGCGTGGGAGAGGACCGCGTCTTCATGCTGCCTTCCAACGGCAACCGCCTGTCCAGCCGCACCCGTCGCGTGATCGCCGCCCTCGGCGTCGCCGGCGTCGGCCTCACCGTCCCCTGCCTCACCACCGGCACCGCGAACGCCGCCTCCGTCGCCACCTGGGACAAGGTCGCCCAGTGCGAGAGCAGCGGCAACTGGAGCATCAACACCGGCAACGGCTTCTACGGCGGCCTCCAGTTCACCTCCAGCACCTGGGCCGCCTTCGGCGGCACCAGCTACGCCCCGCAGGCCGACCAGGCCACCAAGGACCAGCAGATCTCCGTCGCCGAGAAGGTCCTTGCCTCGCAGGGCCCCGGCGCCTGGCCGGTCTGCTCCGTCCAGGCCGGTCTGACCAAGGGCGGCGCCGCGCCCACCGTCGACACCTCGGCCGGCTCCACCGCGGCCAAGCCCGCCGCCAAGCCGGCCGCCCCGAGCAAGCCGGCCGCGAAGCCCGCCGCCCCCGCGCAGGACCAGGCCCAGGCCTCCGACGACGCCGCGGCCGCCTCCGCCCCGTCCGCCGACAGCACCTGGGCCCAGAAGCGCCAGGCGCAGGCCCAGGCCGGCGGCTACACCGTCGTCGACGGCGACTGGCTGTCCTCGATCGCCGACAAGCACAACGTCCAGGGCGGCTGGCAGCGGCTGTACGACCTCAACCGCAGCACCCTGACCGAGGGCCCGGACACCATCTACCCGGGCCAGCAGCTGACCTTCGGTGACGGCACCTCGGCCCAGGCCGACGGCTCCGCCGCCAAGTCCGGCTCGGACTTCACCTGGTTCGACCGCTCGAAGAAGGCCGGCCAGGCCTCGAACGGCGGTGCCGTGAACGCCAAGCCGACCGCCCAGAGCAAGCCGTCCGCCACCAAGCCCGCGTCGAAGCCCGCCGCCCAGGCGCAGACCCCGGCCCCGGCCCCGGCCGCCTCCGGCAGCATGGCCGCCGCGGTCTCCTTCGCCCAGTCGAAGGTCGGCCAGGCGTACGTCTACGGCGGCACCGGCAACGGCGGCTGGGACTGCTCCGGCCTGACCCAGGCCGCGCTGCGCGCCGCGGGCATCAACATCCCGCGCGTCGCCGCCGACCAGGCCGCCGCCAGCACCCACGTCTCGCTGGACAGCCTGCAGCCGGGCGACCTGCTGTTCTGGTCCAACAACGGCCAGGACTCGGGCGTCTACCACGTCGCCATCTACATCGGCAACGGCCAGTACGTCGAGGCCGCCAACCCGAGCTCGGGCGTCCGTCTCCAGACCGTCGCCAACTGGGCCCCGGACTTCGCCGGCCGGGTCTGAGCGACCAGGGACCGCGCGGCCGCCGACGGCTGACGCCGGAGCCCCGGGAGGAGCCTCCGCTCCTCCCGGGGCTCCGGCGTGCCCGTACACCCAGCCGGTCCGACCGACCGCCGGCCGACCGGACCGGCCGATCTGACAGATCCGGACCGACCGCCCCCGGGCACAGCACGCCGACGGGCCCCGGAGAGCAACCGCCCTCCGGGGCCCGTCGGTCGGCCCGGTCCGCCCGGACCACCCGTTCTCAGCGCGCGCAGGCCCCGGTGGACCCGCGCATCACCAGCTCCGGCTGGAACATGAACTCCCCGCGCTGGGCGGAGTTCCCGCCGACCTCCTCCAGCAGCGCGTCCACCGCCGCCGTCGCCATCGCCTCGACCGGCTGGCGGATGGTGGTCAACGGCGGCTCGGTGAAGGCGATCAGCGGCGAGTCGTCGAAGCCGACCACCGAGACGTCCTGCGGCACCGACAGCCCGCGCTGGCGCACCGCCCGGATCGCGCCGAGCGCCATCATGTCGCTGCCGCAGACGATCGCCGTGCAGCCCTTGTCGAGCAGGGCGCCGGCCGCCGCGTGCCCGCCCTCCACGCTGAACAGCGTGTGGTGGACGAGGTCCTCGGCCTCCTCCCGGCTGCGCCCGAGCACCTCGCGCATCGCCGCCGTGAAGCCCTCGATCTTGCGCAGCACCGGCACGTACCGCCGCTGCCCGACCGCCAGGCCGATCCGCTCGTGCCCGAGCTCGGCCAGGTGCTGGACGGCCATCCACATCGCGGAGCGGTCGTCCGGCGAGATGAACGGCGCCTCGATCTTCTCGCTGTAGCCGTTGATCAGCACGAACGGCACCCCGCGCCCGGACAGCCGGGCGTAGCGGTCGTGGTCGGCCGTGGAGTCGGCGTGCAGCCCGGAGACGAAGACAATGCCCGCCACCCCCCGGTCGACCAGCATCTCGACCAGTTCGTCCTCGGTGGACCCGCCGGGCGTCTGGGTGCACAGCACCGGGGTGAACCCGTGCCGGCTCAGCACCTGCTCGATCACCTGGGCCAGCGCGGGGAAGATCGGGTTGCTCAACTCCGGTGTGATCAGCCCGATCAGGCCCGCACTGCGCTGGCGCAGCCGGGTCGGCCGCTCGTAGCCGAGCACGTCGAGCGCCGCCAGGACGGTCTGCCTGGTGGCCGCGGAGACGTTCGCCTTGCCGTTGAGCACGCGGGAGACGGTGGCTTCGCTGACCCCCGCCTGCGCCGCGATGTCTGAGAGTCGCGCCGTAGTCACGGGCCCAGAGCCTATTGCACCCACGTCAGACCGCCCACCAGCCGGTGCTGTCCGGTGCGAGCACGGTCTCGCCGCCGTCCACCCCGAGTTCGCTCGAGGAGAGCAGCAGCCGGCCGGGGGCGGGTATCCGCACCGGCTCGCCGGTGGTGTTCACCGTGCAGACGAAGGAGCCGCGCCGGAAGGCGAGGGTGCCCTCGGGGGCGTCCAGCCACTCGACCCCGGTGCCGGCGCCGAGGTCGGGCTGCGCCCTGCGCACGGCCAGCGCGCTGCGGTAGAGCTCCAGCGTGGAGGACGGGTCGCCGGTCTGCGCCTCGACGCTGAGCCCGGCCCACTCGGCGGGCTGCGGCAGCCAGGACGGCCCGCCGGCGGCCGGTCCGAAGCCGTACGGGGCCTCGGTGCCGGACCACGGGATCGGCACCCGGCAGCCGTCGCGGTAGCCGTCCTGGCCGGCCTGGCGGAAGAAGGACGGGTCCTGGCGGACCTCGTCGGGCAGGTCGGTGACGTCCGGCAGGCCGAGCTCCTCGCCCTGGTAGACGTACGCGGAGCCGGGCAGCGCGAGCATCAGCAGGGTGGCGGCACGGGCGCGGCGCAGGCCGAGCGCGCGGTCGCCGGGGGTGCGGATCTGGGTGCCGAGGCCGGGCTCGTTGGCGAACCGGGTGGCGTGCCGGGTGACGTCGTGGTTGGACAGCACCCAGGTGGTGGGGGCGTCGACCGGGCGCATCGAGTCGAGCGAGAGGTCGATCACCTCGCGCAGCGCGGTGGCGTCCCAGCCGGTGCCCAGGTACTGGAAGTTGAAGGCCTGGTGCAGCTCGTCGGGGCGGACGTAGTTGGCGGTGCGCTGGACGGTCGGGGTCCAGGCCTCGGCGACGCCGATCCGCTGCCCCGGGTACTCGTCGAGGATCCGGCGCCAGCTGCGGTAGATCTCGTGCACGCCGTCCTGGTCGAAGAACGGCATGACGTCGTTGCCGAGCAGCTTGAGCTGGTCGGAGCCGCCGAGGTCGGGCAGGCCGGGGGCCTTGACCAGGCCGTGGGCGACGTCGATCCGGAAGCCGTCCACGCCCATGTCCAGCCAGAACCGCAGGATCGAGCGGAACTCGTCGGCGACGGCCGGGTTCTCCCAGTTGAAGTCGGGCTGCTCGGGGGCGAACAGGTGCAGGTACCAGTCGCCGGGGGTGCCGTCCGGGTCCTCGGTGCGGGTCCAGGCCGGGCCGCCGAAGATGGACTCCCAGTCGTTGGGCGGCAGTTCGCCGTTCTCCCCCTTGCCGGGGCGGAAGTGGTAGCGGTCGCGCAGCGGGGAGCCGGGGCCCTCGCGCAGGGCGCGCTGGAACCACTCGTGCTGGTCCGAGGAGTGGTTGGGGACGAGGTCGACGATGATCCGCAGGCCGAGCAGGTGGGCGTCCCGGATCAGCGCGTCGGCGTCCAGCAGGGTGCCGAACATCGGGTCCACGGCGCGGTAGTCGGCGACGTCGTAGCCGGCGTCGGCCTGCGGCGAGGCGTAGAAGGGGGAGAGCCAGACGGCGTCCACACCGAGGTCCCGCAGGTACGGCAGGCGGCTGCGGATGCCGGGCAGGTCGCCCATGCCGTCCCCGTTGGAGTCGGCGAAGCTGCGCGGGTACACCTGGTAGATGACCGCGTCCCGCCACCAGTCTCTGGACGCGCCGCCACGCACAGGAGCCGGGGCGGCCGCCTCGTGAGCGGTGTCGGCGGCAGGCCGGGAGGTGTCGGCCAGGTTCTGGGTCATGGACGGTATCCCTTGGGGATCGGAGGAGCGCTGGGAAGCAAGGGGCCTGGGAGCGTTACGACTTGGAGGCACCGGCGGTCAGGCCGGTGACCAGGTGGCGCTGCACCAGGTAGAAGAAGGCCGCGGAGGGGATCGCGATCAGCACGGCGGTGGCGGCCATCAGGTTCCACTGGGCGTCGTGCTCGCTGACGAAGCTCTGCAGGCCGACGGCCAGCGTGTACTTGTCCGAGCTGAGCATGAAGGTGGAGGCGAACGGCACCTCGGCCCAGTAGGTGAGGAAGGAGTAGAACGCGGCCACCGCCAGGCCGGGGCGGGCGAGCGGCAGCACCAGCCGCCAGAAGGTGCCGAACGGGCTGAGCCCGTCGACCCGGCCGGCCTCGTCGATCTCCACCGGGATGGTGTCGAAGTAGCCCTTCATCAGCCAGGCGCAGTACGGCACGGTGGTGGTGGAGTAGACCAGGATCAGCCCGGCGTAGCTGTCCAGCAGGTCGAGCGCGGAGAGCATGGTGTACATCGGCACGATCAGCACCGCGATCGGGAACATCTGGGTGACCAGCAGCGACCACATCAGCGGCTTGTGCCCGGGGAACTTCATCCGGGACACGGCGTACCCGGCGGTGGCGGCGAGCAGCACGCCGAACACCGTGGTCACCCCGGCGACCAGCAGGGAGTTGCCGAACCAGGTGAAGAAGTCGGTGTCGCCCAGCACCTTCTGGTAGTTCGACAGCGTGATCTTGCCGAAGATGTCACCGGGGTGGAGGTAGTCGTTCTTGTCCGGCCCGAGCGAGACGAAGAGGATCCACGCGATCGGGAACAGCGCGATCAGGCTGGCGACGATCAGGACGCCGTGGGACAGCGCCTTGGACAGCGGGCTGCTCTCGCCGCGCGGCCGGAACTTCGCCGGGCGGGCGGCCGGGGCCGCGGCCGCCGCGGGGGCGGGGCGTTCGGTGGTGGTGCTCATCGGGTTACCTGCCTTCGTGGGTCAACTGGGTCCGGGGCCTGGGGGGGACGAGCCCCTAGCCGTTGGCCTGCTCGTTGCGGGCGAGCCAGCGCCGGTAGAAGGCGGTGAAGACGATCAGGATGGACAGCAGGATCACGCCGTACGCGGCGGACCCGGCGTAGTCCCGGGGGATCTGGCCGAAGCCCAGGCGGTAGGCCCAGGTGACCAGCAGCTGGGCGTCCGGGGCGCCGTTGCCGAACAGCAGGAAGATGACGTTGAACTGGTTGAACGTCCAGATCACGCCGAGCAGCACGACGGTCGAGGACACGGAGCGCAGCCCGGGCAGGGTGATGTGGCGGAACTGCTGCCATCGGGTGGCGCCGTCCATCTCGGCGGCCTCGTACAGCTCGGCCGGGATCGACTGGAGGCCGCCGAGCAGCGAGATCATCATGAACGGCACGCCGGCCCAGGTGTTGACCAGGATCGCGGCCGCCTTCTGCGCCCACGGGTCGGTGAGCCAGCCGGGCTCGGGCAGGTGCAGCGTGGAGAGCACGGTGTTGACGACGCCGCCGTCGGAGAGCATCAGCCGCCAGGAGAAGACGGTGACGAAGGTCGGCACGGCCCACGGGAGGATCAGCAGCATCCGGTAGGCCGCGCGTCCGCGCAGCTTCTTGTTGAGCAGCACGGCCAGCCCGAGGCCGAGGGTGTAGTGCAGGCTGACGCAGACGGCCGTCCAGGCGATGGTCCACACGAAGTGGGACCAGAAGCGGTCGTACGAGCCGGGGCCCCAGAGGATGTCGGCGTAGTTGTGGAAGCCGACGTACTGGTAGCTGGCCGGGATCTCGTTGACGCCGATCTTGCGGGCGACGTTGAGGCTGTTGGCGTCCGTGAGGGTGAGCCAGACGCCTTCGACGAGCGGGTAGAACACCAGCACCGCGAGCACCAGCACCACCGGTGCGATCATCGCGTAGGCGTACCAGTGCTTGGCGTAGGAGCGCTTGAGGCGCTCCAGCGGACCCGGACGCTGATCGCGCTCCCGGCTGCCCTTGCCGGTGGCGCCCTGCACGGCGACTGACATCGTTTGCACCTTCTCGGGGGTTCTCGGGGAGGCCGGCGGCTCGGGGGAACCGACGGCCTCGGGGAGCCGACGGCCCGGCCCGCCGGGGTCGGCGGGCCGGGCTGCGGGGACTACTTGGCGAAGCCCGGCAGGAGCTTGGCGTAGTCCGTGGCCACGGTGTTCAGTGCGTCCTGGGTGCCGGTGCCCTGGACGGCCTTGCCGAGGTTGGTGCCGAGCGAGTCGAACAGCGAGCTGTACTCGGGCAGTTCGGGGCGCGGCTTGGCGCTGCCGAGGATGGCCTGGAAGCCGGCGATGCCCGGGTCGGCCTTGACGTCGGCGGTGTAGGCGTCGGCGCGGGTCGGCAGGGTGGAGTTCTTCTGCGCGATGAAGGCCTGGCTCTCGGCCGAGGTCATGAAGGCGGCGAACTTCTCCGCGGCGGCCTTGTGGGCCTTGTCGGCACCGGCGTAGACGGCGATGTTGTGGCCGCCGGTGGGGGCGCCGGCCTTGCCGCTGGAGCCGGCCGGGACGGCGGCGATGCCGAGGTTCTTCTTGTCGGCGAACGCGGAGCCCTTGTAGATGTTGGTGATCTCCCAGGGGCCCTGGATGATCGCCGCGACCTTGCCGCTGTTGAAGGCGTCCATCATGTGGGCGTAGGCGTCGGTGGTGACGTCGGCCTTGGCGGTGCCGGGCGAGGTGAACATCGACTTGTAGGTCTCGATGCCCTTGACGGCCTCGGGCGAGGTGACGGTGATCTTCTTGGCGGCGGCGTCGACGGCGTCGGTGCCCTCGCCGAACAGGAACGGCATCGCGTAGTAGCCGTCCGCGGCCTTCATCCAGAAGCCGTCGACGCCCGCCTTGTCCTTGACGGCGGCAGCGTCGGTCTTGAGCTCGTCCCAGGTCTTGGGGGCTTCGGTGATGCCGGCCTTGGCGAAGAGGTCCTTGTTGTAGAGCAGGCCGAGGGTGTCGGTGACCAGCGGGACGCCGTACAGCTTGCCCCCGTAGCTGGCCTGCTGGATCAGGCTGGGCTGGAAGGCGGAGGTGTCGGCGGCGGCCGGGGTGCCGTCCAGCGGCTCCAGGAAGCCGGCCTTGGCGAAGGCGGCGGTCCAGCCGACCTCGGAGCGGAACACGTCGGGCGCGCCCTTGGCCCCCATGGCGGTCTGCAGCTTGTTCTGCGCCTGGTCGAACGGCACGTTGACGAAGTTGACCTTGATGTTCGGGTTGGCCGCCTCGAACTTCTTGGCCAGTTCCTGGTAGTTCGGAGCCTCGTTGGTGGCGTTCGACGTGTCCCAGTAGGTGAGGGTGACCGGGCCGTCGGCCTTCCCGTCGGAGCCGGAGCCGCCACTGCTGCCACAGGCAGCCATCGAGACCGCGAGGGCCACAACGAGGGCAGAGGCCGCGATGCCACGCCGCATGAGAACTCCTAGGAGGGTGGGGGTGCCCGAGATGTTCGGAGACAGGCGCATAATGGCTGCCTCGTGCCGACCGCACCGTTGCTGCCGTCGGGCTCGGGAAGGAAGTTAACAGCGGGGCAAGATCGACGGAAAGGTCTTGCAGCAAGTTTCTGCAAGAAGCCGCGATCGTTACATCCGCGTGTCCTGGACGTGGCCGCACGGTAGTGGACGGCGCGGCGCGATGTCCGCATCCGTCCGCTTCGTCCCAGCCCGGGTGACCGGTGCAGCCACCCTCCGTGGCCGGAAACCGCTTGCAGCAGACTGGACGCATGCGCATCAGAGCCGTCGAGAAGGACGAACTGCCCCTGCTGACCGAGCTGGAGCGGGCCGCCGGAGCCCCGTTCGCGGAGATCGGGATGCCGGAGATCGCCGCGGACGAGCCCCCCGCCCCGGAGGAACTGGCCGCCTACCTGGAACACGGCACCGCCCTGGCCGCCGAGGCCCCCGACGGGACGATCGTCGGCTACCTGCTGGCCGAACCGGTGGACGGCGCGCTGCACGTCGAACAGGTCTCGGTCCACCCCGGCCACGCCCGCCGGGGCATCGGACGGGCCCTGATCGAGCACCTCGCCGAGGACACCGACGCCCCCGCGCTCACCCTGACCACCTTCGCGGACGTCCCCTGGAACGCCCCGTACTACGCCCGCTGCGGCTTCCGCCCGCTCGGCGAGGACGAGCTCACCCCGGGCCTGCGCCGGATCCGCCGACTGGAGGCCGAGCACGGCCTCGACCGCTGGCCCCGGCTCTGCATGCGCCGGGACCTCGACGGGCCCCGGCCGACCCCGGCCGACCCCGGCCCCGCCCGGGCCGTCCGCTAGTTGACCCCGAGCCGCAGCACGGTGGTCGAGCGGAACTCCTCCCCCGGCCGCAGCACGGTGCTCGGGAACGCCGGGTGGTGCGGGGAGTCCGGGAAGTGCTGGGTCTCCAGCGCGATCCCGGCGAACGGCCCGTACGGCACCCCGCGCGCGCCGGTGACCGCGCCCTGGAACTTGTTCGCGGTGTAGACCTGGACGCCCGGCTCGGTGGTGAGCACCTCCAGGGTGCGGCCGCTGACCGGGTCCTCCAGCAGCGCCGCCCGCGCCGGGCCGCCGTCCGCCGGTCGGGCGCGCAGCACCCAGTTGTGGTCGTAGCCGCCCGGACCGGCCAGCTGCGGGTGCTCGTCGTGCACCGACTTGCCGATCGGGGTGGCCACAGTGAAGTCGAAGGGCGTCCCGGCCACCGGCTCGGTCCGCCCGTACGGGATCTGCCGCTCGTCGGCCGGGGTGTACTCGTCGGCGTCCAGGGTGAGCAGGTGGCCCAGGACGTCGCCGCCGCCCTCACCCGCAAGGTTGAAGTACGCGTGGTTGGTCAGGTTGACGACCGTCGGCCTGGTGGTGACGGCGCGGTAGTCGATCACCAGCTCGCCGCCCTCGCCCGGGGTGTGCGACAGGGTGTACGTGACGGTCACGTCCAGCGCGCCCGGGAAGCCCTGGTCGCCGTCCGGGCTGTGCAGCCGCAGCCGCACCCCGCCGTCGACCGGCTCGGCCGCCCACATCCGCTGGGCGAAGCCGTCCGGCCCGCCGTGGATGGTGACCCCGCCGCCGGTCGGGGCCAGCGGGTGGTCCTCGCCGTCGACGGTGACGACGGAGCCGTCGATCCGGTTGGCGTACCGGCCCACCACCGTGCCGTAGTGGCGGGCCGGGCCGAGGATCTGCGCCAGCTCGTCGGTGGAGAGCAGCAGTTGGGCCGGGCGGCCGGCCCGGTCCGGGGCGGTGAGGGTGTGCAGGGTGGCGCCGAGGTTGAGCACGCTCGCCTCGTACGGGCCGGAGGTCAGCGTCCAGCGCTGGATCGCCGCGCCCGCGCCCGAGCGGTCGAGGGGTTCGCGGCGCACACTGGTGGCCTCGCTCGCCATGGCCTGCTCCTCACTGGCGACGGCGCTGCCGCCTCCGCCCGGTGTCCCGATCCGTCCGGGGGGCGTCGCAGCGGCCCCCCGTGGTGCCCGTCAGCCTAGCGAGGGCGGCCCCGGCGGGGGCGCTCCCACGCCACCGCGCGCCGCCCGGACGCCACCGGCCGCCGGGCACCGTACGCCGGACGCGCGCCGCCCGGACGCCCCCTGCCCCCCGCTAGCCGCCCCGCTACTCCCCCGGCTCCTGACCCGGCTCCTGGCCCGGCTCCGGCCGCAGCCCGAGCGCCGAGGCCAGCCCGTCCGGCCCGGTGCCCGCCTTGCGGTAGACCGCCGCCAGCCGCCGGTTGACCAGGCTCAGGTGCACCCCGAGCCGCTCCGCGATCCGCTGCGGCGGCACGCCCTTGACGGCCAGGTCGGCGACGTCCCGCTCCGGCCCGCTGAGCGCCTCCAGCGTCTCCTGGAAGTCGTGCACCCCCAGCCGGTTGGGCCGCAGGCCGTAGTTGGCCAGCTCCCGCCGGGCCCGGTCGACCAGCCGCTCCGCCGAGCAGTGCTGGGCCAGTTCGATGCCCTGGTACAGGTACTCCTGGGCGTCCTCCAGCCGCCCGACCCGGCGCTGCGCCGCGCCGAGCTCGACCAGCGCGACGGCGTGCTCGTACCCGGCCGGGGACTGCCCGAGGTGCTCCACGGCCTGCTCCAGCAGCTCCACCGCCTGCTGGCCGTCCGCGATCCGGGCCTGCAACCGCAGCGCGCTGCCGATCGCCGAGGCGGTGCCGAACCTGCGGGCGTCGTCGACGGCCTTCTGGGCGTACTCGCGGGCACGCTCCGGCTCGTCGGCCGAGATCGCGATGGCCAGGTGCCCGGCCCAGGGCGCCCAGACGGTGTTGCGCCAGCCGCGCACCTCCAGCTGCGACCTGGCCTCGGTGAGCGCGGCGGCCGCACCGGCGTGCCGCTTCTTGGCGACCAGCAGCTTGCCGTACAGCGAGGCCGCGTCCGGCAGCACCATGGCCGTCGCGTGGTACGGCGGGTGGAAGCCGAACTCGTTGGCCAGCTCCCAGGCCTCGTCGACCCGGCCGCGGGCGATCAGGGTGTCCACCAGCACGCCGACGGCGTCCCAGGCCAGCGGCAGCTTGGCACCGATCCGCTCGGAGATCCGGTAGGCCCGGCGCAGGAAGTCCTCGGCCTCGGCGAGCAGTCCGCGGCGGAACCGGGCCAGCCCCATCAGGAAGTACGCGAAGCCCCGGTGGGCGCCGCTCCAACCGGCCAGCTCGAACTGGATGATGGCGTCCGCGGCCAGCCGCTCGGCCTGGGCGATCCGGTCGTTGTAGATGTACGTGAGGCAGAGCATCGAGGGCAGTTCGAAGCCCCAGGTGGTGTCCGTCCAGCCGAGGCCCTTGGGCAGCCGGCCGCCGTCCAGGACCTCGTCGGCGAGCGCGAGCGCGTCGGTGGAGGGTTCGCCGCGCAGGGTGAGGTCCCAGGCGCGCATCACCAGCACGGCCCGGTCGGCGGCCTCCCGGCCGGCCAGGTTGAGGTAGAGCTGCTCCAGCCGACGGGAGCGTTCGGGCCCGTTCTCCTCGGCCTTGCGGAAGGCGTGCCACATGAACGAGGCCGCCTGGAGCCGCTGGCGCCGGACCGGGTCGGTGGTCTGCTCCGCCTCCTCCTGGCAGACCAGGGCGGCCTGGCCCAGCTCACCGCTGTGGGCGAGCACCTCGGAGAGCCGGAAGGTGGCGTCCACCCGCAGTTCGGGGCGCAGCGGCCCCTCGTCGGGGTCGAGGGCGAGCCTGAGCTGGTTGACGGTGGCGCCGGGGTCGGTGAGCAGCGCGGAGCAGCCGAGTTCGTACAGCACCTCGGCCTTGATGTCGTCGGCGGGCGGCTCGTTGAGCGCCCGGTGCAGGCAGCGCTGGGCGGCTTCGGGGGCGCCGATCAGCTGGTGCTCGACGGCGGCGCGGCGCAGCTTCTTGACGATCCGGTCGTCGCCCTCGCCGGAGTGGGTCTCGACCAGGTGGCGGGAGGCGGCGAGCAGGCCGAGTCCGGCGTTCTCGATCTCGACGGCGGCGATGCCGTGCATGCCGAGGCGGGTGGCCTCCGGCATGGTGTTGTAGATCGAGCTGGCGATCAGCGGGTGGACGAACTCGAGGTTGCCGTTGGGGGCCTGGGTGAGCACGCGCTGCTTGCGCAGTTGCTTGATGGACTCGCGGGCGCCCTCGCCGCTCTGGGTGGAGATCCGGGTGACCAGGTCGATCCGGATGTCGGTGCCGAGCATGGCGCAGGCCCAGGCGAAGCGCAGGGTGGCGGGGCCTAGCCGGTCCAGCCAGCTCTTGAGGGTCATCCCGGTGGCGTCGACGGCGAGTTCGCGCAGTTGCCGGGAGTTCTCCTCGACGGGTTCGAGCTCTTGGTCGCGGACCTGGTCGAGCAGGGCGACGGCCTCGAAGGGGTTGCCGTTGACGACGTTCCAGAACTCGTAGCAGAAGGCGTCCTCGGCCCGGTCGCCGAGTTCGGCGCGGATCATGTCGGAGACGGAGTTCAGGGTGAGCCGGCTGAGTTCGTGCTTGCGGCTCGCCAGGCCCAGGACGCCGCGGCGCAGTTCGTGGGTCTCGCCGAACCAGTCGTTCTCGTCCTCGCGGAAGGCGAACACCAGCAGGACGGGCAGTTCGCCGGAGCGGACGGCGAACTTGGCGAGCCAGGAGAGGGATTCGGCGTCCGCCCAGTGCAGGTCGTCGACGATCATCACCATCGGTGCGCGGCGCGGTGCGAGCTGGGTGAGGACGTAGTCGAGGCCGTCGCGGACGCCCTGGGGGTCGAGGCGGCGGGCGCCGGCCTTGGGCTGCTTGAGGCCCATGGCCGGTCCGACGACCTCCTCCCAGGTGCCCATGACCTGGCTGAACTCGTCGGCCTCCAGCCGGGTCAGGACGGGCTGGAGGAGCTGGCGGAGCACGTGGTAGGGCTCCTTGAACTGCCGTTCGCCGCCGCGGGCGAAGAGCACGGTGGCGCCCTCGCGCAGGCTGGCGATCCGTCGGACCTCGTGCAGCAGGCTGGTCTTGCCGATGCCGGGGCGGCCGGAGAAGGCGAGGAGTTCGCCGATCTCGGTGCCGCCGGCGGCGAACTCCCGGCAGAGCCGGTCGACGGCCGCTTCCACGGAGCGCAGTTCGGTGTCGCGGTCGCGCAGCCTGACCCGGGGCGCGGGGCCGTCCTCGTCCCGTTCGGAACCGGTTCCCGTCCGAAGTTCGTTGCCCTGATCGGTCACCGTCACGCCTCCGCCTCACCCGCTCGCGGCTCCGCCCCGCCACGCGCGGGGAGCCGGCCCGTCACTACTGTTCGTGGAGCCGAGGTTAGCGCCGTGTAGGGCTCGCTGTGCGGCATTCGCGCAGGCTGGGGCGGACGGCGAGGGTTCGGACGGCTTGCCAAGGGCAATTGCCCTATATCCCTAACGTCCGATCATTACATCAGATACCCTACGGCCCGCGAGGCGCGGATGATCTTGCGCAACCACCCTCACCCCCCGCGCCCCGCCGCGTCAACTCCCCCCACACTCAGTGCTCGAACCACAAGCGCCCCCACCCACCGCTGCACCGGGAGTCCGATGTCTGACGACACCTCACTTCAGATCCCGTTCCCGCACCGCCGCAGTCCGCACGGCCCGTACGCCACCGCGGTGCACCGCGACTGGCTGGTCCGCCACCCGCTGCTCCCCGACGCCGACCACCCGGGCTACGCCCACTGGGAGGTGGTCGACCTCGCCGCGCTCGGCTACCCGGACGCCGGACCGGAGGAACTCGCCCTGGCGGCCGACCTGATGGGGTTCTACTTCCTCTTCGACGACCAGTTCGACGGCCCGCTCGGCCGCCGGCCGGCCGAGGTCGCCCCGATCTGCGAACGGCTGATCGCCGTCCTGCACGGCGCCCGCCCCGACCAGCGCTCCCCGGTCGAGACCGCCTTCGCCGACCTGTGGAGCCGCAGCGTGCGCGGCATGCCCGCCCGCTGGCAGGCCCGCGCCGCCTACAACTGGGAGTACTACTTCGCCAGTCACCCGGCCGAGGCGGCCGGCCGGATCTCCGCGCGCCCGCCCGACCGGGACGGCTACCTCGAACTCAGACGGGGAACCGCGGCGATGGAGACCATCTTCGACATGGTCGAACGACTCGGCCAGTTCGAGGTCCCCGCCTCCGTGCTGCACCACCCGGTCCTGCGTCAACTCCGCCAGCTGGCGGCCGACATACCGTCGCTCTCCAACGACGTGCGCTCGTTCCCGCTGGAGGCCCCGCGCGGCGACGTGAACAACCTGGTCATGATCGTCCAGCGCGAGCGCCACTGCTCGGCCGAGGAGGCCTGCGCCGCGGTGATGGCGGAGGCCCAGCTGATGGTCGAGCGCTGCGCCGAGCTGCACGGCCGACTGCCGGACGTGTACCGGGAGTTGGGCCTGTCCCGGATCGAGAGCGCGATCGCCCAGCGGTACGCCGACGGGCTGCTCACCTGGCTGGCCGGCTACCTGAGCTGGGAAGCCCGCACCGGCCGGTACCACGCGGTCTGACCCACCCCGGCCCGACGCCGTCCGGCTCCGCCCGGGCCCGTCCGAGGCGCGCCCGGGACCGCGCGCCGTCGGACGCGCCCCGCGCGCCCGGCCCGGAACGTCCGGAACCCCCACCGTCCGTACGAGCCGGTCGTACGGACCGTAGCCGCGCCGCGCGCCCGGCGGTTATCGTGCTCGTCGGCGGGCGCCCCGGCGGGGCGCCGGCCCGACTGCGTGTCCGCACCCTCCGCCGGACAGCCCCCGACCGGGCGGCGGTCCGGCGTGCCGTCCCCGGCCCGCTCGGCGCCGGGGCGCCCGACGTCGCGAGGAGACACAGAGCATGACGGTCTACCAGCCCCCCGGTGCGCCCGGCAGCATCGTCGCCTACCGCTCCCGGTACGACCACTGGATCGGCGGCGGTTGGACGCCCCCGGCGCGCGGCGAGTACTTCGACAACCCGACCCCGGTCACCGGCGAGGTCTTCACCGAGGTCGCCCGCGGCACCGCGGCGGACATCGAGGCCGCCCTGGACGCGGCCCACGCCGCCGCCCCGGCCTGGGGCCGCACCTCCCCGGCCGAGCGCGCCCGGGTGCTGCTGCGGATGGCCGACCGGATGGAGGCCAACCTGGAGCAGCTGGCGGTCGCGGAGAGCTGGGAGAACGGCAAGCCGGTCCGCGAGACGCTGGCCGCCGACCTCCCGCTCGCCGTCGACCACCTGCGCTACTTCGCCGGCGCGCTGCGGGCCCAGGAGGGCAGCCTCTCCCAGCTGGACGAGGACACCGTGGCGTACCACTTCCACGAGCCGCTCGGCGTGGTCGGCCAGATCATCCCGTGGAACTTCCCGATCCTGATGGCGGTCTGGAAGTTCGCCCCGGCGCTCGCGGCCGGCAACGCCGTGGTGCTCAAGCCGGCCGAGCAGACCCCGGCCTCGGTGCTGCTGCTCGCCGAGCTGACCGCCGACCTGGTGCCGCCGGGCGTGCTCAACATCGTCACCGGCTTCGGCGAGGAGGCCGGCGCCCCGCTGGCCGCCAGCCCCCGGGTCCGCAAGCTCGCCTTCACCGGCGAGACCAGCACCGGCCGGCTGATCGCCCGCGCCGCCGCGGACAACCTGATCCCGGCGACCCTGGAGCTCGGCGGCAAGAGCCCCAACCTGTTCTTCGCGGACGTCGCCGCCGACGACGACGCGTTCTACGACAAGGCCGTCGAGGGCTTCGCGATGTTCGCCCTCAACCAGGGCGAGGTCTGCACCTGCCCCAGCCGCGCGCTGATCGAGACCCCGGTCTACGAGCGGCTGCTCGGCGACGGCCTGGCCCGGGTGCGCGCCATGCGCCAGGGCAACCCGCTCGACACCGCGACCCAGGTCGGCGCGCAGGCCAGTACCGAGCAGTTGAAGAAGATCCTCTCCTACTTCGAGATCGGCCAGGCGGAGGGCGCCAAGGTCCTGGTCGGCGGCGAACGCGCCGAGCTCGGCGGCGCGCTGGCCGGCGGGTACTACGTGACGCCGACGGTCTTCGAGGGCGTCAACAGCATGCGGGTCTTCCAGGAGGAGATCTTCGGCCCGGTGGTCTCGGTCACCCGCTTCGACGGCTTCGACCAGGGGGTCTCGCTCGCCAACGACACCCAGTACGGGCTGGGCGCGGGCGTGTGGACCCGCAACATCAACACCGCCCACCGGGCCGGGCGCGCCATCCAGGCGGGCCGGGTCTGGACGAACTGCTACCACGCCTACCCGGCCCACGCGGCCTTCGGCGGCTACAAGAACTCCGGCATCGGGCGGGAGACCCACAAGGCACTGCTGGAGCACTACCAGCAGACCAAGAACCTGCTGGTCAGCTACTCCCCCGACGCGGTCGGCTTCTTCTAGACGAGAGTGGAGCGGGAGGCCCGACCGCCGGGCCTCCCGCTCCACCGCCACTCCCCGCGGCGGACTCACCGGGCAAATCGCCTGTTTCGGGATCTAAGCACATGAATCCAGTGATTTTGCCGACGCGCCGCCGACATGCCCGGACGGCCCGCGCGAACGCCCTAAACAAGGACTCCCGTTCCTCTTCCCTTCGGGAGTCCTCGATGACGATCGCCCCCAGCAAGCTCTCCGACCCCGCCGTCCGCGCCTTCGTGACCGCGGTCAACGCCGGCGACCGCGACGCCTTCCTGGCCACGCTCACCCCCGGCGCGACCATGTCCGACGACGGCTCCGACCGCGACCTGGCCGACTGGACCGAGCGCGAGATCTTCTCCTCGCGCGGCCGGATGGACGTCCAGACCGAGTCCGGCCACGGCCACGCCCTGGTCGCCAACTTCACCAACGACACCTGGGGCGAGATGCGCACCGCCTGGCGCTTCACCGTCGACGGCGGGAAGATCAGCCGCTTCGAGACCGGCCAGGCGTAGGGATCGGCAGGGCTCAGGACAGCCCCAGGCACCCCCGCACCGCGCGGATCAGGTTGCGCGAGCGCACGTCCCCGGTGACGCCCGGCTGCATCCCGTTGGTGACGTACCCGAAGCCGAGCCCGAGCTCAGGGTCGGCGAAGCCCAGCGAGCCGCCCCGGCCCGGGTGGCCGAAGCTCGCCGGGGAGGCCATCGGCGCGGTCGGGCCGTGCCGCCAGAAGCCCAGGCCGAAGGTCGAGTTGACGATCAGCACCCGGTCCGGGCCGTTCACCACCGGCCCGACCGCACGGGCCAGCACCTCCGGGCCGAACAGCGGGGGCAGCAGCGCGCCGGAGCCGTCCGGGCGGTCGGCCGCGCCGATCAGCGCCGCGTAGAACCGGGCCACCGAACGGGCCGTGCCGATGCCGTTCGCGCCGGGGATCTCGGCGGCCTGCACCACCGGGTCGTTCATGTCCACCCCGGGCAGCACCGAGGCGAAGGCCCGGGCGGTCAGCGAGGCCGGGTCCTGGTAGGCGTCCCGGACGGACTGCTTGGGCCGCAGCCGCAGCCCGCTCGGGCCGGTCCGGGCCGCCTCCGGGGCGGGCAGGTCGACCAGCTTGCCGACCCGGGGCGCGGCACCGGCCGGCAGCCCGATCCACAGGTCCAGCCCGAACGGCCGGGCGATCTCCTCGGCGAAGTACTGGCCGACGGTCCGGCCGCCCGCCCGCCGCACCACCTCGCCGACCAGCCAGCCGAAGGTGTACGGGTGGTAGCCGTGCGCCGTCCCGGGCTCCCAGGCGGGCTCCTGCGCGGCCACCGCGTCGACGGCGCGCTCCCAGGTCAGCACGTCGTCCAGGCTCAGCGGCACGTCCAGCGCCGGCACCCCGGCCCGGTGCGACAGCAGCCAGCGCACCGGCACCGCGCCCTTGCCGGCCGCCTTGAACTCCGGCCAGTACGAGGACACCGGCGCGTCCAGGTCGAGCAGGCCCCGCTCGGCCAGCAGCAGCGCGGTGGCCGCGGTCAGCCCCTTGGTCACCGAGCGCAGCACCTGGGCGGTGTCCGCCGTCCACGGCACCGCGGGCGCGGGCCGGCCGCCGACCTCGGGCCGGGCGTCGCCGCCCCACAGGTCGACCACCTTGCGGCCGCGCAGGTACAGCGCGAAGGCCGCGCCCAGTTCGCCGCACTCGGCGAAGTTCCGCGCGAAGGCCTCCCGTACCGGCTCGAACCCCTCGGCCGTCTCGCCCCAGATCTCCACCACCGCGCGCCGTCCTCAGCCCGTTCGTCGACGTTCGAATACCTCGGTCCCGCGTTCGAAGCGGGCCCGGAAACCCTAACCTGTCGTTCATGACCAACCCTGCCGAAGAGCTGCTGGACATCGTCGACGAGAACGACCGGGTGATCGGGACGGCGCTGCGGGGGGAGGTGTACCGCCAGGGGCTGACCCACCGCTGCGTCTTCATCATGGTCCGCGACCCGGCCGGGCGGATCTTCGTCCACCGGCGTACGGACACCAAGCTGTTCTCCCCCGGCGCGTACGACATGTGGGTCGGCGGCGTGGTCGGCTCCGGCGAGAGCTACGCCGACGCGGCCGTCCGGGAGGCCGAGGAGGAGCTCGGCGTCCGGGGCATCGCCCCGCGTCCGCTCTTCAAGTTCCTGTTCCGGGAGCCCGACGGCGGCAAGCTCTCCTGGTGGTGCGACATGTACGAGGCGGAGTGGGACGGCCCGGTCGCCCCGCAGGAGTCCGAGGTCGCCTGGCACGCCTGGCTCACCCCGGCCGAGCTCGCCGAACGCCTCGCCCGCGACACCTTCGTCGTCGACGGCCTGGAGGCCTACCGCCGCTACCTGGAGCTCAAGGTCGGGTAGCCGGCCGGCCGGGCCGGCGAGCGCGGGACAGGCCGCATGGGCCCGCGGACGGCCGCCGGATAGGCTGCGCGCATGGCCTCCCGTACGCCGTCGCCGACGGCCGACCGCGCAGCACGGACCGCCGCCGCCCCCGACCGGGGGGCCGCGGGCGAGCGGCCGCGCCGGCGGCTGAGCGTGGACGAGCGGCGGGAACAGCTGATCGCCGTGGCCCTGGAGCTGTTCAGCCGGCGCCCGCCGGAGGAGGTGTCGATCGACGACATCGCCGCCGCCGCGGGCGCCTCCCGGCCGCTGGTGTACCACTACTTCCCGGGCAAGCAGGCGCTGTACGAGGCCTCGCTGCGGCGCGCCGGGCGGGAGCTCTCGGCGCGTTTCGAGGAGCCGATGGAGGGGCCGCTGTCGGAGCGGCTGTTCCGGGTGATGGGCCGCTACCTGGACTTCGTGCAGAGCCACGGGCCCGGCTTCGCCGCGCTGCTGCGCGGCGGCTCGGTGGCGGCCAGCCCCGGCACCTCGGCGGTGATCGACGAGGTCCGCCGGGCGGCGCACGACCAGATCCTCGCCCACCTGGCCGTCCCGGCGCCGAGTCCCGGGCTGCGGCTGACCGTCCGGGCCTGGATCGCCAACGCGGAGATCACCTCGCTGGAGTGGCTGGCCGAGCGGTCCGTACCGCTGGAGGAGCTGCAGCTGCACCTGGTCCAGGAGTTCGTCGCCTCGCTCACCCTCACCGCCGCCCGGGAGCCCGCGCTGGCCGCCGAGCTGGCCTCCTTCTTCGCCGACGAGCGGCCCGAGGGGCCGTCCGGGCGGCTGGTCCAGGACCTCGTCGGGCTGTTCGCCGTCCCCGGCATCCTCGACGCGCTCACCGCGCTGGCCGCTCCGACGGCCGGTTCGGCACCTGTCCCGGCGCCCGCCCCGACGGCCGCGGCGCCCGTGGACGAACCGTCCGCGCAGGCCACGGAAGGGTCCGCCGACGCCTCCCCGGCGTGATCATCGGGTGATCCTGCGGTTCGGTGCCGACGGTGGGCTCTGATAGGAATGGGCGGGGACCTGACGACCCGCCGCCCAGGCGGTTCCGGTCCCACCCGAACCACCGATCGCAGACGGAGCAGAGCGGGGGGCTCACCAGTTGACCCAGGACGTCCAGTTCAGTGCGGAGGCCAACCCCTTCGCGGCAGCCGAGCAGGTCAGCGCGACCCTCGGCACGCTCACCGACGCCCTCTTCGACGAGCACACCTCGCGCCACCCGGCCGCCGCGCTCAGCACCCCGAAGCCGGCCGAACACCCCGCCGCCGAGGCCCTGTTCGGCCTGCCGCTGGCACCCAACGGCCCGGTGCACGAGGCCCTCGACCGGCTCGGCACGGTACTCACCGCCGGAACGGCCCGGCCCGGCAGCGGCGCCCGGGTCGCTGACCGGGTGACGACCGCACTGCACCACCGCTACGGCGGCGGCGCGGTGCGCGGCGCCATCGCCGACCGGGGCACCACCTCGGCCGCGCTGTTCCAGCTGCCGGTCACCGGCGAGTTCGCCGACGCCAAGCTGCGCCCGCCGTTCGCCCCGGCCCTGGCCGCGCTGGCGGCCGGTCAGCAGACCCGGCAGCCGGTCGAACTGGCCACCGGCGCGGGCGCCGAGGTCCGACTGGTCGTCCCGCCGGGCTTCCACCCGCTGACCTCCCCCGGCGGGCCCGCCGGGGTCACCGCCCGGGCCGTGCCCGCCGCCCCGGCGGACACCGCCGACGGCACCGACGGCACCGACGGCACCGACCGGGCCACCCTCGCGGCGGCCGCCGAACTCACCGGGCACCTGGCCGAGGTCGCCGAGGAGCTGTTCAGCGCCACCGGGCCGGAGCCGCGCCGCGACTTCGCGGTGATCACCGCGACCCTGACCGACCTGCTCCACGACGCGGGCGTCCGCTACGCGGGCGTGTGCGCGCTGGAGGTGGACGGGCGCGCCTCCGAGGCCACCCTGGTCGTCTCGCTCGCCCGGCACCCGCTGCCGATCACCGAGCTCGCCACCGAACTGGCCACCGTACGGCGGCACGCCGAGGTCTGGACGGTGCTGCTGCCCGCCGGGCCGGCCGCCGTCCTGGTCGAGGGCCGGACCGTGCCGGTGCCCGGGGCGCTGGCCGCCGACGGGCAGCGCCGCTGGGTGGTCACCTCGGCCGTCCAGGCCTTCGTACCGCTGCCGGACCGCGGGACGGTGCTGTGCGCCCAGCTGTCCACGGCCCGGCCGGAGGACTGGGAGCTGTACACCGAGGCGTTCGCGGAGCTGTTGAAGAGCATCCAGTTCGGCTGGGACGGCGAGTCGCTCCGGACCCCGGCCGCGCCCGCGCCGGAGGCCCCGCCCGTCGCTCCGCCCGTCCCGGTGCCCTCGCCCGCCGCCCCGGCGGCGGACCAGGAGGAGAAGCCGGTACACCTGCGCGGCACCCCGGTGCGCATCCCGCCCGCCGACTTCAACCCCTTCGCCCCGGTCGCGGAGGAGCCCGCGGCGACCGCCCCCGCGGCGGACGCGGCGGCTCCGGCCCCGCGCAAGGGCACCCCGGTGATGATCCCGCCGCCGGACTTCGACCCCTTCGGCATCTCCGGCACCACCCCCACCACGGAAGGACCGGCCGCGCCGCCCGCCGGGGGCGCCCAGGCACCGGACCCGTTCGGCACCACGATCGCCGCCGAGCCGAAGCCCGACCCGTTCGGCACCACCGTCGCCGCCCAGGGCCCCGCCGTCCCTCCGCCGCCCTCGACCCCGCCGCTGATCCCGGCCCGGCCCGCCCCGGCGGCGACACCGACGGCGGCCCCCGCGACGGACGCCGCGGCCGCTCCGGCCCCGCGCAAGGGCACCCCGGTGATGATCCCGCCGCCGGACTTCGACCCCTTCGGCATCTCCGGCACCACCCCCACCACGGACGGACCGGAGGCCGAAGCCGACACCGCGGACGACGCCGCGCCGGAGCACCGGCCGTTCGGCTGACCGACGACGGCCGGGGGCCTTTCCGGTGCGGTTCACCGCCTCAAAAAGCCGCCGGCCGTCAGCCGCTCCCCCGCACCGCGATCAGCGCCTCCACCCCGTCCAGCATCCGCGCCAGCCCGAACTCGAACAGCGCGTCCAGGCCCATGTCGATCTCCGGCCCCCGGTTCAGCGCGTCGAACATCGGGAACCGCTCCGGGTCCGTCATCAGCAGGTCGTGGTCCCGGTCGTCCAGCCGGTCCATCCACTCGTCCGCGGACATCCCGCTGTCCTGCTCGGCCTGCGCCTCCCGCTCGAAGTGGACCGCCAGCCCGCAGGTGAAGGCCGCCAGGCTGACCGAGGCCTGGGCCATCTCCGCCAGGCTCAGCCCCGTCCCCGCCAGCGCCGCCAGCGACCGCTCGGTGTGCAGCGCCGCGTCGGGCGCCAGCACCGGGCGGGTGAAGGACATGGTGGAGGCCAGCCACGGGTGGCGCCGGTAGATCCGCCACTGCAGGCGTGCGATCTCGTCCAGGCCCGTCCGCCAGTCCGGCGCCGGTGCCCCGGGCAGCGGCTGTTCGCCGAAGGCCTTGTCCAGCATCAGCCGCAACAGCTCGTCCTTGCCGGGCACATGGCGGTAGAGCGACATGGTCGCCACGCCCAGCTCGGTCGCGATCCGACGCATCGACAGCGCCGCGAGCCCCTCGGCGTCGGCCACCTGCACCGCCACCGCGACGATCCGCTCCCGGCCGAGCTCCCGCTCGCCGCCCTTCGCCCGCCGCCGCCCGCCCGTCGGCGCCGGGGTCGCGACCGGCGCCACGGCAGGAGCGGCGGCAGGACCCGCGGCCGGAGCCGGACTCCCGGCGGGCGCAGCCGGCGGAGCCGCCGGCCGGGCCGCCACCACCGTCCCCACCCCGGGGACGGCCCGCACCAGGCCCTCCTCGCGCAGGCGGTTCAGCACCTTGGTCGCGGTGGCCATCGCCACGCCCCACTCCTGCACGATCCGCCGCGTCGAGGGCACCCGGGCGCCCGGCCGCAACTCCCCCACCGCGATCCGACGTCGGAGCTCGGCCGTGATCCGCTCCGAGGGCGACCCGCTCTCCACCACACCACCACCCGCTCGACCCGACACGCCCTCGCGTCGCGGCCGCCCACGCTAGCAGCGCCGGCCGCCGACCGTACGGTCCCGACCGGCCTGCGCGGCGCCCGGGTTCAGCCGGCCCGGCGCGCCAGGTGCACCACGTCCGGCACGCCCCGGCTCACCGGGACCTCCTCGGTCACGACGTCCGAGAACCCGGCGGCCCGCAGCGCCTCCTCGAAGTCCGTCGAGGGCTGGGCGCTCCACACCGCCAGCACCCCGCCGGGCCGCAGCCGGTGCCACAGCACCGCGAGCCCGTCCGCCCCGTAGAGCCCGGCGTTGGAGTCGGTGACGGTCCAGTCCGGCCCGTTGTCGATGTCCAGGCACAGCGCGTCGTAGCGCTCGCCGTCGGCGGCGGCCAGGTACTCCAGCAGGTCGGTGTGGATCACCGAGACCCGCGCGTCGTCCAGCGCGCCGTCGGAGAAGCCGCCGAGCGGGCCGGAGCGGTGCCAGTCGATGATCGCGCTCTCCCGCTCGACGACGGCGATCCGCCCCCAGCGCGGTTCGGCGGCCGCGTACGCGAGGGAGAAGCCGACCCCGAGTCCGCCGATCAGCACCGACGGCGCGGCCGGACCGGCGCCGGTGCGGTCCAGTTCGTCCAAGGCCGCCTGGATCAGCAGCCGTTCGGAGCGCCCGTCCGCGGTGTCCATCAGGAAGCAGCCGTTGGCGATGATCTCGTAGTGCCGGCCGCGCTGCCGCAGCACCACCTCGCCGTACGGGCCCTCCCGCCGGTCGAGCGTGACGACGGCCTCGTGGGCGTCCCGTTCGGGCAGTGCGGTGGTCATGCTTTCTCCTCGGCGGACTCGGCGGCGTGCTTCGCCCCGTGGGGGGCGATCCCCGCCCGACGATAACCGAGTCCCGCCCACCGGACCGAGTGATCGAACCGGGCCGGTGGGCGGCGGGACACGCGTACGACTGCCGCGCCCGCACCGCCCAGGTCGCCCAGGTCGCTCAGGTCGCTCAGGTCGTGAGCAGCACCCCCGCGTACGACACCCCCGCGACCACCACCCAGGACCCGAGCCCGAGCAGCGCGATCCGCCCACCGGTCTTCGCCATGGTCGGCAGGTGCACCGCACTGCCGAGCCCGAACAGCGCGGCGGCCAGCAGCAGTTCCTGCGCGTCCCCGGCCAGGGTGAGGGCCCGCTCGGGCAGCACCCCGGTGGTCCGCAGCACGATCATCGCCAGGAAGCCCGCCACAAACAGCGGCACGATCGGCGGCCGACGGCCGGCCTTCGCCGCACCGTCCGCACCGTCCGAGCCGTCCGCGCCCGCCCGGCGCGCGGCGCGCGCGTTGCGCCGTACCGTCACGGCCACGCCCGCGACCAGCGGCGCCAGCAGCACCACCCGCATCAGCTTGACCAGCACGGCCTCGCGCAGCGCGCCGGGGCCACCGGTCTGCGCGGTGGCGACCACCTGCCCGACGTCGTGCACGCTCGCCCCGACCCAGCGCCCGAACTCGATCTCGCCGAGCCCCAACGGGTGCTGCAGCAAGGGCAGTACGGCGATCGCCAGGGTTCCGCACAGGGTGACCAGCGCGACCGAGGAGGCGACGTCCTCCTCCTCGCTGCCCGCGGCCTGGCTGACCGCGCCGATCGCCGAGGCCCCGCAGATCGAGTACCCGGTGGCGACCAGCAGCGGCTGGTCGCCGGGCAGCCCGAGCCGCAGGCCCAGCCAGAGCGTGCCGGCGAAGGTGGCGGCGACCACGGTGAGCACCATCGCGACGGTGGCCCAGCCGAGGCCGAGCACGTCGTCCAGGCTGAGCTTGAGTCCGAGCAGCACGATCCCGAGCCGCATCAGCCGCTTCCCGGCCGTCGACAGCCCGGACCGGGCGACCCCGCGGACCACCGGGCGCAGCCCGGGCAGGTGGGCCGCCGCCATGCCGAGCACGACGGCGGCGGTGAGCTTGGGCACGGCGGGAACGGCCGCGTGGACGGCGATCGCGGCGGCCACCCCTACCGCCGCGAGCAGCAGACCGGGGGCGTCCCCGCCGAGCGGGGGGAGCGAGCGGGTACGGGTGGCCCGCTCGCGGAGGGTGAGTGCCACGCCGCCGCTCACCGCTCCTGGTCGGCGGGGAGCTGGTACACCCGCCGGATGCTGGTGCCGAGCCGGGAGACGTCCGCGCCGTACACGTGGATGGAGATGGCGGTGGTGCCGCAGGCGTTGCGCACCAGGTGGATGTCGCCGGGCGGGGCGAAGGCGGCGACCGTCCCGGCCGGGCCGGCCACGTGCTCGGTCTCGACCAGGCGGGAGGTGCGCCCGTCGGAGATCAGCCGGTAGCGGGTCTCGCTCTCCTGGCCCCGGTGGACGCCGGCCACGCACCAGGAGACGTGGTCGTGGATCGGGGTCTGCTGGCCGGGCAGCCAGACCAGGGCGACGACGGAGAAGCTGCCGTCGGCCTCGGCGTGCACGACGTGCTGGCGGTAGCGCTGCGGGTCGCCCTCGCACTGGGCGGGGGTGAGCAGCGCGTCGGGGCCGTCGGGGGCGGCGAGCAGGTGGGGGGCGAGGCGTTCGCCGACCAGGTACGCGGTGAGTTCGGGGGGCAGTCCGCGGTCCACGACGGCGCGGATCTCGCCGACCAGTGCGGTCATCCGCTCGGTGAGCCGGTCGCTGCCGACCGTGGCTGGGGGTGTCATGCCAGCAGGTTCGGGCCACCCGACCTATCACGTCCAACGAGGTTTTCTAAGCATCACCCCTACTCATGCTTATGGATTACCCCTGGCCCGCCGGCGCCCGCGGCGCCCGCGGCGCCCGGTCAGCAGCCGACCCGGCTCGCCGCCGCCTGCCGCAGGTGGTCCAGCACCAGTCCGGTGGCCGGGATCCGCCGGTGCTCGCGCAGCACGTACGCGCTCACCTGCCGCCGCAGGTGCGGCTCGACAGCCCGCCCGGTGACCTTGCGGTGGCACATGAAGGAGAGCACCAGCGCGGGCATCAGCGCGATCCCCACCCCGGCGGCGACCAGGCTCTGCACCGCCAGGTTGTCGTCGGTGGAGAACACGATGTCGGGCGCGAAGCCCTCCTCCGCGCAGACGTGCAGCAGGTTGGCCCGGCAGCGCGGGCAGCCGGCGATCCAGCGCTCGCCGTCGAGGTCGGCCAGCCGGACGGCGTGCCGGCGGCCGAGCGGGTGCCCGACCGGCAGCAGCACCGTGAGCAGGTCCTCCATCAGCGGGATCTCGTCCAGTCCGTCCGGCAGCTCGGTGGCCTGGCCGGGGTAGCGGAAGGCCAGCGCGATGTCGCACTCCCCGCGCAGCAGCCGCTGGACGGAGTCCGGCGGCTCGGCCTCCAGCAGCTCGACCCGGACGCCGGGGTGCTCGGCGAGCAGCCGGGCCATCGCCTCGGGTATCAGGGTGGCGTTGGCGCTGGGGAACGCGCAGACCCGGACCCGCCCGGCGCGCAGCCGGGCGAGCGCGGCGAGTTGCTGCTGGGCCGCGGAGAGGCTGCCGAGGATCAGCTCGGCGTGCCGGGAGAGCGCCTCGCCGGCCTCGGTGAGCCGCAGGCCGCGCCCGGCGCGGGTGAACAGCGGGACGCCGACGGTGCGTTCGAGCGCCTTCATCTGCTGGGTGATCGCGGGCTGGGTGTAGCCGAGTTCCCGGGCCGCGGCCGAGTAGGAACCGGCCCGGACGACTTCGTGGAACGTCCTGATGTGCCGCGAGTCGAACACCGGCTCCATGGCCCCTCCGCCCGGTCGTCTGCCGCCTGCCTCCGCAATCATAAGAGGAATTTGGAGGTCCAGGCCTCGACCCCTTCGGCACCTATGGTTCAGTCCCGAACCGCCCGTCCCACCGGCGCGGCCGCCCGGGTCCTCACCGGGCCGACGGCGGCAGCCCCATCGCCACCCCCGCCTTGGCCACCGGTGCCCCGCCCCGCACGCTCGGACTGCGCCGGCTGCGCCGCTCGACCCAGCGGGCGAGCCAGGACAGCAGCAGGCACATCCCGATGTAGATCGGCGCGATCACCATCACCACCGGGATGAACGGCAGGTCGTAGTCCAGGTTGGTGGCGATCAGCTTCCCCGCGTGCAGGAACTCCTCGTAGGTGATCAGGAAGCCGAGCGAGGTGTCCTTGAGCGCGACCACCAGCTGGCTGATGATCGCCGGCAGCATCGCCCGGTTGGCCTGCGGCACCAGCACGTACGTCATCACCTGGGTCTTGCGCATCCCCAGCGCGTACGCGGCCTCCCGCTGGCCCTTGGGCACCGCGAGCACGCCGGCCCGGAACACCTCGGCCAGCACCGAGCCGTTGTAGAGCACCAGCCCGGCCACCAGCGCCCAGAGCGGCTGCACCTTGAGGGCGACGAACACGAAGAAGATCATCACCAGCAGCGGCATGGCCCGGAAGAACTCCACCACCAGCGTGGAGAACCAGCGCACCACCCGGTGGTCGGACAGCCGCCCGGCCGCGAACAGCGCGCCGAAGGGCAGCGCGAACAGCGCCGTCCAGCCGAAGGCCTGGAGGGTGTTGCCCAGCCCGCGCAGCAGCAGGTCCTGCACGCCCCGGTACTCGAAGGGCTCCCACTTGGCGTAGGTGAACTGGTGGGTGTGGAACAGCATGTAGACGATCCAGCCGATCAGCGCCGCGATCAGCAGCAGCGCGATCCCGCCGTACAGCCGGTGCCGGGCCAGCGCCTTCGGGCCGGGGATGTCGTACAGCGCCGAGGCTCCAACGGTCATCGGGACACCGCCACTCGTCGTTCCAGCAGGTTGAAGACGGCACTGACGGCCAGGGTGATGATCAGGTAGCCGACGGCGATCCAGACGAAGGTCCAGACGATGCTGTAGCCCAGCTCGTTGATGGTCCGGTAGGTGCCCAGCAGCTCGGTCACGCTGAACGAACCGGCGATCGCCGTGTTCTTCGCCAGCGCGATCATCACGCTGCCGATCGGCGCCACCACCGAGCGGTACGCCTGCGGCAGCACCACCAGGCCCATCGTCTGCCCGAAGCTCATCCCCAGGCTGCGGGCCGCCTCGCCCTGCCCGGGCGGCACGGTGTTGATGCCCGAGCGCATCGCCTCGCAGACGAAGGCCGAGGTGTAGCAGCCGAGCGCCAGCACGGCGAAGGTGTAGAAGGGCAGCGTGATGTCGAACCGGGGCAGGCCCAGCACCACGATGAAGAACAGCAGGGTCAGCGGCGTGTTGCGCAGCAGCGTCACCCACACCGTCCCGAACACCCGCAGCGGCCGGACGGGCGAGACCCGGAAGCCCGCGATCAGCACGCCCAGCAGCAGTGACAGCACGGCGCTCACCGCGAACAGCGAGAGCGTGCCGAGGAAGCCGTCCCAGTAGGTCGACCAGTTGTCGGTCAGCGTTTTCACGGCGCGGCCCTCTCAGTACCGGTCGATCGGCGGCGGGGTGGGCGCGGCTTCCCCGGACAGCCCGAGGGTCGCGTCGAAGGCCTTCTTCCAGTCGCCGTTCTGCTCGTGGTGCGCCAACGCGTCGTCCAGCGCCCCGCGCAGCACGGTGTCGTTCTTCGGCGTGCCGATCCCGTACGGCTCGGTGGAGAACAGCGGGCCCACCACCTTGAGCTCGTCCGGGACCTTGGCCGCGTAGCCCAGCAGGATCGCGTTGTCCGTGGTGACGGCGTCGACCTGGCCGGTGATCAGGTTGTCCACGCAGGCCGAGTAGGTGTCGTAGCCGATCAGGTGCGCCTTGGGGTACTGCGACTGGATGCGCTGGTACGGCGTCGAGCCGGCCGCCGAGCAGACCTTCTTGCCGTTCAGGTCCTGCGGACCGTGGGTGCTGTTGTCGTTCTTGCGCACCAGCAGCGACTGCCCCGCGATGAAGTACGGCCCGGCGAAGCCGACCAGCTTCTTCCGGTTGTCGTTGATGGTGTAGGTGCCGACGTAGTAGTCCACCTGGCCGTTCTGCAGCGCGGTCTCGCGGTTGGCCGAGGCGATGGTCTTGAACTGGATCCGCTCCGGCGGGAAGCCGAGCGAGGCGCCGACCATCTTGGCGATCTCGATGTCGAAGCCGGAGTACACGCCGGTGGCCGGGTTCTTCTGGCCCAGGTACGGCTGGTCCTCCTTGGCGCCGACCACCAGGTGGCCCCGGCCGCGGGCGGCGTCCAGGGTCGACGAGCCGGTGATCGAGGCGGCGTCCTGCACCTGGTAGCTGGGCAGCGCGCTGGGCTGGGGGCCCTTGGGGGGCGGGGTGCCGGCCTTGCCGCAGCCGGTCGCCAGCACGGCGAGCAGCAGGGCCGCGGCGGTCAGGCGTGCGCGCATCCGCGCGGCGGGCGTCGTCCTTCGGTTCACGGCGCCGCCCTCAGTGCTTCAGGATCTTGGACAGGAAGTCCCGGGCGCGCTCGCTCTCGGGGGCGTTGAAGAAGGCCTCCGGGGCGCGGTCCTCGACGATCCGGCCGTCCGCCATGAACACCACCCGGTTCGCCGACGCCCGGGCGAAGCCCATCTCGTGGGTGACCACGACCATCGTCATGCCCTCGCTGGCGAGCTGGCGCATCACGTCCAGCACCTCGTTGATCATCTCGGGGTCGAGGGCCGAGGTGGGTTCGTCGAACAGCAGCGCCTTGGGGTCCATCGCCAGCGCCCGGGCGATCGCCACCCGCTGCTGTTGTCCGCCGGAGAGCTGGGCCGGGTACTTGTCGGCCTGCGACGCCAGCCCGACCCGCTCCAGCAGCGCCCGGGACTTGGTCTCCGCCTCGGCCTTGGCCCGGCCGCGCACCTTGATCTGGGCGAGCGAGACGTTCTGCAGCACGGTCTTGTGCGCGAACAGGTTGAAGGACTGGAACACCATGCCGACCTCGGCGCGCAGCCGGGCCAGCCCCTTGCCCTCCGCGGGCAGGGGCTGCCCGTCGATCAGGATGGTGCCGCGTTCGATCGGCTCCAGCCGGTTGATCGCCCGGCAGAGCGTGGACTTCCCGGAGCCGGACGGTCCGATCACCACGACGACCTCGCCGCGACCGACCGTCAGCTCGATGTCCTGCAGCACGTGCAGCTCGCCGAAGTGCTTGTTGACCCCGCGCAGCTCGATCAGCGGGGTGAAGGCCGGGGAACCGGTCGGGGCCGGTTCGGGGGCGGTGCTCACCGGCCGCGCCGTCCCTTCAACAGCCAGCCAAGCACCCCGCCGGCGAGCAGCGTCGCCAGCAGCGCGATCCAGAGCGGCGCGGTCACGGTGAACACCCAGAACTGGATCTTGACCTTGTCGAGGTTGGCGAACAGGAACCACACCGCGAGGATCACGATGACGCCGATCCCGATGTACCGCGTGGGGATCCCGCCGATCTCGCTGCGCTGAGGCCGGGACGAGCCGTCTGAAGTCTTGGTCACCGGAGCAGTCTGCTGTCCGGGCTGACGATTTGCCCGGTTACGCGCCCTTACCGGCGAGGGAGTAACCCGCACGGGGCAATCCGGCCCCGTACGGGTTTCGAACCCGCGTCACTCTCCCCCGCCCGCGCCTACCGCTGGCGCTCGTCCCGCCAGGAGCGCCAGAGCGCCGCGTACGGGCCGCCGGCCGCGACCAGCTCCGGGTGGCTGCCGTACTCGCTGATCCGCCCGCCCTCGACCACCGCGATCACGTCCGCGTCGTGCGCGGTGTGCAGCCGGTGGGCGATCGCGATGACCGTACGGCCCTCCAGCACCCGGGACAGCGACCGCTCCAGGTGCCGGGCGGCCCGCGGGTCCAGCAGCGAGGTGGCCTCGTCCAGCACCAGGGTGTGCGGATCCGCCAGCACCAGCCGGGCCAGGGCGAGCTGCTGCGCCTGCGGCGCGGTCAGCGCGGTGCCGCCGGAGCCGACCTCGGTGTCCAGGCCGTCCGGGAGGGCGTCCACCCAGGCCCCGGCGTCCACCGCGTCCAGCGCGGCCCGCAGTCCGGTGTCGTCCGCCTCGGGCGCGGCGAGCCGCAGGTTGTCCCGCAGGGTGCCGACGAACACGTGGTGCTCCTGGTTGACCAGGGCGACCTCCGCCCGCACCCGCTCCGCGGGCATCCGGGACAGCGCCGCCCCGCCGAGGGTGACACTGCCGCGGCCGGGCGCGTAGATCCCGGCCAGCAGCCGCCCGAGGGTGGACTTGCCCGCCCCGGACGGGCCGACCAGCGCGACCCGGCTGCCCGGGGCGACGTCCAGGCTGATCTCGTGCAGCACGTCCGCGCCCTCGCGGTAGCCGAAGCGGACGTCCCGGGCCTCGACCCGGCGGCCCTCCGGGCGGGCCGACTCGTCGCCCTGGTGCTCCGGCACCTCGTGCACGCCGACCAGCCGGGCCAACGAGGCCTGCCCGATCTGCAGTTCGTCGTACCAGCGCAGGATCAGGTCGACCGGGCCGGTGAGCATCTGCGCGTACAGCACGCCGGTGGTCAACTGGCCGACGGTGAGCCAACCCCGGAGGGTGAGCAGCCCGCCGACCACCAGGGTGGCCAGCACCGCCGAGGTGTAGACGGCGTCGATGGTCGGGAACCAGACCGAGCGCAGCCACAGGGTGTAGCGCTCCCAGGCCAGCCACTCGCGCAGCTTGCGGTCCGTCAGCCGGACCCGCTGCTCGCCCAGGCGCAGTGTCTCGACCGTCCGCCCGGCGTCCACCGTCTCGGCCAGCACGTTGCTGACCGCCGCGTACCCGGCCGCCTCGTTGCGGTAGGACTGCGGGGCGCGCCGGAAGTACCAGCGAGAGCTGGCCAGCAGCAGCGGCAGCCCGACCAGCGAGGTCAGCGCGAGCAGCGGCGAGGTGACCAGCAGGGCGCCGAGCACCAGCAGCAGGGACACCACCGCGACGGCGAGTTCGGGCACCGCCTCGCGCACCGACTTGTCCAGCCGGTCGATGTCGGTGGTGCCGCGGGAGACCAGGTCCCCGGTGCCGGCGCGTTCCAGCACGCCGGTCGGCAGCGCGACGGAGCGGACCAGGAAGTCCTCGCGCAGGTCGGCCAGCACCCGCTCGCCGAGCACCGCACCGCGCAGCCGCGACCAGCCGGTGAACGCGGACTGCACGACCAGCGCCAGCAGGTACCAGCCGACCGCCACCGCGATGGTGGCCCCGGCGGTACCGGTGGCCAGCGACTCGACCAGGTTGCCGAGCACCCAGGGCCCGACCAGCCCGGCCAGGGTGGCCACCGAGTGCAGCGACACCACCGTGGCGAACCCGCCCCGGTGCCGCCGGGCCAGCACCCCCAGGTAGCCGCGCACGGCGGCCGGGGAGCCGACCGGCAGGGTGGTGACCGGCCCCTGCTCCTGGTGGACGGGGGGCTTCATGACGTACTCCTCGCGTACGGGATGGGACGGTTGACGGCGGTGCTCATACCTGCGCGGCCTCCTCGACCTGCGCGGCCTCCTCGTCCCGGGTGACCACGGCCCGGTAGGCCGGCTCGGTGCGCATCAGTTCGCGGTGCCGCCCGGCCGCCACCACCCGCCCCTCCCGCAGCAGCACCACCCGGTCGGCCCGGTCGAGCAGCAGCGGACTGGTGGCGAACACCACGGTGGTGCGCCCGGCCCGGGTGTCCCGCAGGCCGGCGGCGATCCGGGACTCGGTGTGGGCGTCCACCGCGCTGGTGGGCTCGTCCAGCACCAGGACGGGCGGGTCGGCCAGCAGCGCGCGGGCCAGGGCGAGCCGCTGGCGCTGCCCGCCGGAGAGCGAGCGCCCGCGTTCGGTGATCCGGGCCCGCATCGGGTCGCCCGCGCAGTCCGGCGAGCCGTCCACCAGCGCCTCCAGCACGTCCTCGGAGCGGGCCGCGGCGAGCGCGTCCGCGACCGGGACCCGGCCGGAGGAGGGCACGTCCAGCAGTTCGGCCAGCGTGCCGGAGAGCAGCACCGGCTCCTTGTCGTGGACCAGCACCGCCGCCCGGGCCTCGGCCAGCGGCACGGTGTCCAGCTCGGTGCCGCCGAGCCGCACCGAGGGCAGGGCCCGCTCGCCCTCGGCCAGCGGGACGTGGCCGCCGAGCCGCTCGGCGAGCGCCCCGGCGAAGTCCGGGTCCCCGCAGACCACCGCGGTCAGCTCGCCGGCCCGGACGGTCAGCCCGGTGGTCGGGTCGTGCAGGTCGGACCGGCCCGGACCGGTCAGCACGCCGTCGGCCCCGCCACTGGTCCGGCTGAGCGAGAGCACCCGCACGGCCCGCCCGGCGGAGACCCGGGCGACGCTCCAGGCGTGCGCCGCCTCGCCCAGGATCCGCAGCGGTGCGGCCAGGAAGGCGGTCGCGCCGTACACCCCGATCAGGGTGCCCACGCCGAGCTCGCCGGAGGCCGCCAGCCGGGCGCCGTACCACGTCACCCCGACCACGAACAGCCCGGGCAGCAGCACCTGTTGGGCCTGCATCAGCGACCACAGCCGGGCCGAGCGGACGGCCGCCGCCCGGACCTTCTGGGAGGCCGCCCGGTACCGCTCCAGGAAGAGGTCCTCGCCGCCGATGCCGCGCAGCACCCGCAGCCCGGCCACCGTGTCGGCGGCCAGCTCGGTCGCCTTGCCGCCGAGCTCGCGCTGCTCGGTGTAGCGCCGCTCGAACGGCCCGATCAGCGGCCACACCGAGGCCGCCAGCACCGGGACGCCGAGCAGCACCCCGATCCCGAGCACCGGTTCGACCACCAGCACCACCGCGCTGACGGCCAGCCAGACGATCACCGCGGCCCGGACCCGGGCGACCAGTTCGACGTACCAGCCGATCCGCTCGACGTCCCCGCTGCCGACCGCGACCACCTCGCCGGTGGCGATCCGCCGGGACAGCCCGGCACCCAGGTGCGAGGCCTGCCCGGCGACCAACTGCCGCACGTGGCAGGCGGCGTGGATCCAGTTCCAGACCGCCTGCCGGTGCAGCAGCACGGTGCCGACCGAGGCGGTGGCGGCCAGCAGCAGGGCCAGCGCGCCGGCCCGCCAGATCCCGCCGGCGTCACCGTCGACGGCGGCCTGGACGCCGCGCCCGAGCGGCACCGGCAGGGCGGCCTGGGCGCCCATCTCGATCAGCGCCCAGCAGGTGGCACGGACCTGCCCGCGCCGCTGGGCGCGCTGCAGCCAGCGCAGGAAGGCCAGGGGCGAGGAGAGGTCGGGACTGCCGGGGTCGGCCAGCGGCAGTGGGGTGAGCGGCATGACACTCCGATGCGAGGGGTGCGAGGGGTGCGGATGGTGCGAGGTGTGCAAGACGTGCGCGGGGCGCGGGAGTACGGGAGGTGCGGGAGGCACGGGCGGCCCGCGGTCGCGCGGGAACGGACACCCGGAGGCGCGGCGCGACGGCGCGGCGACATCGGCGCGTCCGGCGGCGGGCTGCCGGACGGGCAGCGCATGGGTACGAAGGACCCGGATCTCAGGAGGTCATGTCCGCGAGCCTGCCAAGCCCACTGTGATCCACGCAACAGGTTTTCCGCCGCCCCCGCCGCACGCCCGCCGCACGCCCTGGCGCGCACCCCCGTGGCACGGGCCCGGCGCACGCCACGCCGTCGTAAAGCTTCCCCAAAGATTCGCCCGAACGGCGGGAACAATCGTGCCGGGGCACCGGTTGCCCCCTCTGGAAACAACGGACGACCAGGAAGGCACCCCTTCCCGTGAGCAACATCCCCAGCGTCACCCTGAACGACGGCGCTCAGATCCCCCAGCTCGGCTTCGGCGTGTGGCAGGTCGAGGACGCCCGGGCGACCCCCGCCGTGCGCGAGGCGATCGCGGCGGGCTACCGCTCGATCGACACCGCGGCGATCTACGAGAACGAGGCCGGCACCGGCGCGGCCGTCACCGAGGCACTGGCGGGCGGCCTGGCCCGCGAGGACCTCTACGTCACCACCAAGCTGTGGAACTCGGGCACCCGCGACTGGTCGGGCGAGCAGGGCCGCGACGCGGTGCTGCGCGAGTTCGACGCCTCGCTGGACAAGCTCGGGCTCGACTACCTCGACCTGTACCTGATCCACTGGCCGCGCCCGATGCACGGCACCTTCCTGAACGTCTGGAAGGCCCTGGAGCAGTTGAAGGAGGGCGGCCGGGTCAAGTCGATCGGCGTCTCCAACTTCGGCCAGGAGCAGCTGACCCGCCTGCTCGACGAGGCCTCGGTCGTCCCGGTGCTGAACCAGGTCGAGCTGCACCCGTACTTCCCGCAGGAGGAGCTGCGCGCCTTCCACGCCGAGCACGGCATCGCCACCGAGGCGTGGAGCCCGCTGGGCCAGGGCGGGGAGCTGCTGGCCGAGCCGGCGCTGGTGAAGATCGCCGGGAAGCACGGCCGCACGGTCGCCCAGGTGGTGCTCCGCTGGCACCTGCAGAGCGGCGTGATCGCCATCCCGAAGTCGGTCACCCCGTCCCGTATCCGGGAGAACCTGGACGTCGCCGGCTTCGAGCTGGACGCCGAGGACCTCGCGGCGATCGCGGGCGTGGCCACCGGCAAGCGGATCGGCCCGGATCCGCAGGGGTTCGACTGGAACTGACGGGCGCCGCGGGGGCGCCGGCCGACCAGGCCCGGCGCCCCCGACAACGACGACAGCGATCCTGACTGTCGGTCATATCGAAGTACCGCTCATTCCGGAGAGGGACGAGCGGTACTTCGGCGTGCCCGGATTCACCGACCCCGATCATCGGTCGCTACCGACGGCCGTGGGCCTCAGGAGACTTGGTGAATCGTTTTGGCTGTTGTTACCAAAGCTTGGGCTAGAGCCTGGCCGCCTTGGCGATGAGCGCGAGCGCCGTCGCGTGCTCCTCCTCCGCGAGCGAAGCGAGCAGCAAGCGCTGGACTTCGGCCACTCCGGCGGCCGAGCGGTGCAGCAGGTCCTGACCCGCCGGTGAGAGCGAGAGCAGGTTGCGCCGCCCGTCCGAGGGGTCGCGCCGGCGCTGCACCAGACCGCGGCGCACCAGCCGGCTGACCATCTCGGCCATCGTGGCCTTGTCCAGCGAGGCCAGCTCGCCGACCGTGCGCTGGTCCGCGCCCGGCTCCAGCTCCAGCGCGTCCAGCACGGCGTACTGCGGGGCCGTCAGGTCCGCGCCGACGTGCTCCGACCAGAGCTTGGTGTGCACCTGCTGGCCGACCCTGATCAGGTAGCCGATCGCCCGCTGGGCGTCCAGTATCGGCCGCGCGTCGGTGAAGACGGCCACGGCCGCGGGTTCCAGCCTGGCTATCTTGGCCATCACCCGGACGATTTCGACCTGCTCGTCCGGCGTGAGCGGCTCGAACAGCACCCGCTGGACGCGGACCACACCACCGGTGGCCTCGCGCACCGCCTGGGCACCGCTCTGCGAGAGGGCGAGCAGTTTGCGCCGGCCGTCGGCCGGGTCGCGCCGTCGCAGCACGAGGCCGCGGCGGACCAGCCGCGCGACCATCTCCGCCATCGTGGCCTTGTCCAGCGAGGCTCGCTCGCCGACGGTCCGCTGGTCCGCGCCCGGTTCGAGGGCGAGGACCAGCAGGACCGCGAACTGCGGAGCCGTGAGATCGGCTCCGACGTGCTCGGACCACAGACGGGTGTGAACCTGCTGTGCAACGCGAATGAGGTGTCCGGGCGACTGCTGCAGTCGCGCGGACACGCGGGTTGTCGGGATCTCCCCCAGCACCATGTATCCGTCCCGATGTCACACCCGGTGTGTGTGGGACACCCGGGTGGGGCAGTAACGGCGAGTGGGCGTCCAGCTATGAGGGAGGGCGCTCCAGCCGTGCAGCCGGTGGCTGCTGGCGGACACTATACAAACGGCAGGCCCTTGCTGGCAGGCAGGGGCGGATAGTAGACGCAGGTTCGGCAACATTGGCATATTTACGCGCTGCCACACCCTTGCAGTAACCCGTTCTCAGCAGAAAGCCGACCGGTCGGTCCTTACCGACCGTCACCTGCGCCTCTCCACCCTGGCCGCCTCCCCTACCCGCCGGTAGGGTATGGGCACCCTCCCCGGGGCCACTCCCCCGGAGGCACCCCGAGAGAGACGAGAGCGAGCATGACCGAGCAGAGCACCGCCACCCGGGTGGCGGTCGTCACCGGCGCCGCCCGCGGCCTCGGCGCCGCCACGGCCGTCCGACTGGCCGCCGACGGCTACGCGGTGGCCGTCCTGGACCTGGACGAGGCCGCCGGCAAGGACACCGTCGACCGGATCACCGCCGCCGGCGGGCGCGCGCTGGCCGTCGGCGCCGACGTCGCGGACGCCGAGCAGGTCCAGGCCGCCGTCGACCGCGTGGCCGCCGAGCTCGGCGCCCCCGTCGTGCTGGTCAACAACGCGGGGGTGCTCCGCGACAACCTGCTCTTCAAGATGTCCGAGTCCGACTGGGACACGGTCATGAACGTCCACCTCCGCGGCGCCTTCCTGATGACCCGCGCGGTGCAGAAGCACATGGTGGACGCCGGCTTCGGCCGCATCGTCAACCTGTCCTCCTCCTCCGCCCAGGGCAACCGCGGCCAGGCCAACTACTCGACCGCCAAGGCCGGCCTCCAGGGCTTCACCAAGACTTTGGCCATCGAGCTGGGCAAGTTCGGCATCACGGCCAACGCGGTGGCCCCCGGCTTCATCGCCACGGACATGACGGCGGCCACCGCCGCCCGGGTCGGCATGGACTTCGAGGACTTCAAGCGGGCCGCGGCCTCCCAGATCCCGGTCCAGCGCGTCGGAGAGCCCGAGGACGTCGCCAACACCATCTCCTTCCTCGCCGGCGAGGCCGCCGGCTTCGTCTCCGGCCAGGTGATCTACGTCGCGGGTGGCCCCCTCGACTGAGCACTGAACCTACACAGGGTTACCACGGAGTGGGAAGCCGGTCGAACCGGCCGCCCACTCCGTTTTCTTTACCGGGGCTTTTGCAGAATCATTCGAAGACCACACGGGCATTCGATCCAGGAATAGCGGAAATCACTCCCCGGGTCGCCCGGGGCAGCCCCAATTGTCGATTTCCCGGGAAAATGACAATTCCCTCAGGAATGGCCTCGCCCAGATGGGTATGGTCACCCCGTGCAATCCAGAAGTACCGCCGCTCGCATTCCGCGACAGGGGCCGGATCGCCGCACCGCCGACCGCCGGGAGCTCCCCCGCCCCGACCGCGGCGAGCCCGGCTGGCCACCGATGAGCCGCCGCCGGGCCGCCCTGTTCGCCGCCACCCTCGCCGCCTACCTGCTCGTCCTGGCCGGCGTCCTGCTCAACACCGACCTGGTCGACCTCGACTGGTCGGTGCGCCTGCTCCGCCCGTACGAGCGGTGGCCCAGCCTGGAGCCGCTGCTCGATACCTGGGTGATCGCCGGGCAGCGCGGACCCAGCGCCATCGCCGCGTTCGCCTGGCTGCTCTGGCGCGCCCACCGCCTCGGGCGGCTGCGCCCGCTGCTGGTGATGGGCGTCGCCCTGCTGCTCCTCAACATCACGGTCGGCGCCGTCAAGATCCTCACCGGCCGGCTCGGACCGCACTACGCCCAGTACGTCGGCTCCCCCGAGCTGTTCTCCGGCGGCACCATCTTCCCCTCCGGCCACACCGCCAACGCCGTGGTGACCTGGGGCGTGCTGGCCTACCTCGCGGTCCGCTGGCAGCGCACCGGCGCGCTGATCGCCGCCGCCACCGCCTGCTCGATCGGCCTGACCACCGTCTACCTGGGCACCCACTGGGTCTCCGACGTGCTGGCCGGCTGGGCCGCCGGGCTGCTGGTGCTGCTCTCCCTGCCCCTGCTGGAGCCGCTGCTCGCGGTGGCCGAACAACGGCTGCACCGCCGGTTCGCACGCTGAACCCTGCCGCCACCGCCACCACCGACGCCGCCGCCGCCGCGAGCGGGCGCTACCCCTCCCAGCTGCGCTCCACCACACCGTCCCGCACCGCGAGGTTCAGCCGCCCCTCCCGGTACTCCATGGTCATCAGCTGCCCCGGTTCCAGCACCCGGACCGAGGCCCAGCCGTGCCGCCGGGCCAGCTCCCGGGCCCGCTCGATCCGCAGCCCCGCGTAGCCCTCGGCGTCCTCCCCCGTCGTGCCCGCCCCCACGGCGTCCGCACCCGTCACAGCGCCTCCCCGGCTCTCCCCCTCGGACGTACGCTGGAATCGTAGCCCCCACCCGCGCGGCCCGGAGGTGAACGCGCATGCGTGCCACGACGCCGCGGCGGTGGCGCAGCGGCACCGAGCCGGCCACCGCCCGCAGCGACCTCAAGCTCCGCTACCTGCTGTCGCTGACCTTCACCCCGCTGTTCGCCCTGGGGACGGCCGGCTTCGCGTACTGGGCGGCCTCCTCCCCGGTGGACGGCGCCCCCGGCCGGGGCACCCTGACCGGCTTCGCCGTCGCCCTCGGGCTGCTCACCCTGTTCGCCGTCGTCGATCTCGTGGTGGTCATCCGGCGCCGCCGGACCGAGCTCTGACGCGGTGTCTCCCACGGAGTGGGAAGCCGGCCGGGCCGACTTCCCGCTCCGAGCCGCGGGCGGGAGCGGGAAGAGGGGCCCTACCGGTTGCCGACCGCCTGCTTCACCAGCGTCCGGCCGAAGTCCCACATCAGGCCGTTGCCCCGGTGGGCCTCGTCCATGATCTCGGTGAACGCGTCGACGAACCGGTCCACGTCCCGGTCGGTGATGATCAGCGGCGGGATCAGCTTGATCACTTCCAGGTGGTCCCCGGACACCTGGGTCAGGATCCGGTGCCGCTGCAGCAGCGGGACGACCACCATCTGCGCGAACAGCCCCTTGCGCGCGGCCTGGAGGGCCGTCCAACCGGTGCGCAGCTTCAACGACCTGGGCCGGCCGAACTCGATGCCGATCATCAGCCCGCGACCGCGCACCTCGGCGAGCAGCTCGTACCGGTCGATCAGGGCCGTCAGCCGCTCGCGGAAGCGGTCGCCGACCTGCCGGGCGTTCTCCACCACCTTCTCCTCGCGCATCACCTCCAGGGTCGCCAGCCCGGCCGCCATCGCCTGGGCGTTGGACCCGAAGCTGGCCGAGTGCACCAGCACCCGGTCCATCGAGGAGTACACCTTCTCGAAGATCCAGCTCTTGCCGAGCGTGGCCCCGACCGGCACGTACCCGCCGGAGAGCGCCTTGGCCGCGCACACCAGGTCCGGCAGCACGCCCTCCTCGTGCTGGTAGGCGAAGAACGCGCCGGTGCGGCCGATCCCGGTCTGCACCTCGTCGCAGATCAGCAGCGCCTTGTGCTCGTGCAGCAGCGCCTGGGCCGCCCGCAGCCAGCCGGGCGGCGGCGCCTGGACGCCCTTGCCCTGGATCGGCTCGACGATCAGCGCGGCGACGTCCCCGCGCTTCAACTCCTTGGCCAGCGCCCCGATGTCGCCGAGCGGGATGGCGGTGTCCGGCAGCAGCGGGTCGAAGCCCTTGCGGAAGCCGCTCTCCCCGTTGACGGACAGCGAGCCGGTGGTCAGCCCGTGGAAGGCGTGGTCGGCGTAGAGGACGCGCCGGCGGCCGGTGGCGTACCGGGCGAACTTCAACGCGGTCTCCACCGCCTCGGTGCCGCTGTTGCCGAAGAACACCCGGTCCAGTCCGGGCGCGTACGAGAGCAGCCGCTCGGCCAGCAGCCCGGGCAGCGGCGAGCAGTCGAAGCGGACCAGGTCCGGCAGGTCCAGGTCCATCACCTGCCGGACCGCCGACCGCACCACCGGGTGGTGCCGGCCGAGCGCGAAGATGCCGAAGCCGGCCAGCATGTCGAGGTACTCGTTGCCCTCGGCGTCGTAGAAGTACTGGCCCTGCGCCCGCTCGTAGTACTTGTCGAAGCCGATGGTGCGGAGCATCCGCGGCAGCTGCGGGTTGAGGTGGCGGCTGTGCAGCTCGTACCGCTCACCGCCGCGTTCGGCGAGGAGGGCGGCGAGGTCGAAGGCGGGGCGGTCGGGGTCAGCCGGCATGGCGCGGGTTCGCTCCTCGGGTCGGTAGCAGGTTCTTGGCGAAGACGGCGGTCTGGGCCGCGACCCCGGTGCCGGTCAGGCCGGTCTCCTCCAGGATCTCGCCGCGGGCGGCGTGGCCGAGGAACTCCTGCGGCAGGCCGAGCACCCGCACCGGGACGTCCACGTCGGCGTCGCGCAGCGCCTGGGCGACGGCCGAACCGACGCCGCCGGTGCGGCCGCCGTCCTCGACGGTGACCACCAGCCGGTGGGCGGCGGCGAGCCGGGCCAGGGCCGGATCGACCGGTTTGACCCAGCGCGGGTCGACCACGGTCGCGGTGAAGCCCTCGGCGAGCAGCAGCCGGGCGGCGTCCAGGCAGGCGGAGGCGGTGACCCCGACGGCCACCAGCAGGATCTCCGGCGCCGGTCCGGTGCGCAGCAGCACGTCCGTCCCGCCGATCCGTTCGACCGCCTCGACGACCGGCCCGACGTTGCCCTTGGGGAAGCGGACCACGGTCGGCGCGTCCTCGACCTCGACGGCCTCCCGCAGCTGGGCCCGCAGCTGCTCGGCGTCGCGCGGCGCGGCGAGCCGCAGCCCGGGGACGACCTGGAGCACGGACAGGTCCCACATGCCGTTGTGCGAGGCGCCGTCCGAACCGGTGACCCCGGAGCGGTCGAGCACGAAGGTGACGCCCAGCCGGTGCAGCGCGACGTCCATCAGGACCTGGTCGAAGGCCCGGTTCAGGAAGGTCGCGTAGACCGCCACCACCGGGTGCAGCCCGCCGGTGGCCAGGCCCGCCGCGCTGGTGACGGCGTGCTGCTCGGCGATCCCGACGTCGAAGGTCCGGTCCGGGTACGCCTTGGCGAACGGCGCCAGCCCGACCGGCTGGAGCATCGCCGCGGTGATCGCCACCAGGTCGGGCCGCTCGGCGCCGAGCGCGAGCAGCTCCTCCCCGAACACCGAGGTCCAGGAGACCCCGGCGCTGGGCGAGATCGGCAGGCAGGTGTACGGGTCGATCGGGTTGACGGCGTGGAAGCGGTCCGCCTCGTCCTGTTCGGCGGGCCGGTAGCCGCGCCCCTTGACGGTCAGGCAGTGCACGATCACCGGGCCGCCGAAGTTCCGGGCCTGCCGCAGCGCCTGCTCGACCGCGCCCAGGTCGTGGCCGTCGATCGGGCCCAGGTACTTGAGCCCGAGGTCCTCGAACATGCCCTGCGGGGCGAAGGCGTCCTTGAAGCCCTTCTTGGCGCCGTGCAGCGCGTCGAAGATCGGCTGGCCGACCAGCGGGGTGCGCTGCAGCGCCTCCTTGCCGAGCGCGAGGAAGCGCTCGTAGCCCTGGGTGGTGCGCAGGGTGGCCAGGTGGTGGGCCAGTCCGCCGACGGTCCTGGCGTAGGAGCGCTCGTTGTCGTTGACGACAATGACCAGCGGCCGGTCGCGGGCCTCGGCGATGTTGTTCAGCGCCTCCCAGGCGAGTCCGCCGGTGAGCGCGCCGTCGCCGATCACCGCGACGGTGTGCCGGTCGTACTGGCCGAGCAGCTGGCTGGCCTTGGCGAGCCCGTCGGCGTAGGAGAGCGCGGTGGAGGCGTGCGAGTTCTCCACCAGGTCGTGCTCGGACTCGGCCCGGGAGGGGTAGCCGGACAGGCCGCCCTTCATCCGCAGCCTGGAGAAGTCCTGGCGGCCGGTGAGCAGCTTGTGGACGTAGCTCTGGTGGCCGGTGTCGAAGACGATCCGGTCGTACGGCGAGTCGAAGACCCGGTGCAGCGCGATGGTCAGCTCCACCACGCCGAGGTTGGGCCCGAGGTGGCCGCCGGTGCGGGTGACGGCGTCGATCAGGAAGTCGCGGATCTCGTCGGCGAGCAGCGGCAGTTCGGCGGCCGGGAGCTTGCGCAGCTCGGCCGGGGACGTGACGCGGGAGAGCAGTGACATGGGTACACCTCACGACTCGGAGCGGTGCGGTGGTGCCTCCGCCCACCGGGGCGGGGCCGGCCCGGGCACGACGGCCCGGGCCGGACGGGAGCTCAGGACGCGGGACGGCTGCGGTACCGGGCGGCCCGGCCCGGGCTCAGCGCCCCCGGTTGGAGCTGACGGTCTCGGTGATGGCGCGCAGCGACTGCTGGAGCGAGCCCATGGTGGCCAGGACGGCGGTCGGCTCGTAGCCGCAGTGGGCCATGCAGTTCTCGCAGCGCGGGTCCTTGCCGCGCCCGTACTTGCTCCAGTCGGTCTTCTCGACCAGCTCGCGGTAGGTGGGCACGTAGCCGTCGGCCATCAGGTAGCAGGGCCGCTGCCAGCCGAACAGCGAGTAGTTGGGGATGCCCCAGGGGGTGCACTCGAAGTCGGCCTTGCCCTCCAGGAAGTCCAGGAAGAGCGGGCTGTGGTTGAGGCGCCACCGCTTCCGGTTGCCCCCGGCGAAGGCCTTTCGGAAGAGCTCCCGGGTCTGCTCGACGCCGAGGAAGTGCTCCTGGTCGGGGGCCTTCTCGTAGGCGTAGGCCGGGGAGATCATCATCTCGTCGACCTTGAGCTCGTCGTTCAGGAAGTCCAGGACGTCGATGACGGTCTGCGGGGTGTCGGTGTTGAAGAAGGTGCTGTTGGTGGTGACCCGGAAGCCGCGCCGCTTGGCCTCCTTGATCGCCGCCACCGCCTCGTCGAAGGTGCCCTCCTTGGCCACCGACTCGTCGTGCCGCTCGCGCAGGCCGTCGATGTGCACGGCGAAGGTGAAGTACGGCGAGGGCTTGAACTTGTCCATCTTCTTGCGCATCAGCAGCGCGTTGGTGCAGAGGAAGACGTACTTGCGGCGCTCCACCAGCTGTCGGACGATCTCGTCGATCTGCGGGTGCATCAGCGGCTCACCGCCGGCGATCGAGACCATCGGGGCACCCGACTCCAGGACCGCGCCGACCGCCTGGGCGACCGGCATCCGCTGCTTGAGCACACCCGCCGGGTGCTGGATCTTGCCGCAGCCCTCGCAGGCGAGGTTGCAGGCGAACAGCGGTTCGAGCTCGACGATCAGCGGGAACTTGTCCCGTCGCTTGAGCAGCTTCTGCTGCATCAGGTAGGTGCCGACCCGCACGGTCTGGCGCAACGGCATGGCCATGGCTAGCTCGCCTCCTGGGGGAGCGTCGAGGATGTGGGGTGGTTCAGGACTGCGGAGCGGGTGTCGAGCTCCTGCCGGTACCAGTCGACCAGGGCGGGTACCGCCGCCCGCAGGGTCCGCCAGGCGCGCACCCCGGCCGGGAGCGTGCCCGGCCGCAGCAGCTCGTGCTCGGGGGTGTCCACCACCACCCGCAGCACGGCCACCGGCAGCGCCGGGCGCACCTCCCGCAGTGCGGCCAGCACGGCGGCGGCCTCCATGTCGACGGCCAGCGCCCCCTGGAGGTGCAGGGCGCGCCGCTCGATACCGCGCACCACGTGGTCGGCGGTGTGGTGCACCCCGGTGTGCGCGGTCAGGCCGTGTTCCTTGAGCGCCCGGGCCAGCTCCGGCCCGGAGTCGACCGGGTAGAGGTGGCCCTCGGCGTCGCGCACGCCGTCCGCGGCCACCACCTCGCCCGGCGCCACTCCCGGCCCGACCGCGGCGCCGAATCCGGCCACCACGACCGCGCCGTAGCCGCCCGGGGCGGAGCCGAGCAGGCGCCGTACGGCCGTCCCGGCGCGCCGTCGGCCGACCCCGGTGCGCACCAGCACCGGGGGTCCGCCGGCCGAGCCGCGCCAGTCGCCGCCGCGCAGGGCCCACACCTCGGGGCCCAGCGCGCAGAGCACCAGCAGCGGGGCGGTGGTCACCGGTTCGCCCCGATCGACGGCGTGCCGCCCGGCCGCACCATCCCGGGGCCGCCGTTGAGGTAGCGGCCGAGCGCGGTGACCGGGAAGACCAGCCGGTACAGGTGGTAGTTGATGGAGAAGTCCCACGGGAAGCCGGTCCCGGTGAACTGCGGCTCGTCCCAGGTGCCCTCGGGCAGCTGGGTGCGCACCAGCCACTCGACCCCGCGCTCCACCGCCGGGTTGGAGCGGCCCTCCGGGCCCTCGCCCGCCGCGAGCAGCGCCATCAGCGCCCACGCGGTCTGCGAGGCGGTGGAGTCGCCGCGCCCGGCCCAGCGCGCCGGGTCGTCGTAGGAGCGCATGTCCTCGCCCCAGCCGCCGTCGGTGTTCTGCCGGTCCTCCAGCCAGCGCACCGCCCGGCGGATCGCCGGGTGCTCGTCCGGGACGCCGGCCGCGACCAGGGCGGGCAGCACCGAGCCGGTGCCGTAGATGTAGTTGGTGCCCCAGCGGCCGAACCAGGAGCCGTCCGCCTCCTGGTCGCGCAGCAGCCACTCGATGCCGCGGCGGGTGCGCGGGTCCCGGGCCCGGCCGGTCTCGGCGAGCATCTCCACCACGTGGGCGGTGACGTCCGCGGACGGCGGGTCGACCACCTCGCCGAAGTCGCAGAACGGCAGCTTGTTCGGCAGCAGGCTGGTGTTGTCGACGTCGAAGGCGCCCCAGGCGCCGTTCTTGGACTGCATGCCGAGGTTCCACAGCACGCCCCGGTCCACCGCCGCGTCGACCTTGGCCTGGTCGGGGTGGGCGACCCGGCGCAGCGCCAGCACCACCTCGGCGGTGTCGTCGATGTCGGGGTAGGTCTCGTTCTCGAACTCGAAGGCCCAGCCGCCGGCCGGCAGGGCGGGCCGCTGGACGGACCAGTCGCCGCGCTTGCGGATCTCCTCGCCGAGCATCCAGTCGACGGCGCTGACCAGGGCCGGGTGGTCGGCCGGGACGCCGGCGTCGACCAGCGCGATGGTGGCCAGGCAGGTGTCCCAGACCGGGGACTGGCAGGCCTCCATCCAGCGCATGCCGTCCTCGGTGTGCACGGTGAAGCGGTCGAAGGAGGAGAGCCCGGCCTTCATCACCGGGTGCTCCAGCTCGTAGCCCTCCAGGTGCAGGGCGATCAGCGAGTAGACGGCGGGCGGCTGGATGCCGCCCCAGCAGCCGTCGGCCTCCTGCCGTTCGACGATCCAGCGGCAGGCCTGGGCGACGGCGAGCCGGCGCAGCGGCCGGAAGGCCCGGCGGTGGTAGGCGTGCAGCAGCTTGTCGAGGCGCTCGAACAGGCCGTCCCAGCTGGTGGCGGGGGCGAGCGGCCGGTCGGGGTACGGGTGGTCCGGGTCGGTGTGCAGCTCGGTGATCGCGAAGGGGGCCGGACGGACCGGGCGGTGCGAGGAGACCACGGTCAGCGGGACGATGGTCTGCCGGGCCCAGCAGCCGAAGGCGTAGATGTTCAGCGGCAGCCACTTGGGCAGGAAGATGATCTCGGGTGGCATCTCGGGCAGGCGGTCCCAGGACCACCAGCCGAAGAGCGCGAGCCAGATCCGGGTGAACACCCGGGCGGCCGCGATGCCCCCGGCGGAGCGGACGTAGCGCGCGGCGGCCAGCATGTGCGGGGCGTCCGGGTCGTCGCCGGCGAGCTTGAGGGCGACGTAGGCCTCGACGGTGGTGGAGAGTTCGGGCGGTCCGCCGTGGAAGGTGGCCCAGGTGCCGTCCTCCCGCTGCTGGGAGCGGATCCACTCGGCGGTGGCCCGGGTCTGCTCCTCCGTCCTGATGCCCAGGAACTGGCGGAGCAGTAAGTCCTCGGCGTCCATGGTGACGTTGGTCTCCAGGTCGCCCTTCCACCAGCCCTCGGAGGACTGCAGCGAGAGCAGGTGGGTGGTGGCGCGCGCGAGGGCCTCGCGCGCGTCGGCGGGCTGCCGGTCCGCCTCACCGGCCGGCCGGGGCCGGTCGGTGTCCTCGGGCTGCCACCGCCCCGCACCCAGCAGGGTCGGGGGGCGGTCGCCCACCGCGACCGGCTCGGAATCGTACTCAGGGTCGAGCCGGCCGTCCGCGGTTGCTGTCAACGTAACGTCACCTCTCTCGTACCACCACGAATTCGGCGAGTGCGACGAAGTGCTCGCGCACCTCGTCGGACATGGGCACCTCGTCCAGGGCGGCGAGGGCAGTCGTGTGCTGGCGGCGGGCCTCCTCCTGGGTCCAGGCCCGGCCGCCGGCCTCCTCGATCAACGCGGCCCGGGCGGCGAGCTCGGGCTCGCCCTCCTCGCCCCGGCCCTTCGGGTCCGCGAGCTGCTCGGCCAGCCGGCGCGAGGCGGCGCCGCCCTCGGCGAGCGCCGCGGCGACCGGCAGGGACTTCTTGCGCTGGCGCAGGTCGCCCCAGTGCGGCTTGCCGGTGACCTCGGTCGCGCCCCAGATGCCGAGCAGGTCGTCCACCGCCTGGAAGGCCAGGCCCAGGTGGTGGCCGTAGCGCTGGAGGGCGTCCGAGACCTTGTCGTCGGCCCCGGCCAGGACGGCGCCGATCGCCGAGGCGGCGGCCAGCAGGGCCGCCGTCTTGCCGCCCTCCATCTCCAGGCACTCGGCGACGGTGACGCTGTCGCGCTGTTCGAAGGCGACGTCCATGGCCTGGCCGTCGATCAGTCTGCGGGTCGCGGTGGTGAGCAGCCGGACGGCGCGCGCGGCATCGGTGGGGCTCGCGCCGCCGGTCACCCCGGCGTCGAGCAGCACCTCCGTGCCGAGCGTCGCCAGGGCGTCGCCGACCAGGATCGCCTGGGCCGGGCCGAAGACCGTCCAGGCGGTGGCCCGGTGCCGTCGGGTCTCGTCACCGTCCATCAGATCATCATGGAGCAGGGAGAAGTTGTGCACCAGTTCAACGGCGACCCCGCCGGGCACCCCGACCTCGGGCGCCGCACCGGCCGCCTGGGCGGACAGCAGGGCCAGCGCGGGGCGCACGGCCTTGCCGCCGTCGCCCTCCACCGGGGTGCCGTCCCGGTCGATCCAGCCGAAGTGGTACGCGGCGACGGTGTCCATCGGTGCGGCCAGACGGGCGACGGTGGCCCGTAGCGGCGGGGCGCAGAGCGTCCGGCTGCGGGCCAGCAGCTCCGGCACCGAGACCGGTTCGGCGTGCGCCGTGCCTCCGACGGCGATGCCGGTGCGTGACTCCACGTGCGTTCCCTCTCCCTCGTGGTGCCGGACCGCACGGGGCGGCCGGGTACTGTCGGTGCGGCTGGTGTCGAAGCGGGCGGCGCCGAAGCGGGTGGTGCCGCGGCGCTCGGTGTCGGTACGGCCGATGGGGCCGACGGTACGCCCGTCGGCTCTGGCGGGCTCTCCGGCCGCAGGCCCCGCCGTCACCTGGGCCACCGCCCGTCGCCCCGGTCCACCGGCACCCTGGCACCGGCCGCGGCCAGCGCGGCGTCGGCGGCGGCGTGGCCGCTGCGCACCGCGCCCTCCATGGTCGCGGGCCAGCCGGTGGCGGTCCACGCGCCGGCCAGCAGCAGGCCGGGGACGCCGGTCGTGGCCCCGGGCCGCAGCGCGGCGCTGCCGGGCGCCCCGTCGAAGGTCGCGGTGCGCTCCCGGGTGACGAAGAAGTCCAGCACCTCGGCGCCGGCGGCGGCCGGCAGCAACCGGGCCAGCTCGGGCAGGTAGCGCTCGCGCAGCTCGGCGACCGGCAGGTCGATCTCGTCCTGGACGGCGGACTGGGACAGCGCCAGGTACTGGGCGCCGGGGTGGGCGCGGCCGATCGGGGTACCGGCCAGCCCGGAGTGGGTGGTGCGGTCGAAGACCCACTGGACCGGGCTGCCGAGCGCGGCGAAGAACGGCCGGCGCAGCACCTTGCGGTCGTAGACCACGTGCACGTTGAGGATCGGCGTGGTGCCGAAGTCCTCCAGCCGGTGGGGGACGGCGCCCGGCGGCAGCAGGGCGGCCGCGGTGTCCTGGGCGCCGGCCAGCACCACGGTGTCGGCGGTGAGCAGCTCGCCGGTGCCCGACTGGCCGCCCTCCAGCCGGACGGCGTGCTGGGGCGCGGCCGGCTTGAGCTCCGCGACCCGGGCGCGCAGCAGCACCCGCACGCCGGCGCGTTCCAGCTCGGCGAGCGCCCGGTCGTGGTGGATAGCGCCGAGCGGGACGGCGGCGATGCCGATGTCGGAGGCCCCCGGGTCGGAGAGCAGCCCGGTCTTGAAGACCATCGCGGCGAGCGCCAGGGACACCTGGTCGGCCCGGGCGTTCAGGGTGGCGACGCCGACCAGGTCCCAGAGCGCGGCCGTGGTGGCGGCGTTCTGCCCGTTGCGGCGCAGCCACTCGCCGAAGGAGAGCCCGTCCAGCGCCGGGTCGGCGAGGTCCAGGCCCTTGAGGGCGAGCGCGCCGCGGACCACCCGGGCGCGGTCGGCCGGGGACAGGTGCGGGTAGCGGGCGAGGCTGCCGGCCAGGTGCAGCGGGACGGGCAGGCCGGCCCGCCGCAGGCGGCCGAGGGTCCGCACCGGGGCCCCGGCGGGGCCGGTGACGGAGAGCACCGGGACGTCCAGCCGGTCCTGGAGGTGGGTCATCCGGGTGGCGCCCAGGCGCTCCAGCAGCCCGCGGTAGGCGGTGCAGCAGCGCAGGAAGACGTGCTGGCCGTTGTCGACGGTCAGGTCGCCGCGCTGGAAGGAGAAGGCCAGGCCGCCGAGCCGGGGGCGCCCCTCGGCGAGGGTGACCCGGTGGCCGGCCTCGGCCAGCCGCAGGGCGGTGGTGATCCCGGCCAGGCCGCCGCCGACCACGACGGCGGCCGGGCGCGCGGCATCGGCTCGCCCGGTCATCGGCCCTCCCCCTCGCAGTCGCCGGACCGCCCGGCGACGGTCGCTGCCGCCGGCGCGCTCACGGCCGGCGCCGCGGTCGACACGGCGCCACCCTGATGTGATTCCCCGCTGACACAGCGTGACAGAACCGTGGCGAGAATCAAGAACGCCCCCCGGCGAGCCCGGAAAGCGCCACGTACGCCTTCTCCCAGCCCGGGAGCGACACCCGGCCGCGCAGCACCGACTCCGGGTCGGCGGCGATCCGGCCGAGCAGCCGGTGGTAGATCCCGGCCATCGCGGCGGTGCAGGCGCGGCTGCGGCGGTCGAGCAGGGGCAGCAGCCGCAGGCCCTCCTCGAAGGCGGCCTGGGCACGGGCGGCCTCGAAGGCCACCAGCCCGGTGAAGTCCGCGCCGACCGGCGGCTTGGGCAGCGCGAAGCCCTGCTCGCAGCCGAACCTGGCCAGGTCCTCGGTGGGCAGGTAGGTGCGGCCGGTCAGGGCGTCCTCGCGCAGGTCGCGCAGGATGTTGGTGAGCTGCAGGGCCAGGCCCAGGGTGTCCGCGTACTGCGCCCCGCGCTCCGGGTCCTCGCAGCCGTAGACGCCCAGCGAGAGCCGGCCGATGGCACCGGCCACGCAGCGGCAGTAGACCTTGAGCTCCTCGTAGGTCTGGTACTCGGCGCCCTTGAGGTCCATCTCCACGCCGTCGATCAGCTCGTCGAAGCCGCCGAGCGGGATCGGGAAGCGCCGGGCCGCGTCGGCCAGGGCGACCTTGATCGGGTCGGTGTCGTCCTCGGCGACCGCCCCGGAGCGGACTTCGTCCACCAGCTCCCGGGTGCGCACCAGGGCCTCGGCCTTGCGGTCGGCCGGGAGGTCGCCGTCGCCGATGTCGTCCACCCGGCGGGCCAGCGCGTACAGGGCCGACATGGCCAGTCGCTTGGGCTCGGGCAGCAGGCGGATGCCGTAGCTGAAGTTGCGTGCCTGCAGTCCGGTGACTGCCTCGCAGTACCGGTACGCCGCCATGACCGGGGCCGACGCCAGTGGTGATGCCGCCACTCGGGCGTTCACCTTCCCTTCGCGAAGATGGCCGCCGCCTTCGCTGCGAGGCGGCGCTTGTCCGGCTTCGCCTGCCGGGCGAGCACGTCGTACCCGGCGTCCTCGACGGCCGCCAGGGCCGCGTAGCCGCCTGCGGTGAATCCCGCCAGGAGCAGTCGAAGCCTTCCCCGAACCGTACCTACCAATGGTGCGCCGCGGTCGAGCAGGGTGCGGGCCCGTTCGGCCTCGAAGGCGATCAGTTCCCGGACCGCACCGGTCGCGGTGGGTTCGGCGAGCTCCTCCTCGGTGACGCCGAAGCGCTCCAGGTCCTCGGCGGGGAGGTAGATCCGGCCGCGCGAGAGGTCCTCGGCCACGTCCTGGAGGTGTTCGACCAGCTGGAGGGCGGTGCAGATGGCGTCCGAGAGGGCGATCCGCTCGGGGGTGGAGACGCCGGCGATGGACAGCACCAGGCGGCCGACCGGGTCGGCGGAGAGCGTGCAGTAGCCGACCAGGTCGTCGTAGGTGGCGTAGCGGGCGGTGGTCTGGTCCACCCGGTTGGCCTCGATCAGACGGCGGAACGGCTCGGGCGTCAGGCCGTGCCGGTCGACCAGCGGGACGAGGGCGCCCAGCAGCGGGTGCCGGGGCTGCTCGGCACCGGCGGAGCGCAGCGCGGTCTCGAACACCCGGTCGAGGTCGCGCTCCAGCCCGTCGAGCAGGGCGAGCCGGAAGGAGACCTCCGCCGGGCCCGGCGGGCCGGACTGGGCCGAAGGAGTGGCGGGGGGCCGCTGCTCGATCCCCAGCAGGCCCGCGGTGGCGGCCGGATCGGCCAGGTCGCCGTCGCCGGCGTCGTCGACCAGCCGGGCGAAGCCGTAGACCGCCATCAGGTCGTCGCGCCAGGCCGCGGGCAGGAAGAAGGGGGCGACCGGGAAGTTCTCCGCGCCCGCCTTCTCCAGGGTCTGTCCCGCGGAAGGGTTCACCGGCGTATCTCTGGGCTGGGCCGAAGCCGACACTGCAGTCACTCCCCCGTTCTACACCGCTCGGTACCACCGGTCCGACTCGGACACGCGTCCGAGCGCGGGCGTCACGTACGGCACACCGCCCCCGCGCCCCCAGCCTGACACCACGCGCCGCGCCCGAGAAGAGCGCCCCGCCCGGCGCACGGTGGCGCTCACCCCCGCGGCGGCGGGCCACCCGGGGTAGCGGCGCACGCCGAAGGGCCGGCTCCGGGGTGTTCCCGGAGCCGGCCCTGGAGTGCCGGGGCCCTGCGGTGCCAGGCGCTGCGACGGCTGGGCGTTACGGGCGCTCGCCGCGCTCGTAGCGGCCGACGACCTCGTCGGTCGGGCCGTCCATGACCAGCTCGCCGGCCTCGATCCAGATGGTCCGCTCGCAGACCTCGCGGATCGAGTTGTTGTCGTGGCTGACCAGGAAGACCGTACCGGCGGAGCCGCGCAGCTCGTCGATGCGCTTCTTGCTGCGCTGCTGGAAGGCCTGGTCACCGGTGGCCAGGGCCTCGTCGATCAGCAGCACGTCGTGGGTCTTGGCGGCGGCGATGGAGAAGCGCAGCCGGGCGCCCATGCCGGAGGAGTAGGTGCGCATCGGCAGGGAGATGAAGTCCCCCTTGTCGTTGATCCCGGAGAACTCGACGATGTCCTGGTAGCGCGCCCGCACGTCGGCCGGCGACATCCCCATCGCCAGGCAGCCCAGGACGACGTTGCGCTCGCCGCTCAGCTCGTTCATCAGGGCCGCGTTGACGCCCAGCAGCGAGGGCTGGCCGTTGGTGTAGATGCCGCCCTTCTCGGTCGGCAGCAGGCCCGCGATGGCGGCCAGCATGGTCGACTTGCCGGAGCCGTTGGAGCCGATCAGACCGACCGCCTCGCCCTTGTAGGCGGTGAAGCTGATGCCCTTGACCGCGTGCACCTCGCGCACGCCGGAGGAGCGCTTGCGGCTGATGATGCGGCTCAGCGCCGAGGTGGCGCTGCCCTTGCCGGAACCGGCGCCGTGCACCCGGTAGACGATGTGCACGTCGTCGACGACGACGGTGGGCTCGCGGGCGATCTTGGTGTCGGCCACGGCGTCGCGCTTGCTCAGGTCGGTGTCAGCCACGGCCGTACTCCTCCTCGGCCTTCCAGAAGAAGACGTATCCGATGACGAAGATCCCGACCGCCCAGGCGATGCCGTAGGTCCACTGGTGCGGCGGCAGCGACTGGTGCGCGGGCAGGTGCTTGTTGTAGATCACCGGCGCGAAGGCGTGCCGGAGCAGGTCCATGTAGACCGAGGCCGGGTTGACGGCCATGATCGTCTGGAGGTAGTGCGGCCAGGTCGAGACCTTGTCCTGGATGCTGAACATCACGCCGGACAGGAACATCCAGGCCCGCATCACGAACGGGATCAGCTGGGAGATGTCGCTGGTCTTGGAACCGATCCGGGCGAAGATCAGCGAGACGCCGATGTTGAACAGGGTCTGGAGGAACAGCGCCGGGACGATCAGCAGCCAGGTCTTGCCGGGGGTGATGCCGGCGGCCAGCACGGTGATGACCAGCACCACCATCGAGATCAGCAGCTGCTGGAGCTGGATCACGGTGAAGGCGATCGGCAGGCTGGCGCGCGGGAAGTGCAGCGCGCGGATCAGGCCGAGGTTGTCGGAGATCGCCCGGGTGCCGGACTGCACCGCGTTCTGGGTGAACTGGAAGACGAAGACGCCGATGCAGAGCCAGGCGATGTAGGTGTTCGGCGGGAAGTTGTCCTTGCTCTTCAGGATCACGCCGAAGACCAGGTAGAACACGCCGCAGTTGAGCAGCGGGGTCACGACCTGCCAGAGCTGCCCGAGCTTGGCGTCGGTGTACTGGGCCACCAGGCGGGCGGTGGCGAAGGCCCAGATGAAGTGGCGCCTGGCCCAGAGCTGCTTGGTGTAGGCGAACAGACCGGGGCGGGCACCGCTCACCGACAGACCGTACTTGTCCGCAAGCTGCTTCGGGGTCAGGCCCGCGTCCGCCCCCCTCGGGGCTGAGAGGCTGACGGGTTCACTCACTGTCGACACATTCGTCCTTCGCGCGGGATCGGTCGGAGCGGCCGGTCGGCGGGGGTCCGCCGGCCTTGCGCCGATGGGGATCCTGGGGTCACGGGGGGGGTTCCGGCCGGTGTGTGGTCACCGGCCACGGCGATCGATCCTCTGATCCAATCAGATGATCGGAGGACGTCCCATCCTGGTCAGTCGCCAGACGGTACGCCATCGCATGGGCTTCCGCGGACCGCAGGGTTCGCGGAAGCCCGCCCGGAAACCGCTCAGCCAGGCCTTCAGCCCCTCCGCGGAGGGACGTCGGGCCAGGGTCAGCAGAAACCAGGTTCCCAGATAGAGAGGCACCAACGGGGCCGGAAGGTTCCGCCTCGCGAGCCAGACCCTGTTACGGGCCACGTTGTGGAAGTAGGCGGCGTGCCGGGCCGGCGAGGTGGCGGGGTGGTGCAGCACCACGTCCGCCCGGTAGTCGATGGCCCAGCCCGCGTCCAGGGCGCGCCACGCGAGGTCGGTCTCCTCGTGGGCGTAGAAGAACTCGGCCGGCAGCTGCCCGGCCTGCTCGAACACCTTGCAGCGCACGGCGCTCGCGCCGCCCAGGAAGGTGGTCACCCGGGAGGAGCGCATCGGGTCGCTGGCGCGCAGCCGGGGGACGTGCCGGCGCTGGGTGACGCCGGTGTCCGGGTCCTCGATCCGGAAGGAGACGATGCCCAGCTCCGGGTCGGCGGTGAAGGCCTCGCGCAGCAGGCGGGCGGAGTCGGTGCGCGGCAGCAGGCCGTCGTCGTCCAGGAAGAGGACGGCGTCCACCTCCCGGCCGTCCGGCCCGAACAGCTCGATGCCGACGTTGCGCCCGCCCGGGATGCCCAGGTTCTCCGGCAGCTCGACGCTGCGCACTCCGGCCGGCAGCGACGGCAGCTTCGCGCCCTGGCCGACCACGGCGAACTCGACCTCCGGGCCCTCCTGGGCGCGGACGGAGTCGATCAGGGCGTTGAGCTCGGCGGGCCGGTTGCCCATGGTGATGATGACGACGCCGAGGCGGAAGTTCTCCGCGGTGGTGGAGGACGTGGAAGTGGTCATCGGAGCCTGCTCGAAAGGACGATGCTCAGCAGGTGCAGCACGGTCTGCAGCATGGCGATGGCCGCCAGCACCACGACCGCGATCCGGGTGAAGAACAGTCCGCCGTGGACCGCGTCGGCGATCCCGGCCGCCAGGATGAACAGCGAGGCCTCGACCGCGCCGACCAGGCGGTGGAACTTGAGCAGCGAGGCGGCCCGGCGGGCCTTGGCCACCGAGGCGGACCGCGGCACCGAGGCGCTGTCCTCGACGGCCGTCAGGCCGCTGCGGGCGCGGGCCACGTCCACCAGGTCCGTCTCGGACTTGATCAGGATCGCGCCGAGCGCGGCCAGCGTGCCCAGGAAAGCCCACTCCCAGTGCGAGCCGCCGCCCTCGCGGTGCAGCAGGTCGGTGGCGCGCAGGCCGAGGCCGGTCAGCAGGGCCGCCTCGGACATGTAGTGCCCGACCCGGTCCAGGTAGACGCCGGTGAGCGAGGTCTGCCGGCGCCAGCGGGCCACCTCGCCGTCCACGCAGTCCAGCAGCAGGTAGACCTGGATCAGCAGCGCGCCCAGGACGGCGCCGGTGATGCCCGGCACGACCAGGGCGGCACCGGCCAGGATGCCGGTGAGCATCATCAGGTAGGTCAGGCCGTTGGGCGTGATCGCCGTCATGGTGGACAGCACGCGGGTGATCCGCAAGGAGATCTTCCGCATGTAGAGGCGCCCGGCCCAGTGCTCGGCGCTGCGGCGCTGGAGCATGCCCTCCGGATGGATCACCGCCCGCAGTTCCTCGATCGAGGGCCGGCGGGTCAGGTCCACCGGGGGCCGCTCGGCGCCCGCGGTGGAGGGGTCAGCTGTTGACGGCTTGGACATAGTCGGCGTACGCGTCCCTGATTGCGGAAGGGGAGAGGTCGAGGTGTTCCAGGATGGTGTAGCGGCCCGGGCGGGTGTTCGGAGCGTAGTGCACCGCCTCGGTGAACTCCGCTTCGGTGAAACCCATCTGAGCCGCGGTCACCGGCAGCCCGTGGCTCGCCAGGCGCTCCACGATCAGACCGGTCAGCTCGCGCTCGCCCCGCAGGAAGCTGGCGAACGCCGCGCCGAGGCCGACCTGTTCGCCGTGCTGGGCGGAACGCTTGGGGTACAGCACGTCCAGGGCATGCGAGATCTCGTGGCAGGCGCCCGACGAGGGCCGGGTGCTGCCCGCGATGTTCATCGCGATGCCGGACAGTACCAGGGCTTCCGCGAGGGCCGTCAGGAGGTCCTGGTCCTGAATGTTCCCTGGGTGCCGGAGCAGGTTCTCACCGGCCGAGCGGGCCATCGCGACGGCCAGCCCGTCCACCGGTTCGCCGGTGACGGTGTGCGACAACTCCCAGTCCGCGCAGGCCGAGATGTTGGAGACGACGTCCCCGATCCCGGCCGCCACGAAGCGCTGCGGGGCCTGCCGGATCACGTCCAGGTCGACGATGATGCCGATCGGGCCGGGGACCCCGTAGGAGCCCCGGCCGGCGTCGTTGTCGAGGGTGGAGACCGGGGAGCAGATGCCGTCGTGGGCGAGGTTGGTGGCCACCGCGACCACCGGCAGGCCGACCCGGGCGGCGGCGTACTTGGCGGCGTCGATGATCTTGCCGCCGCCGAGGCCGATGACCGCGTCGTAGTGCTTGCCGCGCATCTCCTCGGCGAAGCGCACCGCGCTGTCGAGGCTGCCGTCGTCCACGTTGTACCAGTCGGCGCCGGGCAGGGCCGGCTCCAGGCGCGCGCGCATCGCAGCGCCGGAGCCGTTGCTGATCGCCACCGCGATCCGGCCCGAGGCCGACAGCCTCTGGTCCGCGAGGATGCCGCCGAGCGCGTCCAGCGCGCCCGGGCGGATCTCCGCGAACAGCGGCGACGGGACCAGTCGGGTCAGTACTGGCACGCGATCTCCCGGGCCTTCGCCAGGTCGTCGTGGTTGTCGACCTCGACCCAGGAGACCTCGCCGATCGGCTGGACGTCGATCCGCAGGCCCCGGTCGACCATCTCCTGGTAGCCGTCCTCGTAGTACAGCTGGGGGTCGCGCTCGTAGGTGGCGCGCAGCGCGTCGGTCAGGTCGGCGGCGGCGGCCGGGTTGATCACCGTGACGCCGATGTACTCGCCGGTCGCCTCGGCCGGGTCCATCAGCTTGGTGATGCGGCGCATGCCGGCGGCCGGGTCGACGACGACCTTCATCTCCTCGTCGGCGAGCTTCTTCACCGTGTCGAGGGCGAGCAGGATGCCGGGGGCACGGCCCTCCTCGACGAGGCGCTGGTTGCCCTCCAGCATGGTGCGCTGGACGGAGGCCGGGTGGACGGTGTCGCCGTTGGCCAGCAGCAGGCCCTCGGCGAACAGCTCGCGGGCGCACCAGAGCGAGTAGGCGTTGTTCCACTCCTCGGCCCTGTCGTTCTCGACCAGGTGGAGCTTGACCCCGTACTTGCTCTCCAGGGCGTCCTTGCGGTCGTACACCGCCTCCTTGCGGTAGCCGACGACGATCGCCGCGTCGCGCAGTCCGACCTCGGCGAAGTTGCCCAGGGTGAGGTCCAGGACGGTCCGCTCCCCGTCGACCGGCACCAGCGCCTTGGGCAGGGTGTCGGTGTACGGGCGCAGCCGGCGGCCGGCGCCGGCTGCCAGAACGAGGCCGATCATGCGGGGTCTCCTGATCCGTGGTGCGTCGTGCGGTCCGCGCGGGGATGTGCCGACGGGCCCGGCGGCGCTGTCGCCGGTCGGCCCGGCGTACGGCCGGGCCCGGCGGCGGCGCGCCGGACCGGCACAGATCCGGGCAGCGTGTCGTAAGCGATGGTAGGCGACCCGGGCGACGCACCCGAACGCGGCCGGAGGCGCCGGGGTGACGACACGGTGGAGGTGCGGTGATCGAACAGGATGGGAACGGATACCGAACTGGCCTTCGGGACGAATGACCCTTCCGGGGCGTCCCGGACCGATTCCGGTACGGATCCGGACCGCCCCGCGTCATGATCCGCCCGGTTGTGCGTGGGACCCGTCCGGACCGCCACCCATACGGCAGACTGGAGCCCGACGACGGCGCCGGTGCCCGCGCCGCGTCCCGAGCCCCCCGACGGGTGCCCACGACGCGCTCGACGCTCCCGTTGCTCCCGCTCCCCCCTTCCGAAAGAGGCCCCATGCCCCAGAGTCCGCCGACCGACCCGACCCACTTCGCCGCCGAGATCGACAGCGGCCTGGACGTGGAGACAGACGTGACGGTCGACCCCCGGGCCACCGCCCCCGCGAGCACCGGGATCCTGCTGGAACTGGTCGACGACGAGGGCGTCACCATCGGCACCGGCGAGAAGCTCTGGGCCCACCAGCAGCCGGGCCGGCTGCACCGGGCCTTCTCGGTCTTCCTGTTCGACCGCCAGGGCCGGATGCTGCTGCAGCGCCGGGCGCTCGGCAAGTACCACTCCCCCGGCGTCTGGTCGAACACCTGCTGCGGGCACCCGTACCCGGACGAGCCGCCCTTCGTGGCCGCCGCCCGGCGCACCGCCGAGGAGCTGGGCCTCGCGCCGGCGCTGCTCTGCGAGGCCGGCACCGTCCGCTACGACCTGCCGGACGAGGCCACCGGGCTGATCGAGCGGGAGTGGAACCACCTGTTCGTCGGGCTGGTCACCGCGCCGGTGCGGCCGAACCCGGAGGAGGTCGAGGACTTCGCCTTCGTGACCGCGCAGGAGCTGCGCGAGCTGCGGGCCGAGCGGCCGTTCTCGGTCTGGTTCGAGACCGTCTTCGAGGCCGCGCTGCCGGGGATCCGGGAGATCGCCGGTCGGGACTGGTAGCGGACGGGAGTCCGTGGGGGTGGCCGTCCCCGGCCGGGGGCGGCCGCCCTCGTGCGGGGTCGCGCCGTCCCCGTGCGGGAGGGCGCCCGTCAGGACCCGGGCTCCGGGGGGACGGGCAGCGAGGCCCAGATGACCTTGCCGCCCTCCCCCGTGTGCTCGACGTCGCACACCCCGCCCGCCTGGAGGGTCACGCTCTTCACCAGCAGCAGGCCGCGCCCGCCGGTACGGCCGGTGTCGCTCTCCAGGGCCTTCGGCCGGTACGGGTCGCCGTCCTCGACCGAGACCCGCACCCAGCCCCGGCGCACCGACAGCTCGGTGGTCACCTCGGGCGACAGCTCGGCCGCGTGCTTCACCGCGTTGCCGACCAGCTCGGAGACGATCAGCAGCACGTCGTCCACCAGCTCCTGGTAGCGCACCCCGGTCATGCCCTGGGCCAGCAGGCGGTCCCGCACCGCGTGGCGGGTGCGCGGCACGGAGGCCTCGACGGCGGGCACCCGGAAGCGCCACACGCCCTCGACGGGACCGTCGGCCGTCGGTCGGCGGCCCGACCGGGCGCCGCGTCTCGGCTCGGCCTTCGCCGCCCCGCTGATCTGCTCCACGTCCAGCCGCCCTTCGTCCGCGACCCGGGAATCAGGCGATCCGCATCATGGCGCCCTCGGTCCACAGAGGCTAGGAGAGCGGTCGGTGCCTCCGTGGCAGCGTCGACAAGTTGCCCGTGTCGGATCGGTTCCGACCGGAATCGATCGCGGGCGGGGGCTTAACGGATCGTTTGCTTCGCCCTCGCCACCGCTTCGCCCGGTGTTCGAGCCCCCTCGCGAGCCCCCTCGCGAGCCGTCCCGGCCGGTCCGGACGGGCCGGGCGTCCCACGGCCCCGGCCCCTCGGACGGGGGGCGTGGCGGGGACGGTGGTGGGGGCCGAGGTGGAGGCCGCGGTGGGGCCGAGGAAACGCAGGTGAGAAGCACTCCGGAAGCCTGGTAATGTTCTCTCTGTCGCCGAGGGGGCGAGAGAAAAGCCCCCGAAGCACACACCCTGTCCGGGTGGCGGAATGGCAGACGCGCTAGCTTGAGGTGCTAGTGCCCTTTATCGGGCGTGGGGGTTCAAGTCCCCCCTCGGACACAATCGAAATTCCCCGTGGAATCCGAAAGGATCCCGCGGGGAATTTCTTTTTTCCGGCCCACGGCCGACTCCCCCTCGCGATCCACCGCCGACGGCGGTGTGGCGCCGGTCTCGTTGAGCGGTCCCGGCCGTCCGGAAACCGGACACGAGATGGCAACGATCGGGCGGTTTGAGCTTCCTCTGAGGTATTCGCCCCATTTGGAACCATAGGCTGCTGGGGTTTGTCCGGAATACCGACCCAAAACCGTAAAAGCGCCGACACCATCCGCTGAACCCCGAGCGAGAGGACCGATACGTTGAGTGAGCCCGATTCGCCCAAGGCATCACACCAGAACTACCGCCGATCGCTCGGCACGATCAGCCTGACCGCGGTCGGGCTCGGCTCGATCATCGGCTCCGGCTGGCTGTTCGGCGCCGAGCGGGCCGCCAGGCTGGCCGGCCCCGCCTCGATCCTCGCCTGGGTGATCGGCGCCGCCGTGGCGCTCACCATCGCGCTCACCTACAGCGAGCTCGGGTCGATGTTCCCCAAGGCCGGCGGCATGGTCCGGTACGGCCAGTACTCGCACGGCTCGCTGGCCGGCTACCTGGCCGCCTGGGCCAACTGGATCGCCATCGTCTCGGTCATCCCGGGTGAGGCCACCGCGTCCGTCCAGTACATGAGCTCCTGGCACTTCGACTGGGCCAAGGGCCTGTACGACGGCAAGGAACTCACGCTCAGCGGGGTGGCACTGGCCAGCGTGCTGCTGGTCGTGTACTTCGTCCTCAACTGGTTCGCGATCACGCTGTTCGCCAAGACCAACACGGCGATCACCGTGTTCAAGGTCGTCGTGCCGACGCTGACCGCCGGCGCGCTGCTCCTCGCGCACTTCGACACCTCGCACTTCACCCAGCCGGGCGGCTTCGCCCCGAACGGCTGGAGCGCGGTGTTCACCGCCGTCGCCGTCTCCGGCATCGTCTGGGCCTTCAACGGCTTCCAGTCGCCGCTCAACCTGGCCGGCGAGGCCCGCAACCCCGGCAAGTCGCTGCCCAAGGCCGTCATCGGCTCGATCCTGATCGCCCTGGTGATCTACGTCGCGCTGCAGATCGCGTTCATCGGCGCCATCCCGGCCGCCGACCTGTCGAACGGCTGGAGCAGCCTCTCCTACACCTCGCCGCTCGCGGACCTCGCGATCGCCTGGGGCATCAACTGGCTCGCGCTGCTGCTCTACGCGGACGCCTTCGTCTCGCCGTCCGGCACCGGCATGATCTACGCCGCCACCACCTCGCGCATGATCCACGGCGTGCAGGAGAACGGCCACCTGCCGAAGCTCTTCGGCAAGGTCGACGCCAAGACCGGAATCCCGCGCCCGGCGCTGCTGCTCAACCTGGTGGTCGCCTTCCTGTTCCTCGCGGTCTTCCGCGGCTGGGGCTCGCTGGCCGAGATCGTCTCCGTCGCCACCGTGATCTCGTACATCACCGGCCCGGTCGCCGTGATGGCGCTGCGCCGCCTCGCGCCGGACCTCCAGCGCCCGGTGAAGCTCAAGGCCATGCCGGTGATCGCGCCGGTCGCGATGGTCTTCGGCTCGCTGGTGCTGTACTGGGCCCGCTGGCCGCTCACCGGCAAGGTCATCCTGCTGATGGCCGCCGGTCTGCCGATCTGGGCCTGGTACGAGCTGCGCAAGCCCTTCGAGCAGTTGAAGCCGCACCTCAAGGCGGGCGCCTGGATGATCGCCTACCTGTTCGTGATGGCCGGGGTCTCCTGGGCCGGCAGCTCCGACTTCGGCGGGCACGGCTACCTGCCGGAGGGCTGGGACCTGCTGATCGTGGCCGCGATCGGCCTGGCCTTCTACTACTGGGGCGTCGCCAGCGCCTGGGCCAACCCCTCGCTGGCCGAGGTGCGCCGCGAGCTGGCGGCCGAGGCGGAGGCTGAGGCGTCCGCCGGGGCCGCGGAGCCTTCGCGGGTCTGAGCGGGTACACAGCAAGGAAGGGCCGGTCGGGTTTCCGACCGGCCCTTCGGCGTCGCCGGGGCGGGAGACCTGGGCGGGAGGCCGGGGCGGCCCGGGTCAGCCCCGGCGGGCGCGGCGGATCGCCGAGGTGAGCAGCGGGGGCAGCAGGTCCTTGGCGGCGCGCTTGGCGACGTTGACCGGGCGGCGCGCCTCGGCGGCGCGGGCGCGGCGGGCGGCGAGGTCCAGCGCGGCCTCGTCCCGGGCCGTCCGGTACGCGTCCTCGGGCGCCGACGCCCCGGCCGCCCCCGGCCGGTGCCGGGAGGGGCGGAACGGCCGGATGCCCTCCGTACTGCCGGTCATCCGCAGCACCTGCCGGTGGTTGAGGGTCTCGGCGCTGAGCTCGCAGCCGACGGCGAGGTCCACCCGGTCGAGCAGGTCGCGCTGGAACGGCTCCGGGTCGCCCCAGGTCCCGTAGAACTTGCACTCGGTGAGCACGATCGGCCTGAGGCCGTGGTTGAACACCGCCTCCCAGGTCGCCGCGGCGACGCCGGGGGTGTGCTGGGACCGGTAGTCGTCCAGGACCACGACGCCCTGCTCCTGCAGCGCGGTCCGGGCCACCTGGAGGTCGCCCACCACGTGCTCGTACAGGTGCGAGGCGTCGATGTGGACGAAGCGGTAGGCCCCCGCCGGGACCCGTCCGCCCGCGAGCGCCGAGGTCGGGGCCTGGACGATGTCCGGCAGCCGGTCGTGGAAGGACAGGTAGTTGGCCTCGAAGGCCGAGCGGGTCAGCGTCTTCCGGTAGGAGTGGTCCATCTCGCTGGAGTTCTCGTCGTCCGGCGCGTCCGAGTCGAACAGGTCACAGACGGTGAACGTCTCCCCGGGCCGGAGGTGCTCCCCGATCACGATCGCGCTGCGGCCGAGGTAGGCGCCCATCTCCATGAGGTGGCCGGTGACGCCCCGCTCCGCCTGACGCCCGAGGAACCACTCGAAGGAGTGCCGGTCGTGGTCCCAGAACCATCCCGGTACGTCCTCCAACACGGCCGGCCCGACGGGCTGCTGCGGTTCGCCCTTCAACGCGGTGTCGGTCACGGGATGCTCCTTAGCAGTGCGGATGACCTGCGGGTTCCGAGCCGCACCTCGGCGCGGTGGCGGCCTGCCCGGCCCCGGACACGAACCGGATCACCGCTCGTGCACGAGGCGCCCCCCATCGACAGTAGGCCCCCGCCGCGGAGTCCGCCGCCCACCGCGACGGGTGCCCTGTCCGGCCGAGGCGGGATCGGCTCTTGTGCGCGGCCGTCCGGCCGCCTTGACTGACCTTCCGACTCGCCCTGTCGGCCGAACGGCGGCTGACCAGTGGAAAGGACGATCCGTGGAGCAGGAGTACGCGGAGTACGGCGACCAGTACATCGACGGCGCCTGGCGGCCCTCCCGGGACTCCGGCACGATCGCCGTGCTCAACCCCGCCACCGAGCGGGTGCTCGCCACCGTACCGGCCGGTGCGGCGGCCGACGTCGACGCCGCGGTCGCGGCGGCCCGCCGGGCGGCCCGGGGCTGGGCCGCCGCCACCCGCGAGGAGCGGCTGGCGCCGCTCACCCGGCTGCGGGACGGACTGGCCGACGCCCAGGCCGAGATCACCTCGACCGTGGTCGCCGAGCTGGGCGCCCCGGTCGGCTTCGCCGGGGCCGTGCACGCCGGGCTGCCGCTGACCGTGGCGACCTCGTACCTGAGCCTGCTGGCCGGCTACCCCTTCGAGGAGCGGATCGGCAACTCGGTGGTGTTCGCCGAACCGGCCGGGGTGGTCGCGGCGATCACGCCGTGGAACTACCCGCTGCACCAGATCGTGGCCAAGGTCGTCCCGGCGCTGGCGGCCGGCTGCCCGGTGGTCCTCAAGCCGGCCGAGGACACCCCGCTGGTGGCCCGGCTGTTCGCCCGGCTGGTGGACGAAGCCGGCTTCCCGGCCGGGGTGTTCAACCTGGTGACCGGCACCGGGGCGGTCGCGGGCGCGGCGCTCGCCGCCCATCCGGAGGTGGACGTGGTGTCCTTCACCGGCTCCACCGCCGTCGGCCGGCAGGTCGCCGAGGCGGCCGGGCGCGGGCTCAAGCGGGTCGCCCTGGAGCTGGGCGGAAAGTCCGCCAACGTGGTGCTGCCGGGCGCCGACCTGGCCCGCGCGGTGAACGTGAACGTCGCCAACGTCTTCGCCAACTCCGGCCAGACGTGCAGCGCCTGGACCCGGCTGCTGGTGCACGCGGACCAGTACGAGGAGGCGGTCGCGCTCGCCGCCAAGGCCGCCGAGAAGTACGTCCCGGGCGACCCGGCCGACCCGCGGACCCGGATCGGCCCGCTGGTCAACGCCCGGCAGCTGGAGCGGGTGCGCGGCTACCTGGCGGACGCGCTCGCCCAGGGCGCCCGGCTGGTGGCCGGCGGTCCGGAGCCACTGGCCGAACTCCCCACCGGCCACTACGTCCGGCCGACCGTCCTCGCCGACGTCACCCCGGAGATGACGGTGGCCCAGGAGGAGGTGTTCGGCCCCGTCCTGGTGGTCCTGCGCTACGACGACGAGGACCACGCCGTCGAGATCGCCAACGGCACCGCCTACGGGCTGGCCGGCGGCGTCTGGGCGGCGACCACCGACACCGCCGCCGCCTTCGCCCGCCGGCTGGACACCGGACAGGTGGACCTCAACGGCGGCCGGTTCAACCCGCTGGCCCCGTTCGGCGGTTACAAGGACTCCGGGCTCGGCCGCGAGCTGGGGCGGCACGGACTGGAGGAGTTCCTGCAGTACAAGTCGCTCCAGTACTAGGAGACTTGACGGCCGGGGCGGGGCGCCCGACCACCGGGCCGCCGAACGGAAGGTTCGGCGGCCCGGTGTCACGGCGGGCTCCTCCGGCCCGGTCGGAGCAGGGGCCGGCCGGAGCAGGGACCGGTCGGGCCAGGGGCCGGTCAGGCCAGGTCGACGCCCGGGTAGAGCGGGAACGGTGCCAGCAGGTCGGCGGCGCGCTTGGCGATGCCGTCGCGGAGAGCCTCGTCGAGGGCGTAGTTCGCCTTGGAGGGAGCGCCGTTGGCCGTGGTGGTGGGGGTGGTGCCGCGCAGGACGGTGTCGATCAGGGCGGCGATCTCGTCCATCTCGGCGGTGCCCAGGCCGCGGGTGGTGAGCGCCGGGGTGCCGAGCCGCACGCCCGAGGTGTACCAGGCGCCGTTCGGGTCCTGCGGGACGGAGTTGCGGTTGGTGACGATGCCCGAGTCCAGCAGCGCCGCCTCGGCCTGACGGCCCGTCAGACCGTAGCCGGAGACGTCGGCGAGCACCAGGTGGTTGTCGGTGCCGCCGGTGACCAGCTTGCCGCCGCGGCGCAGCAGGCCCTCGGCGAGCGCCCGGGCGTTGTCGACCACGGCGCGGGCGTAGGTGCGGAACTCGGGACGGCGGGCCTCGGCGAGGGCGACGGCCTTGGCGGCCATCACGTGCGAGAGCGGGCCGCCGAGCACCAACGGGCAGCCGCGGTCCACGTGTTCGGCCAGGGCGGCGGTGCTGAGCACCATGCCGCCGCGCGGGCCGCGCAGGGACTTGTGGGTGGTCGTGGTGACGATGTGGGCGAACGGCACCGGGTCGTGGTCGCCGGTCAGCACCTTGCCCGCGACCAGGCCGGCGAAGTGCGCCATGTCGACCATGAGGGTCGCGCCGACCTCGTCCGCGATCTCGCGCATCCTGCGGAAGTCCACCAGCCGCGGGTAGGCGGAGTAGCCCGCCACCAGGATCAGCGGGCGGAACTCGCGGGCGGTCTCGCGCAGCGCGTCGTAGTCGATCAGGCCGGTGACCGGGTCGGTGCCGTAGCTGCGCTGCTCGAACATCTTGCCCGAGATGTTGGGCCGGAAGCCGTGGGTGAGGTGGCCGCCGGTGTCCAGCGACATGCCGAGCATCCGCTGGTTGCCGAGTTCCTGGCGCAGCTCGGCCCAGTCCTGCTCGGTGAGGTCGTTGACGTTGCGCACCTTGGCCCGCTCCAGGGCCGGGCTCTCGACCCGCTGGGAGAGCACCGCCCAGAAGGCGGTGAGGTTGGCGTCGATGCCCGAGTGCGGCTGGACGTAGGCGTGTTCGGCGCCGAACAGCTCGCGGGCGTGCTCGGCGGCGATCGCCTCGACGGTGTCGACGTTGCGGCAGCCCGCGTAGAAGCGGCGGCCGACGGTGCCCTCGGCGTACTTGTCGCTGAGCCAGTTGCCCATGGTGAGCAGGACGGCCGGGGAGGCGTAGTTCTCGCTGGCGATCAGCTTGAGCGAGGCGCGCTGGTCCTCCAGCTCCCGGCCGATGGCGGCGGCGATCCGGGGCTCCACGCCGGCCACCACGTCCAGGGCGCTGCGGAAGGAGGTGTCGGCGGCGGGGCTCGCGGTGGTGTGGGGCGTCTGCTCGGACTGGGCCATGGCGGTCTCCTGGTGGGGATGCGGGGCGGCCCAGGCGCTCGGCAACGACGTGAGGATCCACGGGACCGCTTCCCGATGGTCGATTCCATCCCTACGCGCCAGTCGCGGTCCTCCGGGATCGTACCAATACCCCGGGGACTGTGGCGGAGGTCTCAGAATGCGGAACGGGCCGTCCGCTTCGGTGCGGTATGTCCGTTCTCCTGCAACGGCCGTGTTGCGGGGAAATGAAGCCGCCACAATTCCCGAAACAGTCCGGAAGGAATTCCCGAAGGGCGCCTTCCAGTGATTTGCGGAAGGCCGGACGCATCCGATCTGATGGCGCTCGAACGGCCGCCGGGAAACCCCCGGGAGCCGGTTCGGAAATGCCCACCAGCGCACCCTCACCCATGGGGCGGCGGAGAATTCGGGGAGTACGCCTCTCATGGCAGCGGTCGACACAGTCGCAGTTACCGGCCCGGCCCCCGGGCCGACCCCGGGACCGGCCCCCGGACCGACCCCCGGACCGGCCGCACCGAGCCTGCTGCGCCGGGTGCTGCGCGACCGGGTCGGCGCCGCCGCCTCCGCCGTCGTCCTGCTGTTCCTGCTGCTCGCCCTGGCCGCGCCGCTGGTCGCCGCCCTGTACGGGAAGAACCCGGTCGAGCACTACGGCCAGAACACTCCCGGCCTGCTCAGCGACGGCGGCCTGCCGATGCTGCCGAACGGCGGGATCTCCGGCGAGTTCTGGTTCGGCCTGGAGCCCGGCCTCGGCCGGGACGTGCTGACCCAGCTGCTGTACGGCATCCGCACCTCGCTGCTGATCGCCTTCGCCGCGGCCGCCGTGACCACCACGCTCGGCGTGCTGGCCGGGGTCGCGGTCGGCTACCTCGGCGGGATCGCGGACCGGCTGTTCGGGTTCCTCGCCAATGTGCTGCTGGCCTTTCCGACCCTGCTCCTGCTGCTCGCGCTCAGCCCGGTGATCCAGTCCCGACTGGTCGATCCGGGCGCCGCGGAACCGGAGTGGATGCAGTTCCTGGTGCTGATCCTGGTCTTCTCCGCGTTCGGCTGGATTCCGCTCGCGCTTTCCCTCCGGGCCACCGTCCGCTCACTCCGGGAAAGGGATTTCGTGCAGTCCGCCCGGGCGCAGGGGGCGAGCCGCCTCCACATCGTCGTCCACGAACTGCTGCCGAACGTCCGCTCCCAGCTGATCGTGCACGCCACCATGGCCGTACCGACCTTCGTCGCCTCCGAGGCCGCGCTGTCCTTCCTCGGCGTCGGCATCACCGAGCCCGTCCCCGACTGGGGGCGGATGATCTCGCGCGGCTCGGAGGTCTTCCAGGCCGACCCGACCTACCTGGTCTTCCCGGGCGTGGCCCTGCTGGTGTTCGTGCTCGCCTTCAACCTGCTCGGCGACGCCCTCCGGGACGCGCTGGACCCGCGCCGCGCCCGCTGAGCCCCCCTTCCGCTTCCCCGCCCCGTCCGCTTCCGCTTCCCGTTCCGCTTCCCCTGATCAACCATCCGAGCCCGCCCCGACCGGACGTGTCGGGGCAAGGAGGGATTCGCCATGCGCTGGACCAAACCGTCGCTCGCCGTCATCGCCACCGCCCTGCTGGCGACCTCCTGCTCGGCAGGCGCCGGCAGCACCGGCCCCGCCGCCGGCGGGGCCCCGGCCAAGGAGACCTCGCCGCTGACCGCGGCGCTCGGCACCGAGAAGGACAGCGCGGGCCCCGCCCCGGCCGTCCCCGGCGCCCGCCCGGGCGGCACGGTCAACGTGTACAACAGCGTCGAGTTCCGCCACCTGGACCCGCAGAAGGTCTACGCGGGCGCCTCGTACAACGCCTCGCTGCTCTGGGGCCGCCAGCTGACCCAGTACCAGGTCGTCGACGGCAAGGCCAAGCTGGTCGGCGACCTGGCCACCGACACCGGCACCCCGACCGACGGCGGGCGCACCTGGACGTACCGGCTCAAGGAGGGCGTGGCCTGGGAGGACGGCAAGCCGATCACCGCCCAGGACGTCAAGTACGGCATCGAGCGCACCTTCGGCAAGGGCTACGAGGTCGGCCCGCCGTACTGGCCGCAGTGGCTCACCGGCGAGGCCAGCTACGAGGCCGCGCGCGCCAAGTACGCCGGACCGCAGGCCGGTGACCTGGACGCGATCGGGACCCCGGACGAGCGCACCCTGGTCTTCCACTTCCCGCAGCCGCAGGCCGACGTGCCGTACATGGCCGCGCAGTCCTCCTCCTCGCCGGTGCGCCGGGACAAGGACACCGGGACGGACTACGACCGGCTGCCGTTCGCCAGCGGCCCGTACCGGATCGTCGAGCACGTCCAGAACACCCGCATGGTGCTGGAGCGCAACCCGGCCTGGAAGGCGGAGACCGACCCGATCCGCAACCAGTACCCGGACAAGTTCGTGTTCACGTACGGCAAGGAGGCGCTCAACGGCAACCAGGAGATCCTCTCCGGGCGGGACGGCGGCGCCAACGCCACCACCGCCTCCGACGAGCTCTCCCCCGAGCTGTACCAGTCCGCCGACACCGACCCCAAGGCCAAGGACCTGGTCGTCTCCGGCCGCCGGGGCGCCTTCGTCACCCAGCTGGTGATCAACAACGAGCGGGTGCCGGACGTCGAGGTGCGCAGGGCCCTCAACCTCGCCTACCCGCGCCAGCAGGCCCGGCAGGTCCAGGGCGGCTCCCGGACCGGCGAGCTCGCCACCACGCTCAGCTCGCCCGCGCTGATCGACTGGCAGAAGTACGACCTCGACCCGGCCAGGCCCGAGGGCGACCCGGAGGCCGCCAAGGCCGCGCTCGCCAAGGCCAAGCAGGCGCCGGCCAGCCTGACGTACGCGTACAAGAACACCCCGGACGGGCAGCGCGTCGCCCAGGTGCTGGTGGACGGCTTCGGCAAGGCGGGCATCACCGTGGTGCCCAAGCCGATCGACCCCAAGGCCTTCCTGGACGAGGTGCACCGGGCGGACTCGCCGTACGACCTGTTCGAGGAGACCAGCTCCGTCGACTGGCCGACCCCGTCCACGCTGATCCCGTTCTCCTTCGACGGCCGGGCCGGCAGCGACATCAACTCCGCGCGCTACCGCAACCCCGCGGTCGACAAGGAGATCGACCGGATCAACCAGATCGGCGAACCGCGCGCCAAGGCCAAGGAGCTGTACGCGCTGGAGCAGACCGTGATGAAGGACCTGCCGGTGCTGCCGCTCACCTACCCGACGGTCAACCAGCTGCGCGGCAGCAACGTCGGCGGGGCGTTCATCCACCCGATCTACGGGGCGGTCGGGCTGACCTGGCTGTACCTGAAGTCGTGACGGCTCGGGGGCCTCTGAGGCTGACACTCCGAGGCCCCCGGCTCCCGGCCCGTCCCCGTTTCCGTTTCCGTTTCCGTTTCCGTCCCGTCGACCCCGGACCGGCCATGCTCTCCTTCGCCCTGCGGCGGACCCTCCAGGCGCTCGGCGTCCTGCTCGCGGTCTCCGCCGCCGCCTTCGCCCTCTTCTACGCCGCGCCCGCCGACCCCGCCCGCGCCGCCTGCGGCCCGCGCTGCGACAGCGGACAGATCGCGGCGGTGCGCCAGAGCATGGGCCTGGACCAACCACTGCTCGCCCAGTACACCGACTACCTGGTCGGCGTGGCCGCCGGGCGGGACATCAACGACGTGGACGGCTCGGTCATCCACTGCGCGGCCCCCTGCCTCGGCTACTCCTACCGACTGCACCAGCCCGTCACCGAGGCGCTGGCCGAGCACCTGCCCGTCACCTTCTCGCTGACCGCCGGGGCGCTCGCCGTCCTGCTGGTCCTCGGCCTCGGCACCGGGTTCGTCTCCGCGCTGCGGCACGGCCGCCGCACCGACCGGCTGCTGTCCGCCTTCACCCTGGTCGGCGCGAGCGTGCAGATCTACTTCCTCGGCTACCTCGCGCAGTGGGCGCTGGTGTACTCCACGGGCCTGCTGCCGCTGCCCTCCTACACCCCGCCCGGCGAGGACCCGGCGGCCTGGGCGGGCGGGATGCTGCTCCCCTGGCTCGTCCTCGGCTTCGTCAACTCGGCCGTGTTCGCCCGGCTCTCGCGCTCCCAGCTGCTGGAGACCATGAACGAGGAGTACGTCCGCACCGCCCGCGGCAAGGGGCTGGGCCGGCTGCGCGCCCACCTCAAGTACACCTCGCGCGGGGCCGCCGGGCCGCTGGTGCAGCTGCTCGGGCTGGAGGCCGGGGTGCTGCTCGGCGGGGCGGTGATCACCGAGACGGTGTTCGGGCTGAACGGGGTCGGGCGGTTCGCCGCCCAGGCGGTGTCCGGGCAGGACCTGCCGGCCGTGGTCGGCGCGGTGCTGCTGGCCGCCTGCTTCGTGGTGCTGTTCGTCGCGCTGGCGGACCTGGCGGTGGCCTGGCTCGACCCGCGCATCCGACTGGGCTGAGAGGAGCCGCAACGATGAAGTCTCCCGAATCCCAAGGTGGTCGTACGGTGGATGCCGAACCGGTGCTCAGCGTCAGGGACTTGACGGTCCAGTTCGCCGATCCGCGCGGCGGCGCCCCGGTGACCGCCGTCCGGGGCCTGTCCTTCGACCTCGCGGCGGGTGAAGTCCTCGGCCTGGTCGGCGAGTCGGGCTCCGGGAAGTCCACCGTCGGACTGGCCCTGCTCGGCCTGCACGACCCGCGGACCACCACCGTCACCGGCTCGGTCCGGCTGGACGGAACGGAGTTGGTGGGCGCCCGGGAGTCCGTGCTGCGCGGAGTGCGGGGCGCCCGGGCCGCACTGGTCTTCCAGGACGCGCTCACCTCGCTCAGCCCCTTCCACGGCGTCGGCGCCCAACTCGCCGAGATGTACCGGCTGCACCACCCGGCGGCCGGGCGGGCCGAGGCCCGCCGACGGGCGGCCGCGATGCTCGACCGGGTCGGCATCCCCGCCGCCCGGCTGCGCGACTACCCGCACCAGTTCTCCGGCGGGATGCGGCAGCGGGTGATGATCGCGATGGCGCTGATGAACGACCCGAAGCTGCTGGTCGCGGACGAGCCGACCACCGCGCTGGACGCCCGGGTCCAGCGCCAGGTCCTCGACCTGCTGGGCGAGTTGCAGCGCGAGCACGGCACAGCGGTGCTGCTGGTCAGCCACGACCTCGGCGTGGTCGCCGGGACGACGGACCGCACCCTGGTGCTGCGCGACGGCGCCGAGGTCGAGTCCGCGCCGACCGACGAACTGCTCGCCGCGCCGCGCCGCCCGTACACCCGCGCCCTGGTGGGCGCGGCGCTGCGGCTGGACTCGGTACCGGGCAGCGCACTTCCGACGGTCGACGATCCGTCGCCCACCAGGACGTTCACGCCCAGGCCGACGGCGGCCGGGCGCCCCGAGCGCCCCGAGCGCCCCGAGCGGTGGCTGGTGGAGGTGGAGGCGCTCTCCGTGCACTTCCCCGGGCGACGGCGCCTGCCCTCGCTCCGGGCCGAACCGGTCCGGGCCGTGGAGGGGGTGAGCCTGCGGATCGCCCCGGGCGAGACGCTCGGGCTGGTCGGCGAGTCCGGCTCCGGCAAGTCCACCACCTCCCGGGTGCTGGCCGGGCTGCAACGCCCCACCGGCGGACGCGTCCGCTACGACGGCCAGGACGTCACCCGGCCGGACCGGGAGCTGCGCCGCCGGCTCAGCCGGGAGATCCAGCTGGTCTTCCAGGACCCGTACGCCTCGCTCAACCCGCGCCGCACCGTCGCCCAGACCCTCGACACCCCGCTGCGGCTGCACACCCCGCTGGACGCGGCGCAGCGGCGCGAGCGCGCGGCCGAACTGCTGGAGCAGGTCGGGCTGCCCGCCGGGCACCTGGACCGCTACCCGCACGAGTTCTCCGGCGGGCAGCGGCAGCGGATCGGCATCGCCCGGGCCCTGGCGCCCGAACCGCGGCTGATCATCGCGGACGAGCCGGTCTCGGCGCTCGACGTGTCGGTGCAGGCGCAGGTGCTCAACCTGCTGATGGAGCTGCGCGAACGGCTCGGCGTCGCCTTCCTGTTCGTCTCGCACGACCTCGCGGTGGTGCGGCACTTCTGCGACCGGGTCGCGGTGATGCACCGGGGGCGGCTGGTGGAGTCGGCCGACCGGGAGCGGCTGTTCGAGGCACCGCACACCGAGTACACCCGGGAGCTGCTGGCGGCGGCGCACTGAGCGGCGGTCGGAGCGGCGCGGGGGTGGGTTGGCGCGACCGGGGGGTGATCCCGCCCTGCGGGCGCTGCCGCCAGGTGCTGCTGGACTACTTCCCGCAGGTGCGGATCATCGTCGGACGGGGTTCCGGGCTGCGCACCGTGCCGGTGCCGGAGCTGTTGCCGGAGTCGTACGTCTGGGCCGACCACCAGGAGGGCTGAGCGGGCGGCCGGGCACCGCCGTTCGGCTTTCGTTCTGCTGCGCGAGCACGGCTCCAGGCGTTAGCGTGCTGGCGACGTGACGTCGCTCACCGCGCCGCGGACGTGGAGCCGCAGCGCCGGCCACCGAAGGGGGCACATTGTCGGACGACCTGCTCATCGCGAAGATCAATCACGGTTTCGACCACCTCGACGCCGACGGGGACGGTCTGCTCACCGAGCGGGACCATGTGCTGATGGGCCACTCGGTGGCCCGCTCGCTCGGCCACCAGGAGGGTTCGGAGGCGGAGGCCGTGATCGTCCGCGCCTATCTGACGGTCTGGCACGACCTGCACCTCGCCGGAAGGCCCGCCGGAACGGAGGCCATCACCCGCGAGCAGTTCGTCGCCTCGACCGGCGCGCTCGCCGACGACCCGGAGGCCGCCCGGGAGATCCTCGGCGCCCTGGCCGAGGCCTTCCTCACCGTCGCCGACGCCGACCGCAGCGGCACCGTGGACGCCGGAGAGTTCTTCGTGTTCCAGCGCGGCCACTTCGCGGGGCTCTGCCGCGACGACGCGGACGAGGCCTTCCGCCGGCTCGACCTCGACGGGGACGGGACGCTGTCGGCCGCCGAGTTCACCAGCGCGATCGTCGAGTACTGGACCAGCCGCGACCCGGAGGCGCCGGGCAACTGGTGGACGGGGAAGCCGCCCGCCTCGCTCTGACCGCGCGGACGCGGGCGTGGGCGCGGACGCGGGCGTAAACGCGGGCGGATCGTCCCGGTCGGTCGGCCGGGACGATCCGCCCGATCGCGGTGCCGATCAGCGCCGACCCGCCCTCGAGGGACGCCGACTGACGCTCACCACCAGACAGACCCCGGCCACCACGATCGCCCCGCCCGCCAGGGTCGGGCCGGTCAACGGCTCGGCCAGGATCAGCCAGCCCAGCAGCACCGCGACCACCGGGTTCACGTACGCGTAGGTCGCCACCAGGGTGAGCGGGGCCGAGCGCAGCAGCCAGGCGTACGCGGTGAAGGCGAGCAGCGAGCCGAACACCACCAGGTAGGCGAGGGCCAGCCAGGACCGGCCGGAGACGGCCGCCGGGTCGAACCCGTGCTGCTCACCGCGGGCCAGCCCGACCAGCAGGTCGCACAGGCCGCCGGCCAGCATCTGGTACGCGCTCGCCGCGAGCACGTTGCCCGGCATCGGGATCTTCTTGCTCGCGAAGGAGCCGGCCGCCCAGCAGAGCGTGGCGCTGATGATCAGGACCACGCCCAGCGGCTCGATCGACCCGCCGATCGCGGGGGCGGACAGCACGCCGAGGCCCACCAGGCCGAGCAGCACCCCGGCCAGCTCGGCGCGCTTCGGGCGCTCCCCGCCGCCGAAGGCCGTCAGCAGCACCATCCAGAGCGGCACCGCCGCCACCAACAGGGCGGCCAGCCCGGAGGGGACGGAGGTCTCGCCCAGCACCACCAGGCCGTTGCCGCCGGTCAGCAGCAGCAGGCCGACCAGTGCCGAGGAGGCCAGCTGGCGACCGCTCACCCGCAGGGCCGCCGGGCCCTGGCGGACCAGCAGGAAGCCGACCAGCAGCAGACCGGCGGTGAGGAAGCGGGCGGAGGCGGAGAAGAAGGAGGGCATCGTCTCGACGACGATCCGGATCCCGAGGTAGGTCGAACCCCAGACCGCGTAGACCACGGCGAGGGCCGCCCAGACCGCGCCGGAGAGCCGGGCGGGGGCGGGGGCCGCGGCGGGGACTACGTCGGTGGGACCGGACTGGGTGCTGCCGGGGGTCGCCGCCGGTGGCGGGGAGGCGGGCGATGTCATGTGTGTCCCCCTCGGACGGTGCTGGCTGAACATTCGATATGACAGCGCATCGGCGGCCCGGAGCGCCAGTGGGTTCCACGGATCGGTTGGCGGCACGTACCGTGGGCGCTCCCCCATCGAGGAGGTCGAACCCGTGTCCGCGCCCGAGCAGGCCCCACCGGCGGAAGCGGCGCTGCCGTTCTTCGTGTACGGCACCCTGCGCAGCGGCGGCCGCAACCACGCCGTCCACCTGGCCGGACGCTGCGCCGCGATCCGCCCGGCGGTGCTGGAGGGCGCCGCCCTGCACGAGGGGCCGGGGTTCCCGTACGCGGTGCCGGACCCGACGCCCGGCCGCCGGGTCGTCGGCGAACTGGTCACCGTACGCCCCGGCGCATACCCCGGAGCGCTCGCGGCGCTGGACCGGCTGGAGGAGTGCCGGGCGGACGGCACGGGGCTGTACGTACGGCGCCGGCTGGTGGTCCGGACCGCGGCGGGCGAGCCGTGCGAGGCCTGGGTGTACCTCGCCGGGCCGGCGGCCGAGGCACGGCTGCGCGCCCGGCCCGCGCTGATCGCCTCGGGGGACTGGGCCGACCGGTAGGGCCGACGGCCGGCGGGCGACAGATGACAGATGACAGAGTTCAACTTTCAGATTTCAGATTTCAACATCTGAAAGTTGAAAGCTGAAAGTTGAACCCTGTCAGCCCACCGGGCTGCCGCCCGCGGACCGCCAGGTAGGCTGCCCCGGCCAGCAGGAACGAACCACGAGGAGCCACCCGGTGCCCGAGCTGCCCCCTCCGATCACCGTCGTCGGGATCGGGGCCGACGGCTGGCCCGGCCTCGCCGCCGGATCCCGGGCCGCGCTGCAAGCCGCCGAGGTGGTCATCGGCGGCCCCCGACAGCTGGAACTGCTCCCCCGCGACACCGTCCCCGCCGAGCGCCTCGCCTGGCCGTCCCCGCTGCGCCCGGCCGTCCCGGGGCTGCTCGCCGAGCACGCCGGGCGCCGCATCGCCGTCCTGGCCAGCGGCGACCCGATGTTCTTCGGCATCGGCCGCACCCTCGCCGAGACCGTCGGCGCCGAGCGGTTGCGCGTCCTGCCGCACCCCTCCTCCGTCTCCTACGCCTGCGCCCGGCTCGGCTGGCCGCTGGAGGCGACCGAGGTAATCAGTCTGGTCGGCCGACCGCCGGCCACGCTCGCCCTCGCCCTCCACCCCGGCCGCCGGCTGCTGGTGCTCAGCGCCGACGCCGGCACCCCCGCCACCGTCGCCGCCCTGCTCACCGAGCACGGCTTCGGCACCGCCCGGCTGCGCGTGCTGGAGCAGCTCGGCGACAACACCCGCGAACGGGAGCTCGACGGCCGCGCCGACGACTGGCCGCACCCGCCCGGCGACCCGCTGAACCTGATCGCCGTCGAACTCGGCGACGGCCCGCGCGGCTCGCTCGTCCCCGGTCTGCCGGACGAGGCGTACGAGAGCGACGGCCAGCTCACCAAGCGGCACGTCCGCGCCGCCACCCTGGCCACCCTCGCCCCCGCCCCCGGCGAACTGCTCTGGGACGTCGGCGGCGGCTCCGGCTCGATCGCCGTCGAGTGGCTGCGCGCCCACCGGGACTGCCGGGCCGTCAGCGTCGAGCGCGACCCGGTGCGGGCCGACCGGATCGCCCGCAACGCCGCCGCGCTGGGCGTGCCCCGACTCCGGGTGGTGACCGGCCGCGCCCCCGAGGCGCTCGCCGAACTCCCCACCCCCGACGCCGTGTTCATCGGCGGCGGCCTCACCGCCCCCGGCCTGCTGGAGGGTTGCTGGGCCGCGCTGCGCCCCGGCGGACGGCTGGTCGCCAACACCGTGACGCTGGAGTCCGAGGCGCTGCTCACCGAGTGGTACCGGCGCCACGGCGGGGAGTTGGTCAAACTGGCCGTCGCCCACGCCGTCCCGGTCGGCGGTTTCACCGGGTGGCGGCAGGCCATGCCGGTCACCCAGTGGTCCGCCGTCAAGCCCAACACCCCCCAGGAGGACGCCTCGTGACCGTCTACTTCATCGGAGCCGGCCCGGGCGCCGCCGACCTGATCACCCTGCGCGGCCAGCGCCTCCTGGCCCGCGCCGAGGTCTGCCTCTACGCCGGCAGCCTCGTCCCGCGCGAGCTGCTGGACGAGTGCCCGCCCGGCGCCCGGCTGGTCGACACCGCCCAGCTCAACCTGGACCAGATCGTCGCCGAGCTGGTCGCCGCGCACGAGGCCGGCCGGGACGTGGCCCGGCTGCACTCCGGCGACCCCTCCGTCTTCTCCGCCGTCGCCGAGCAGATGCGCCGGCTGGACGCGGCCGGGGTGCCGTACGAGGTGGTCCCCGGCGTTCCCGCCTTCGCCGCCGCCGCGGCCGCGTTGAAGCGGGAGTTGACGGTACCGACCGTCGGCCAGACCGTCATCCTCACCCGGATCGCCAAGCGCGCCACCCCAATGCCCGAGGGCGAGGACCTCGCCACCCTCGGCCGCAGCGGCGCCCTGCTGGTGCTGCACCTGGCGGCCGGCTACGTGGACGACGTGGTCGAGCAGCTGCTCCCGCACTACGGCGCCGACTGCCCGGCCGCCGTGGTCGCGATGGCCAGCCGCCCCGACGAGCTGGTGCTGCGCGGCACGCTGGCCGACATCGCCGGGCAGGTCAAGGCGGCGGGCGTGGTGCGCACCGCCGTCATCCTGGTCGGCCGCACCCTCGCCGCAGAGCAGTTCCGCGACAGCCACCTCTACTCGGCGGACCGCGAGCGGCCGCACGAGCCCTGCGGCGCATGAGTCCCGACGACCGTACTCGCACCCCCGCCCACGTACTGGTCCTCGGCGGGACGACCGAGGGGCGGGCGCTGGCCGCCGCACTGGACGGCCGGCCGGGCCTGCGGGTCACCAGCTCGCTGGCCGGGCGGGTCGCCCAACCCCGGCTGCCCGTCGGCGAGGTGCGGATCGGCGGCTTCGGCGGCCCGGACGGGCTGGCCGACTGGCTGCGGGCCGAGGCGGTGGACGCCGTGGTCGACGCCACCCACCCGTTCGCCGCCGGGATGTCGCACAACGCCGCCCTCGCGGCCGCCGCCACCGGCGTGCCGCTGCTGGTGCTGCGCCGCCCCGGTTTCGCACCCGTCGCCGGGGACCGCTGGCACCTCGCCCCCTCCCTGACGGCCGCCGCCGCGCTGCTGCCCGGTCTCGGCCGCCGGGTCTTCCTCAGCTCCGGCCGCCAGGGCATCGCCGCCTTCGCCCACCTGGACGGGCTGCACTTCCTGGCCCGCTCGGTGGACCGGCCGGAGCCGCCGCTGCCGCTCTCGCTCGAAGTCCTGCTGGACCGCGGCCCGTTCACCCTCGACGGCGAGCGGGCACTGCTGCGCGAGCACCGGATCGACGTGGTCGTCACCAAGGACAGCGGCGGCGCGGCGACCGCGCCCAAGCTGACCGCCGCCCGTGAACTCGGGCTGCCCGTGGTCGTGGTGGAACGCCCACCGGTGCCGGCCGGCCTGCCGGTGTCACCGGACGTGGCGGGCGCGGTGCGCTGGCTGGAGCAGCGGGCCTGAGTCCGGGCCTGAGTCCGGGCCTGAGTCCGGGCCTGAGTCCGGGCCTTGTTCCGGGCGGGAAGCCGGTCGGGCGTCCGGGTACGTGTCCGGTCAGTGGAATATGGCGCGCGGGCACGCCGGTGGGACTGCCAGAGTGGCCGGATGACCGATGATCAGCGCACCATCACCCTGCAGACCGCCGACGAGCGGGCCACTCTGACCAGCTTCCTCGACCACCAGCGCGACACCCTGGCGATGAAGTGCGTCGGCCTCAGCACCGAACAGCTCCGCACCCGCGTGCTGGAGCCCTCCGCACTCTCCCTGCTCGGGCTGGTCCGCCACCTCGCCGAGGTGGAACGCGGCTGGTTCCGCAACGTCCTCAACGGCGAGGACAGGCGCGGCTTCTGGAAGCACCCCAACGACACCTCCGCCGAGTGGGACGTCGAGACCGCCGACCCGGAGGAGGCCTTCGCGGTCTGGCGCCGCGAGTGCGACCACGCACGGGAACTCGTCGCCGCCGCAGAGTCGTTGGACGTCCTGGGCCACTACGGCGAGGAGGCGTTCTCGCTGCGCTGGATCCTCACTCACATGATCGAGGAGTACGCCCGCCACAACGGCCACGCCGACCTCCTGCGCGAGCACCTCGACGGCAGCACGGGCGAGTAGCCCCGGCAGCGAGTCCCGGGGAGAGCGGCCGCACGGGCGCGCAGGCACGCGGGGGCCGGCGGGCCGGAAGGAGCAGGAATGCGGACCCGCCAGAAGGACCGCGACGTCCACGGGCCGCAGCAGCCCTGGAACGAGATCGTCCCCGGGCTCTGGATGGGCGGGCACTACTGCACCCCGCCCGGCGGTGAGCTCCAACCCGTCGTCGCCGGGCGGCAGTTCGACCTGGTCGTCAGCCTCTTCACGCTCCCCGGCCACGGCCCGGCCCCGGGGGTCGAGCACGTCGTCCGGGAGGTGCCCGACGAGCCGCTCTCCCCCGGTCAGCTGCTCGCCGTCCAGGAGGCCGCGGAACTCACCGCCGCCGCCGTGCGCCGGGGCCGCCGGACGCTGGTGCGCTGCCACTCGGGCTACAACCGCTCGGGCCTGGTGGTCGCCCAGGCGCTGGTCGCCCTCGGGCACGAGCCGGACGGGGCGGTCCGGCTGATCCGGGAGCGGCGGTCGCCCTGGGCGCTGAACAACCCGGTGTTCGTGGACTACCTGAACACCGGGTTGGACGTGGCGATCCTGCTGACCGGCCTCAGCGGTTGAGGCAAGCGCGGAAGGTGACGGACCGTCAGATGTCGCGGAAGGTCTCGATCTGGGCGCCGATGGAGTTGAGGCGCTCGGCAAGGTCCTCGTAACCGCGGTTGATGACGTAGACGTTGCGCAGCACCGAGGTGCCCTGGGCGGCGAGCATCGCGAGCAGGATGACCACGGCCGGACGCAGGGCCGGCGGGCACATCATCTCGGCGGCGCGCCAGCGGGTCGGGCCCTGGACCAGGACGCGGTGCGGGTCGAGCAGCTTGACGTCCGCGCCGAGCCGGGTCAGCTCGGTGAGGTAGATCGCGCGGTTGTCGTAGACCCAGTCGTGGATCATCGTGGTGCCGTGCGCGGCCGCGGCGATGGCGGCGAAGAACGGCACGTTGTCGATGTTGATGCCGGGGAACGGCATCGGGTGGATGGTGTCGATCGGCGCGGTCAGCTTGGAGGGGCGCACGGTGAGGTCGACCAGCCGGGTGTGGCCGTTGTGGGCCCGGTACTCCGGGGTCCGGTCGTAGTCGAGGCCCATGCCCTCCAGCACCGCGAGCTCGATCTCCAGGAACTCGATCGGCACCCGGCGGATCGTCAGCTCGGAGGAGGTGACGACGGCGGCGGCGAGCAGGCTCATCGCCTCCACCGGGTCCTCGGCCGGGGTGTAGTCGACGTCGCAGCTGATCTCCGGGACGCCGTGGACGGTGAGGGTCGTGGTGCCGATGCCCTCGATCTTCACGCCCAGCTTCTCCAGGAAGAAGCAGAGGTCCTGGACCATGTAGTTGGGCGAGGCGTTGCGGATGACGCTCACGCCGTCGTGCCGCGCGGCGGCCAGCAGGGCGTTCTCGGTGACGGTGTCCCCGCGCTCGGTCAACACGATCGGGCGGTCCAGCGGGGTGCCCGGCTCGACCGAGGCGTGGTAGGCGCCGCCGGTGGTGGCGACCTCCAGGCCGAAGCGCCGCAGCGCCGTCAGGTGCGGCTGGACGGTACGGGTGCCGAGGTCGCAGCCGCCCGCGTACGGGATCGCGAAGTGCTGGGCGCGGTGCATCAGCGGGCCGAGGAACATCAGCACGCTGCGGGTGCGGCGGGCGGCCTCGACGTCCATCGCGGCGAGGTCGAGCTCGGCCGGCGGGGTGAGTTCGAGGTCGCGGCCCTCGTTCAGCCAGCGGCTCTTGACGCCGATGCTGGTGAGCACCTCGAGGATGCGGTAGACCTCCTCGATCCGGGCGACGCTGCGGATCGTGGTGCGGCCGGTGGTCAGCAGCGAGGCGCAGAGGATCGCGACGCAGGCGTTCTTGCTGCTGCGGACCTCGATCGCGCCGGAGAGGCGGGTGCCGCCGGTGACCCGGAGGTGCATCGGGCCGGAGTAGCCGAGGGAGACGATCTCGCTGTTGAGGGCATCGCCGATGCGCGCGATCATCTCAAGGCTGACGTTCTGCTTGCCCTGTTCGATGCGGTTGACGGCGCTCTGGCTGGTGCCGAGCGCCTCGCCGAGCTGCGCCTGGGACCAGCCGCGATGCTGACGCGCGGTACGGATGAGGGTGCCGATACGGGTGAGGTAGTCGCCTGTCACTCGGCAGACCATATCTCATGGTTGAGATGGCACCAGAATCAAGAGCGGACGTGGCGCCACTTTTGCCCGTTTCTCACCCCGTATGAGCCCTGGATCTTCACATCACCGCACGACAGTTCTGAGGTTCCGCTGCACGGGTGAGTCGGCCGACCCCGGGCACCGACTGGGCGCCGCTCAGGGGCCGAGCGGCTCCGCCCGACCGACGACGGCGCCCGTGCGGTCGATGCAGATGACGTCCACCGCGACCGGTGAACCGCGCAGCACCCCGAGCGCCGTCGCCCGGGCCGCCTCGGCGACCAGGTCCCCCAGCGGCACCCCGGCCGCCCGACACAACTGCACTGCCTCCAGGCCGGTGTTGGCCGCCGCCACCGCCGCGGCCAGCTCCTCGTCCGCCCCGCCCTGCCGGGCCAGTTCGGCCAGGTAGCCCTTGTCCACCTGGGAGCGCGCCGAGTGCAGGTCGAGGTGCCCGTGGGCGAGCTTGGACAGCTTGGCGAAGCCGCCCGCGATGGTCAGTCGCGGCACCGGGTGGCGCTTGAGGTACTTGAGGACGGCCCCGGCGAAGTCGCCCATGTCCAGCAGGGCGTCCTCGGGCAGTCCGTGCACCGCGACCGCGACCTTCTCCGAGGTCGAACCGGTGCAGCCCGCGACGTGGGTGCGCCCGGCCGCCCGGGCCACGTCCACCCCGCGACGGATCGAGTCGATCCAGGCCGAACAGGAATAGGGGACGACGATCCCGGTGGTGCCGAGGATCGACAGCCCGCCGAGGATGCCGAGCCGGGGGTTCCAGGTCGAGCGGGCGATCTCCTCACCGTGGTCGACGGAGACCTCCACCACCACGTCCCCGCCACCACCGTGTGCCGCCGCCACCTCGGCCACCGCGTCGCGGATCATCTGCCGGGGCACCGGGTTGATCGCGGGCTCACCGACCGCCAGCGGCAGGCCGGCCTTGGTGACGGTGCCGACCCCGGGACCGGCCCGGAACACCACGCCGGTGCCGGGCTCGCCGAGCCGTACGGTCGCGCGGATCAGGGCGCCGTGGGTCACGTCGGGGTCGTCGCCGGCGTCCTTGACCACTCCGGCCGTGGCGGCGACCGGCCGCTGGGCGGCGGCGCGCGAGCCGTCGGCGGCGGCCGGCTCGGCGGCGAGGACCAGCTCCTCGACCGCGAGGGCGAAGGCGGGCTGCTGGCCCTTGGGGAGGGTGATGGTCACCGGGTCCGGGAACTCGCCGGTGAGCAGCGCCGTGTACGCGGCCTTGGTGGCGGCGGTGGCGCAGGCGCCCGTCGTCCAGCCGTGCCGCAGACCGCTGCTCTTCAGCTGACCGGCCCGGCCTCCCGCCCCGCCTCCCGCTGCGGCCACCTGCGCCTCGCTTCCGCAATCCGATCACGCCCGCCCCGACCACCGCGGTCGCGCCCGCCGATTCTCCCCCATCCACCCCGCCGCACGGCGCCCGGGGACGTGCGCGCGGCCGAGGCCGGTACCCGGGCAGCGGCCAGCGAGGAGAGCCCCCGCCGTTCTCGAACTGTTCTCCGCACGGGTCTCGCTCCGTGCGACTACCAGCGAGTAATCTGTCGCTCCGTTATTTAGCGGGTTCATGACGTGGTCCGGCGACCGGGGCACCCGGCCGGGCCGCCAGTATGTGGGGGTTTCTGTGGCAGGCATGAGACGTCGTACGTTCCTGACCGGCACCTCGGTGGCCGCCGCCTGGTCGGCCCTGTCCCTGGGCGGCGCCCAGCTCGCCTCGGCCGCGGGCCGGGACCGGGCGCTGGCGACCACGGCCGCGCGGGCCGTCAACGTCACCGGGACCACCCTGGAGCAGGTGGCCACGCCGACCGGGGCCGGCCCCTACAAGCGGCTGGCGGCCGGGCCGGGTTGGCCGCTGGTGGTGCGCGGGGAGCTCGCGGCCCCCGGCAGCGGGCGGGACGACCGCCGCACCGGGCTGGCCAGCTTCGTCCAGTTCAGCGACCTGCACCTGGTGGACACCGAGTCCCCGGTGCGCTTCGAGTTCCTGGCCAAGTTCAACGACAGCGCCTACCGGCCGCAGGAGGCCCTGAACGCCCGTGGCGTCTCGGCCCTGGTCGAGCGGGTCAACTCGCTCGCCGGCGGCCCCTACACCGGCATGCCGTTCAGCCTGGTGATGGCCACCGGTGACAACACCGACAACCACGAGCTGGCCGAGCTGGACTGGTACCTCACCGTCATGGGCGGTGGGCGGATGGCCCAGAACACCGGCGACCCGACCCGCTACGAGGGCGTGCAGAACTCCGGCAACTCGGCCTTCTGGAACCCCGAACTCGCCTACGCCGACGTCTACAAGGCGAAGGGCTTCCCGCAGGTGCCCGGCTTCCTGTCCGCGGCCGGCCGCCCCTTCGACGCACCGGGCCTCACGACCCCCTGGTACACCACCGTCGGCAACCACGACGACAGCATCGAGGGCTCGCTGCCCGACTTCGGACTGCTGAACGACCTCTACACGGGCGGGCTCAAGCTGGAGGGCTGCGACGACGCGACCGCCGCCCAGCTGATGGACTCGCTGCGGCGCGACCCGGCGGGCGCCGTCCTGCTGCTGGGCAAGCTGCTCGCGAACGGCGAGGCGGTGCGCCGGGTCACCCCGGACGAGCGCCGCCACCCGTTCACCCTCAAGCAGTTCGCCAAGGCCCACCTCGACCCGGCCGTCACCGGCGCCGGCCCCTACGGGCACGGCTTCACCTCGGACATGGTGAGCAGCGGCAAGCTCTACTACACCTTCCGGATCTCGGAGAAGGTCCTCGGCATCAGCCTGGACACCACCAACCAGGCCGGTTTCGCCGACGGTTCGCTCGGCACCGCTCAACTGCGCTGGCTTGAGCAGCAGTTGAAGAACCACAGCGGGCACTGGTACGACACCAACGGGAACCGGGTGAACGGTGGCAGCACCGACGACGTGATCATGGTGTTCAGCCACCACACCAGCGGCTCGATGGGCAACCTGCTGCCCGACCCGCGCAACATCTTCGAGAAGCGGCACGACGGCAACGAGTTGACCGCCCTGCTGCAGCGCTACCCGAACGTGGTCGCCTGGGTGAACGGGCACACCCACATGAACAAGATCACCGCGCACGGCCACGCGGTGCCGGAGCGGGCGTTCTGGGAGATCAACACCGCTTCGCACATCGACTACCCGCAGCACGGGCGGATCATCGAGGTCGCGGACAACGGCGACGGCACCCTGTCGCTGTTCACCACGCTGATCGAGTCCTCCGCACCGTACGCGACGGACTTCGGCAGCACCTCGGACACCAACCTGGCGGCGCTGTACCGCGAGCTCTCGTACAACGACCCCAACGGCCGGGTCTCCGCCCTGCTCGGCGCCGGGGAGGACCACAACACCGAGCTGCTGATCACCAAGCCGACCCGGTGACGGCCGCCGGCTGACAGCTGACAGCTGACAGCTGACAGAGAACAGAAAACAGCTGACAGATTTCATCATCTGTCAGCTGTTCTCCGTCATCCGTTACACGTCCTCCGGGTACCGCCGGGGCGTCCAGACGACCTCGACCCCGCCGCCCCGCTCGACCGCCCGGGTCTGCGAGGAGCCGATCAGCAGGATGGTCCGCATGTCGACCAGCGCCGGGTCCAGCTCGCCCAGCCGGACGATCCGGACCCGCTCGGTCGGCCCGCCGACGTCGCGGGCCATCACCACCGGGGTCTCCGGCGCGCGGTACTCCAGCAGCAGGTCCCTGGTCAGGCCGACCTGGGTGGTGCGGGACTTCGAGCCCGGGTTGTACAGCGCCAGCACCAGGTCCGCCTCGGCGGCGGCGCGCAGCCGCTTGGCCACCACGTCCCAGGGCTTGAGCCGGTCCGAGAGCGACACCACCGCGTAGTCGTGCCCGAGCGGGGCGCCCGCCCGGGAGGCGGCCGCGTGGGCGGCGGTCATCCCGGGGACGATCCGCACCGGCACGTCCCGGTAGTGCGGCTCGCAGGCGACCTCCAGCACGGCGGTGGCCATCGCGAACACCCCCGGGTCGCCCGAGGAGACCACGCAGACCCGGTGCCCGCGCCGGGCGAGGTCCAGGGCGAACTCGGCGCGCTCCGACTCGACCTTGTTGTCCGAACCGTGCCGCCGCTGCCCCGGCCGCTCGGGCACCCGGTCCAGGTAGGTGGTGTAGCCGACCAGGTCGGTGGCCTCGGTCAGCGCACCGCGCGCCTCGGCGGTGAGCCAGAGCGGCCCGGCCGGCCCGGTGCCGACCACGGTCACGCTGCCGACGCCGTCCGCGAGCCGGACGGCCGGCTCCAGCGGTGCGACCTTGCTCGGCAGCACGGCCACCGAGAAGTAGGGGACGCTCTCCCCCTCGACCTCGGCGAGCGGCGCGATCCGCTCCCCGTCCATGAAGGCCCGCTCCACGTACTGGGCGTCCTCCAGCCGGCCGGCCCGCTCCAGCGCCCGCCGGACGGTCGGGAAGGTGCGGCCCAGCTTCATGATCACCGCGGAGTCGGCGGCAGCGATCCGCGCCGTGAGCTCCTCCTCGGGCAGCGTGCCGGGGATGACGGTGAGGGTTTCCTCGGCCTCGGTCAGCGGCTGCCCGAGTCGGGCGGCGGCCGCGCTGACCGAGGTCACGCCGGGCACCACCTCGGTCGGGTAGCGGTGCGCGAGGCGCTTGTGCATGTGCTGGTAGGAGCCGTAGAACAGCGGGTCGCCCTCGGCGAGGACGACGACGTCGCGGCCGGCGTCCAGGTGGGCGGCCAGCCGGGCGGCGGCCTCCTCGTAGAACTCGTCCAACGCGCCACGGTAGCCGCCGGGGTGGTCGGTGGTCTCCACGGTGAGCGGGTAGACCAGCTTCTCCTCGATCTGACCACCCGTCAGGTAGCGTTCGGCGATCGAGCGCGCGATGGAGCGGCCGTGCCGAGCGCTGTGGTAGGCCACCACGTCGGCCTTGCCGATGAGTTCGGCCGCGCGGACGGTCACCAGCGAGGGGTCGCCCGGGCCGAGCCCGACGCCGTACAGTCGGCCGGTCCCCTCGGGTCCGGCGGAAGCGATCTGACGGTCCGTCACTCTTCTTCGCTCGCAATCGCGTTGATGGCAGCGGCGGCCATCGCGCTGCCGCCGCGCCGGCCGCGCACCACCAAGTGCTCCAGGCCGGAGGGGTGTTCGGCCAGCGCCTGCTTGGACTCGGCGGCGCCGATGAAGCCGACCGGCACGCCGATCACCGCGGCCGGGCGGGGAGCGCCCGCCTCGATCATCTCCAGCAGCCGGAACAGCGAGGTCGGGGCGTTGCCGACGGCCACCACCGCGCCCTCCAGTCGGGGCAGCCACAGCTCCATGGCCGCCGCACTGCGGGTGTTGCCCATCGCGCGGGCCAGCTCGGGCACCGAGGGGTCGGTGAGGGTGCAGACCACCTCGTTGTCGGCGGGCAGCCGCTTGCGGGTCACCCCGCTCGCCACCATGTTGACGTCGCACAGGATCGGCGCACCGGCGTGCAGCGCCGCGCGCGCCGAGGCGACCACGCCGGGCGAGTACACCAGGTCCTCGACCAGGTCGGTCATCCCGCAGGCGTGGATCATCCGCACCGCGACCTGGGAGACGTCCGCCGGGAGAGCGGCCAGATCGGCCTCCGCACGGATGGTGGCAAAGGACTGGCGGTAGATGGACGCGCCGTCCTTCTCGTACTCGATCACTTCGTGGTCCTCCTGGCCTCGGCGACCGCCTCGGCCATCTCCTCGTTCGTCACGTCCACCGGAACGTCCGCGGGGGTTCCCGCGGTCGTGGCCGGCCCGTTCACCGTCACCCGGTAGCCGTGCCCCGTGGCGAGCACGTCCACCCACTGCCCGGCCGGGTGGCCGCAGCGCCGCTCGCAGCCCGACCAGTGGACGGGCAGTCCGCCGCCCCCGGCCGTCGGCGCCCCGCGCTCCAACGCCCGGGCCGCGTCGGCCCGTACGTCGGCCAGCGACTTGGCGCAGCCCGGCAGCCCGGTGCAGGCGGTGGCCCGCTCCCAGGCCGAGCCGGGCTCGGTCCGCAACCCCGCGGCCGCCAGCGCGGGCAGCCGGTCGGCGGGGGCGCCGGGCAGCACCGCGCCCCGCCAGGGGGTCAGCCGCAGTTCGCCGGTCGAGGCGGCGACCAGCGCGCGCCACTGGCCGGCGTCGGCCCGCCCGAAGCGCATGCCGACCGAGAGCCCGCCGGGCAGCGCGCCGATCCCGGGCCGCGCACCGGCCCCGGCGGCACCGGCCCCGGCGAAGGCGGGCAGCGGCACCGTGCCGGCCGGCAGCAGTTCGGGCACCTCGCGCAGGTGCCAGGCCTTGCGGCCGACGCCGCGCAGCGCGTCCAGGAAGGCGCGGGCCGCGTCCAGCACGGCCGTCACCTCCCGTCCGGCCTCGACCGGCTGCCCGTGGGCGGCCCGTCCGAGCCGCAGCAGCGCTGGGCCGTCCGAGGCTGCGATCAATGTCACATCGGCGTCGAGCGCGGCGACGTCGCCCCGCCCGTCGTCCAGCGCGAACAGGAACTTGCCGGAGAGTCCGGCCGCCCAGTCGCTCGCGCACAGCCGCGCGTCCAGTTCGCGCACCCAGGCCTGCACGTCGGCGTGCCCGGCCGCGTCCAGCCCGGCCAGCGGCGAGGCGACGATGTTGCGCACCCGCTCGTGGGTGTCCGAGGGCAGCAGTCCGACGGCGCGCAGCCGGTCGGCGAGTTCGGCCCCGCAGTCCGCGGCCAGGCCGCGGAGTTGGACGTTGCCGCGCGAGGTGGTCTCCAACTCCCCGTCGCCCAGGGCCTCTGCGGCCTCGATCAGGGCCATTGCCTGACGGTCCGTCAGCAGTCCGCCGGGCAGTCGGACCCGGGCGAGGCCGCCGTCGTCGGCGGCGTGCAGGCGGAGCGCCCCGGGGCAGGCGTCGGCGCGCCCCCGGTCGGGCACGGCGGCGCCCGGCGCGGTGGCGTCGGGTGTCGGTGGCATGGCGGCGAGCATACAGATGATCCGATCGCTTGCCTCCGTCCGCTGCATCACACCGGCGGCACGCCGGGCAGCACGGCGGAGCACGCCGAACCGGCCGCCCGGCGCCGGTGAGCGCCGTACGCCGGGCGCCGTACGCCGGACAGTGCGCCCGCCCGTGCGCCGGGCGGCGGCCCGCCCGTGCCCCGGGCCCGGCGAAGCCGCCCCTCCCCCAGGTCAGCCGTACCCCGTACGATGCTGGCGGGCGGTCCCCAGCGGGCCGCCCGACGCCAGCGACGGCGCAGGGGAGGAAACCGGTGCAAGCCCGGTGCGGTCCCGCCACTGTGACCGCGGTTCACCGGGAGACCGGTCGGCCGCGGGAGCCAGGAACTCCCGCCGTCCTCCACCGGCCCGGGGCGCGGACCCCGAGGAAGGCAGAAATGCACCAGCGCTGTCGCATGCCCGCGCCCGTTCCACCGGCCACCACCGCGGCCGACCCGGCCACCACCGCGGCCATCCTGGCCACCGAAGAGGCCGGGAGGTCCTTCGCATGATCCTGCTGCTGTCCACGTCCGACACCGACCTGCTCAGCGCCCGAGCCGCCACCGGACCGGTCCCGTACCGGCTCGGCAACCCGGCCCGGCTGACCCCCGAGGACCTGCCCGCGCTGCTGGAGGGCACCGACCTGGTCGTGGTCCGCCTGCTCGGCGGTCGCCGCGCCTGGCAGGAGGGCCTGGACGCGCTGCTGGCCGGCCCCCGCCCGGTGGTCGTGCTGACCGGTGAGCAGGCCCCCGACGCCCAGCTGATGGAGCTCTCCACCGTCCCGGCCGGCATCGCCGCCGAGGCGCACGCCTACCTGGCCCACGGCGGCGCGGCCAACCTGGCCGAGCTCGGCGCCTTCCTCTCCGACACCGTGCTGCTCACCGGCCACGGCTTCGCCCCGCCCGCCTCCGCCCCGGCCTGGGGCCCGCTGGAGCGCGAAGCCCGTACGGAGAGCGGCCCGACCATCGCGGTGCTCTACTACCGCGCCCACCACATGAGCGGCAACACCGCCTTCGTGGAGACCCTCTGCCGGGCGATCGAGGACCAGGGCGCCCGGGCCAGGGCCTACTACTGCGCCTCGCTGCGCGGCGCCGAGCCCGAGCTGCTGGCCGCGCTCGGCGAGGCCGACGCGATCGTCACCACCGTGCTCGCCGCCGGCGGCACCCGCCCGGCCGACGCCCAGGCCGGCGGGGACGAGGAGGCCTGGGACGCCGGAGCGCTCGCCGCCCTCGACCGCCCGATCCTCCAGGCGCTCTGCCTCACCTGGTCGCGCGCCCAGTGGGAGGCCAGCGACGACGGCCTGTCCCCGCTGGACACCGCCACACAGATCGCCGTGCCCGAGTTCGACGGCCGGCTGATCAGCGTCCCGTTCTCCTTCAAGGAGCTGGACGAGGACGGCCTGACCGTCTACGCCGCCGACCCGGAGCGCGCCGCCCGCGTCGCCGGCACGGCCGTCAAGCACGCCCGGCTGCGGCACGTCCCGGCCGCCGAGCGCCGCCTCGCGCTGGTGCTGTCCGCCTACCCGACCAAGCACTCCCGGGTCGGCAACGCCGTCGGCCTGGACACCCCGGCCAGCGCGATGCGCCTGCTGGAGCGGCTGCGCGCGGACGGCATGGACCTCGGCTCCGACCTGCCCGGCTTCAACGCCCCCGCCGACGGCGGCGAGGACGCCTCCCACGAGGGCGACGCCCTGATCCACGCCCTGATCGCGGCCGGCGGCTACGACCAGGACTGGCTCACCGAGGACCAGCTGGCCCGCAACCCGGTCCGCATCCCCGCCGCCGACTACCGCCGCTGGTACGCCACCCTCCCCCAGGGCCTGCGCGAGCAGGTCGAGCAGCACTGGGGACCGGCCCCCGGCGAGCTGTACGTGGACCGCTCGCAGAACCCGGACGGCGACATCGTGCTCGCCGCGATCCGCTCCGGGAACCTGCTGGTGCTCATCCAGCCGCCGCGCGGCTTCGGCGAGAACCCGGTCGCGATCTACCACGACCCGGACCTCCCGCCGAGCCACCACTACCTGGCCGCCTACCGCTGGATCCAGGCCGCCCAGGAGGACGGCGGCTTCGGCGCCGACGCCGTCATCCACCTCGGCAAGCACGGCAACCTGGAGTGGCTGCCCGGCAAGACCGCCGCGCTGTCCGCCGAGTGCGGCCCGGACGCCGTCCTCGGCGACCTCCCGCTGATCTACCCCTTCCTGGTCAACGACCCGGGCGAGGGCACCCAGGCCAAGCGCCGCGCCCACGCCACCCTGGTCGACCACCTCGTCCCGCCGATGGCCCGCGCCGACTCCTACGGCGACATCGCGCGGCTGGAGCAGCTGCTCGACGAGCACTCCAACATCGCCGCGATGGACCCGGCCAAGCTGCCCGCGATCCGCGCCCAGATCTGGACCCTGATCCAGGCCGCCAAGCTGGACCACGACCTCGGCCTGGACGAGCGCCCCGAGGACGACGGCTTCGACGACTTCCTGCTGCACGTCGACGGCTGGCTGTGCGAGGTCAAGGACGCCCAGATCCGCGACGGCCTGCACGTCCTCGGCCAGGCCCCGGCCGGCACCGACCGGGTCAACATCGTGCTCGCCATCCTGCGCGCCCGGCAGATCTGGGGCGGCGTCAGCGCGCTGCCCGGCCTGCGCGAGGCACTCGGCCTGGACGAGGCGGCCCTCACCCTCGGCGCCACCGACGCGGCCGAGGCGCAGGCCCGCGCCCTGGTCGAGGCGATGGAGGCCCAGGACTGGGCGCCCGAGGCGGTGGAGAAGGTCGCCGCCGAACTGCCCGAGGGCGTCCGCGGGGCCGTCGGCGAGGTGCTGACCTTCGCCGCCACCCAGGTGGTGCCGCGACTGGCCGCCACCACCGACGAGCTGGACGCCGTGCTGCACGCGCTCCACGGCGGCTTCGTCCCGGCCGGCCCGTCCGGCTCGCCGCTGCGCGGCCTGGTCAACGTGCTGCCGACCGGCCGCAACTTCTACTCCGTCGACCCGAAGGCCGTCCCCAGCAAGCTCGCCTGGGAGACCGGCCAGGCGCTCGCCTCCTCCCTGGTCGAGCGGTACACCGCCGACAACGACGGCGCCTACCCGCCCTCGGTCGGACTCTCGCTCTGGGGCACCAGCGCGATGCGCACCGCCGGCGACGACATCGCCGAGGCCTTCGCCCTGCTCGGCGTCCGCCCGGTCTGGGACGACGCCTCGCGCCGGGTCACCGGCCTGGAGCCGATCCCGCTCGACGAGCTCGGCCGCCCGCGCATCGACGTCACGCTGCGCATCTCCGGCTTCTTCCGGGACGCCTTCCCGCACGTGGTCGCCCTGCTGGACGACGCGGTGCGCCTGGCCGCCGCCCAGGAGGAGCCCGAGGCCGACAACTTCGTGCGCGCCCACGTCCAGGCCGACCTCGCCGTGCACGGCGACGAGCGCAAGGCCACCGTCCGCGTCTTCGGCTCCCGCCCGGGCACCTACGGCGCGGGCCTGCTCCAGCTGATCGACAGCCGGGACTGGCGCACCGACGCCGACCTCGCCGAGGTCTACACCGTCTGGGGCGGCTACGCGTACGGCCGCGGCCTGGACGGGCGCCCGGCGCGCGAGGAGATGGAGACCGCGTACAAGCGGATCACCGTCGCCGCGAAGAACACCGACACCCGCGAGCACGACATCGCCGACTCGGACGACTACTTCCAGTACCACGGCGGCATGGTGGCCACCGTGCGCGCCCTCACCGGCAAGGCCCCGACCGCCTACATCGGCGACTCGACCCGCCCGGAGACGGTCCGCACCCGCACCCTGACCGAGGAGGCCGCCCGCGTCTTCCGCGCCCGGGTGGTCAACCCGCGCTGGATCGAGGCGATGCGGCGCCACGGCTACAAGGGCGCCTTCGAGATGGCCGCGACGGTCGACTACCTGTTCGGCTACGACGCCACCACGGGCGTGGTCGCGGACTGGATGTACGAGAAGCTCACCCAGGAGTACGTCCTCGACCCGGTCAACCGCGAGTTCCTGGCGGGCGCCAACCCGTGGGCGCTGCACGGCATCAGCGAGCGCCTGCTGGAGGCGGCGAGCCGCGGCCTGTGGGAGCAGCCGGACCCGCAGCTGATCGAGCAGCTGCAGGCCGCGTTCCTGGAGACCGAGGGCGACCTGGAGGGCGACGAGGGCTGACGCCCTCCGACCGTACGGCGGCCGGCCGCGCTCCCTCGGGGAGGGCGGCCGGCCGCGGTTCGGTCACGGGAATCCGTCCGCTTGTTCCAACGGCTCGTTCCAACGACCTGCACCGTTCCGAGGACCGGCGTCAACCACGCGTACCGCCATCTGGCACCGGCCGTCACCCGAGCGGACAATACGGGGCATGTCGCGCCGCACCGGCACCGCCGGCCCAGTCCCGAGCACGGCCCCGACCGACGCCCGGGAGCCGCACGCACCGCACCGCCACCGCTACCGGGCGCGGCTCGCCGCACTGGCGGCCGGAGCCGTACCGGTGGTCGCGTTCCCGACCCCCGGCCAGGCCTGGCTCGCCTGGGTCGCGCTCGTCCCCGGGCTGCTGCTCGCCCAACGGGCACCGTCGGGGCGGGAGGCGGCGGTGCGCGGGTGGTGGTTCGGGGCGGGCTTCATCCTCACCGCGATGTACTGGCTGGTCCCCTCCGTCGGACCGGCGCTGCCCGTACTCGCCGTGCTGTTCGGGGCCCTGCAGGCGCCGGTCGGGTACGCGGTGCACCGCCTGCTGCGCCCGCCGACGACCACCCGCCGGGCACTGCTCGCCCTGCTGGTCGTCCCCGCGGTCTGGGTGGGCACCGAGTACGCGCGGTCCTGGCACGCGCTCGGCGGACCGTGGGCACTGCTCGGCGCCACCCAGTGGCAGCACCCGGCGGTCCTCGGACTCGCCTCGGCGGGCGGGATCTGGCTGGTCAGCGCCGCGGTGGCGGCCGTCAACACCGGAGTACTGATCATCCTGACGGCGGTGCCCCGGCGGCCCCGGGCGGTCGCGGCGCTGGTCACCGTCCTGGTGCTGGCCGCCGGACCACTGCTGTTCGCGCTGCGCCCGGCACCGGTCGGGGCCGGGGCGGTCACCGTGGCGCTCGTCCAGCCCGGCGTCGTCGAGGACCCGCAGGCCCGCTTCGACGCGAGCGTCCGGGCCACCGCCGACCTGGTCGGGCGGCCGGTCGACCTGGTGGTGTGGGGCGAGAGCAGCACCACCGCCGACCTCGACCGCGACCCGGCCGCCCTGGACGCGCTGCGCCGGCTCGCCGCCACCACCGGCGCCGAGGTGATGGCCGGGGAGGACGCCCGCAAGGCGGACGGGCGGATCTCCAAGGACGCGGTGCTGGTCTCCCCCGCGGGGGTGGTCGACCGCTACCGGAAGATCCGGCTGGTGCCCTTCGGCGAGTACATCCCGCTGCGGCCCGTCCTCGGCTGGATCGCCGGGGTCAGCCGGGCCGCGGGCGAGAACCGGGCCCCCGGCACGGCCTTCCACGTACTGCCCGCCACCGACCGGGCGGGCCGGCCGCTGCCGGTCGGCGCGCTGATCTGCTTCGAGTCGGCCTTCCCGGACATGGCGCGCACCGCCGCCCGGGACGGCGCCCGGGTGCTGGTCTACCAGTCCTCCACCTCGACCTTCCAGCACACCTGGGCACCCGAACAGCACGTCTCGCTGGCCGCGATCCGGGCCGCCGAGACCGGGCGGCCCGCCGTCCAGGCCTCGCTGACCGGTGTCTCGGCCGCCTTCGACGCCCAGGGCCGGCAGCTCGCCCGGCTCGGCACCGACTCCACCGGCGCGCTGACCGTACGGCTGCCGCTCACCGCGCCCGGGACGCTGACCTGGTACGACCGGATCGGCGACGTGGTGCCGCTGGGCGCGCTGCTCGTCACGGCGGGCGCGGGAGCGGCCGACCTGCGTTCGCGCTCCGCCCGTCGGCGGACGGGAGGACCGGCCGTTCAGGGCCCCCCGCCGCCGTCCCCGGCCTCGCCGTCGGTGTAGACGCCGAACGGGGCGCCCTGGGCGTCGCGCAGGACGGCGATCCGCCGTCCCGGCATGGAATAGGCGGGCATCAGCACGTCCGCGCCCATCGCGACCGCCCGGCCGACGGTGTTGTCCACGTCGGCGACCGAGAAGTACGGCAGCCAGTGCGGCGCCACCTGCGGCGGGAAGCCGTCGTCCATCACCACCATGCCGCCGAAGTCCTGACCGTCCAGGCCCCACTGGGTGTAGTGCTCGGACGGCGCGACGGACCAGCCGAAGACCTCCGGGTAGAAGGCCCGCGCCCCGGCCGCGTCCCGGGTCGCCAGTTCCACCCAGCCCAGCGAGCCCGGCTCGTTGAACACCCCGGCGCCCGCGAAGGCCCGGGCCTGCCAGAGGATGAGGACGGCGCCGGACGGGTCGGCGACCACCGAGAAGCGGCCCAGGTCCGTCACGTCGGTGGGCTCCTTGCGGACCTTGCCGCCGGCCGCCTCGGCCCTCGCCGCGGTGGCGTCGGCGTCGGCGACCGCGATGGCGACCGTCCAGGCCACCGGCTGCTGCGGGGCGTAGCGCGGGGTGACGGCGGCGGCCGCGGCCTCGCCCAGGAACATCTGGGTGTAGCCGTCGTCCTCGGGGCGGACACCGCTCTCGGGGCGCCAGCCGAACAGTTCGGCGTAGAAGACCCGGGCGGCGGCCGGGTCGTCGGTGCCCAGCTCGACCCAGCAGGGGGCATCGGTGGTGACGGAGGTCTGCTTCATGGCTCTCGGCCCTTGACTCTCGGTTCTCGGCTCTCGGGGACGCTCGGGCTGTGTTGCGGCGCCTTGACCTGACTGGCCATCAAAGCTCTGCTCTCTCAGGAGACTTCGAGCACCACCTTGCCGCGCGTGTGCCCGGACTCGACCTCGGCGAGCGCCTCGCCGGCGCGGCCGAACGGGTAGCGGCCGGTGACCTGGGGGTCGAGGTCGCCGGCGGCGACCAGGGCGGCGAGGGCGGCCAGGGTTTCGGAGCTGGTCGAGCGGGTGACGTAAGCGCCGCCGAGCTCGGCGGCGGTGGCCGGGTCGGCGGTGCTGACCAGCTCGGTCCGGTCGGTCCGGACTCCGGCCACCGCCCGTAGGGCGTCGCCGCCGACCAGGTCGAGGATGCCGTCGACACCGTCGGGGGCGGCCTCGGCGATCCGCTCGGCGACGCCGTCGCCGTAGCGGATCTGCGTCGCGCCGAGGGACTCCACGTACGACCGGTTGGCATCGCTCGCGGTGCCGAGCACGACCAGGCCCCGACTGCGGGCGATCTGGGCAGCGGCACTGCCGACGCCGCCGGCGATCCCGAGGATCAGCAGCGTACGCCCGGCGCCGAGGGCGAGTTGGCGCAGCGCGTCATCGGCGGTGGCGACCGAGACGCCGAGCGTGGCGGCCAGGTCGAAGCCGACGCCCTCGGGCTTGAGGGCGCTCAACTCGGCCCGCAGCAGGGTCTGTTCGGCGAAGGCGCCGGCGGCGACGAGGCCGAACACCTCGTCGCCGGGGGTGAAGCCGGTGACCCCGGGACCGATCCGCTGCACCACTCCGGAGGCCTCCTGGCCCATCACGGCGGGGAGTTGGCGCTCGCGGCCGAGGAAGCCCCGGCGGATCTTCCAGTCCACGGGGTTGACCCCGGCGGCCCGAACGGTGACCGCCAGTTGCCCCGGGCCGGGGTCGAGCACCGGGCGGTCGAGGAACTCCTGCGTCTCCGGTCCGCCGTAGTCGATGAAGCCGAACGCCTTGGCCATCGGTGATCCCACTCCTCGGGTAGCGCCCTGCGGCACCTGCTCCCCCGCCCCAGCATGGGGGGCGCAGCGGGGCGGGGGCGGGCGCTGGTGGGCCGAACGGGGGCGGACGAACAAAAGACAGCTGACGGATGACAGATTTCAACATCTGTTATCCGTCAGCTGTCATCTGTTTTCTGTCATCTGTTAGCTGTCGGCTGTCGGCCGTTACCCGTCAGCCGCCACCTGCCGACCGTCAGCCCCGCACCGCCCGCATCACCGGGAGCCAGAGCTCCGCCTCCGCGTCGCCCGTCCCCGGGACGAAGCTGGTCCGGAGGATCTCCGGACCCGGCCGGGTCTCGTACGGGTTGGAGGGGAACCACTGGCTGTAGGTGTCCCCCCACATCTCCTGGAGGGCCTGCGGGAACGGCCCGCGGTTGGTGAACACCGCCCAGGTCCCGGCCGGGACGTGCAGGACGTCCAGGTCGTCCGGGACGACGGCGTCCTCACGCGCCACCACCGCGTGCCAGTAGTCGAGTTCGGAGCCCTCCTCCCGGTTGGGCGAGAAGTCGTCCGTCACCGACACGATGCCGAGCGGGTTCTTCGCCGTCAGGGCGGTGATCCGCTCGACGGTCTCCGCGCCCAACCCCCGGATGAACTCGGCGATGTGCGGGTTGACCCCCAGGTAGATCAGGGGGACCCGGGCCTTCTTCCCGACGATCCGGAAGTCCGGCTTCTCGACGATCCGGTACTCCATGCTGCTGCTTCCCTCCACGATGAGTCGGAAGGACATCCGGGGTTGGGAGATGAGCGCCGCACCCTCGCGCCGGGCCTCTCCGGGCCCGACCCCGTGCATCGCCCGGAACGCCCGGGCGAACGCCTCCCCCGAGGTGTAGCCGTAGCTGACCGCGATGTCGAGCAGCGTCCGCCCGCCGTCGAGGACCTCCGCCCCGGCGACGGTCAGCCGCCGGCGCCGTACGTATTCCGACAGCGGCATCCCGGCGAGCATCGAGAACAGCCGCCGGAAGTGGTACTCCGACGTCATCGCGATCCGCGCCAGTTCGGCCACGTCGATCTCCTGGTCCAGGCGCCGTTCGATGTGCTCCATCGCCCGGTTCAGGTGCTCCAGCACTGCCGCCCCGTCCTTCCCTTGCCGATCACCACCGTAGGAAGGACCCACCTTGCCGTACCCGACGATCGGTGCCCGCTCCGGTCGGGCACCGATCGCCGGGTGACCGGCCTCAGACCAGGCCCTGGGCCAGCATCGCGTCCGCGACCAGTTCGAAGCCCGCGATGTTCGCGCCCACCACGTAGTCGCCCGGGTGCCCGTAGCGCTCGGCGGTGGTGTGGCAGGAGTCGTGGATGTGCTTCATGATCCCGGCGAGCCGCTGCTCGGTGTGCTCGAAGGTCCAGGAGTCGCGGGAGGCGTTCTGCTGCATCTCCAGCGCGCTGGTCGCGACGCCGCCCGCGTTGGCCGCCTTGCCCGGCCCGAAGGCCACCCCGGCCTCCTGGAAGACCCGCACCGCCTCGGGGGTGGTGGGCATGTTGGCGCCCTCGGCGACGGCCAGCACCCCGTTGCGGACCAGGGCGAGCGCGTCGGCCTCGGTCAGCTCGTTCTGGGTGGCGCAGGGCAGCGCCACGTCGGCGGGCACGCTCCACACGCCCGGGCCCTCGACGAACCGCACGTGGCTGCCGCGCAGTTCGGCGTACTCGGAGATCCGTCCGCGCCGGACCTCCTTGACCTCCTTGAGCAGGTCGAGGTCGATGCCCTTCTCGTCCACCACGTAGCCGGAGGAGTCGGAGCAGGTCAGCACCGTCGCGCCGAGCTGCTGGGCCTTCTCGATCGCGTACACGGCCACGTTGCCGGAGCCGGAGACGAGCACCCGGCGCCCGTCCAGGCCGTCGCCGCGGCTGGCCAGCATCTCGGCGGTGAACAGGACGCAGCCGTAGCCGGTGGCCTCGGTGCGGACCTGCGCGCCGCCCCAGCCGAGGCCCTTGCCGGTCAGCACGCCGGCCTCGTAGCGGTTGGTGATCCGCTTGTACTGGCCGAACAGGTAGCCGATCTCCCGGCCGCCGACGCCGATGTCACCGGCCGGCACGTCGGTGTGCTCGCCGAGGTGCCGGTGCAGCTCGGTCATGAAGGACTGGCAGAACCGCATGATCTCGGCGTCCGAACGGCCCTTGGGGTCGAAGTCGGAGCCGCCCTTGCCGCCGCCGATCGCCAGCCCGGTGAGCGCGTTCTTGAAGATCTGCTCGAAGCCGAGGAACTTGACGATCCCGAGGTTCACCGAGGGGTGGAACCGCAGGCCGCCCTTGTACGGGCCGAGGGCGCTGCTGAACTCGACCCGGAAGCCGCGGTTGACGTGGATGTCGCCGGAGTCGTCCGTCCACGGCACCCGGAACATCAGCTGGCGCTCGGGTTCGCAGATCCGCTCGATGATCCGGGCGTCGAGGAGCTCGGGGCGGTGGGCGAGCACCGGGGCGAGGGTCTCCAGCACCTCGTGGACGGCCTGGTGGAACTCGGTCTCGCCCTTGTTGCGGCGGACCACGTCCGCGTAGAGCGATTCGATCGCGCGCTGCTCGGCGTCGAGGCGGGGCCGGTCGGCGGCGGGAGCGGCGGAGGCGGCGGAGGGAGTGGTGGCGCGGCTCGTGGGCATCTGATCAGGACCTTCCGTGGTCGTCGGTGGTCGTGCGCGAGGCGTTCCCGTGCCCAGGAAACGGGACGAAGTGTCGCAGTGTCCATGCCTCGGGTCCCGTCCCTTCCACATGCTGGACCGCCGTACGGGAACAGCGGGGGCGGGCGGGGTGTTGTTCGCCTCCGTAGTCGCCGCGGTCACCGGCAGTAAGCAGTTGTTCAAATTGGAACGACCGAGTACGGTCGACATCCGACCCGCCCTGATCCGTCCGGATCCGGAGCGGTTCACCCCGGTCCACCCCCGATCGACGGAGGCCCCACCATGCCTCAGCCCGGCTCCGCCACGGTGCGCTCGCACGTGCGCATCCCGCTGACCTTCCCGGACGGCTACCGCGCCGATGCGGAGGTCTCCACCTTCCACGGCCTCGCCGACGGCGCCGAACACCTCGCGCTCGCCCTCGGCACCGTCCCGGCCGGCGGAACCCCCCTGGTGCGGCTGCACTCCGAGTGCCTGACCGGCGACGTCTTCGGCTCGGACCGCTGCGACTGCGGCCCGCAGCTGCGCGAATCGGTGGAGCGGATCAGCGAGGCCGGCGGCTACCTGCTCTACCTCCGCCAGGAGGGCCGGGGCATCGGCCTCTACAACAAGCTGGACGCCTACGCCCTCCAGGACTCCGGCCTGGACACCTACGACGCCAACACCGCGCTGGGCCTGCCCGAGGACGGCCGGGACTACACCGCGGCCGCCCAGATGCTCACCGCGCTCGGCGTCGACGACGTCGACCTGCTGAGCAACAACCCGGACAAGGCCGCCCAGTTGGCCGGGCTCGGGATCACCGTCCGCCGTCGGGTGCCGACCGGCGTCCACCTGTCCGCGAGCAACGTCCGCTACCTGACCGCGAAGGTGGAGCGGACCGGGCACTCGATCGAGCTCTCCCGACTGGTCGGCTGACCACCGCGATCGGCGCGGGCGGGTCGGCACGGCCCGGACAGCCCGGACGGCGCGGTCGGGACGCTGCGAACCGGGCGGGGCAAACCGGACGGCGCGCCCCCGGGCCGGACGGGGCCGTCAGCCGACGCCGCCCCGCCCCCGGGCCCGCGCCGCCCGCAGCACCCCGTACGCCGCCAGCGGCAGCGCCACCAGTAGCGCGGCCCAGAAGGCGCCGTGCCCCCACCAGCCCGCGACCGCGCCGAACAGCCCCTCGAACACCGGGATCCGCAGCGCCTCCACCGGCCCCAGCGCCCCGGGCCACGCGCCCAGGAACAGGGTGCCGAGGATCCAACCGACCAGCAGCACCCGGGCGGTGACCAGCGTGCCCAGGGTGCTCAGCAACGACACCGCGGCCAGCAGGACGACGAACCCCGCCTGGTAGGCCGCACCGGTCTGCCCCGTGCCCCAGGACTCCGGCGTGCGGTGCGGGCCGGTGGCCGCGAGCCGCACCTCGACCGCCGCCCACAGCAGCAGGACCAGCACCCCGGTACCGGTGAGCGCGAACCGCAGCCGGTCCCAGGTGCCGGCCCGGCCCGGCCGCCACGCCCCGGCGGCCTCCGTCCCCGCCCTCGCGCCCGCTCCCGTCCCGGAACCCGTCCCGGAACCCGCCACCCGGGCGGCCCGCGCGGCCCGCCGGTCGAGGTCCCGCCAGGCCTCCCGCACCTGCCGCCGGGCCCGCTGGGCGGGCCTCAGCAGCCGGTTGGCCCCCCGTTCGATCAGCACCACGGCCACCACGACCGCCACCACCGCCGCGATCCCGGCCCAACTCCCCATCCCGCCCTCGAACATGACCACCCGCTCGGCCACCGGCCGCGGCGCCTCCACCGCCGTCATCGGCGGTCCGAGCCGCAGGTAGCCGATCGCGAGCGCGCCCACCCCGGCCAGCAGCGCCGTACCGAGGCCGACCGGGGCCGGGAAGAAGGCGAGCACGGCGGCCGCCACGAAGGCCGCCCCCAGCTTCCCGACCACCTGCTCGGCCGCCTGCCGCCCGGCGAGGTGCAGCGGCCCGCCGAACAGGTCCGGCGAGAGGTCGAGCCCGTGACCGGCCTCGACCGGGTAGCGCAGCACCGCTCCCGCCCACAGCAGCAGCCCGAGGCCCACCACCAGCAGGGCCACCGCCGCCACCCGGCGCGGCAGCATGGTGCGGGCGTACGGCCACCAGAGCCGCAGCCGGGCCGCCCGGTCCACCGGCGGCCGCCGGCGCCGCTCCCCCCACAGCCGCTCCGCCCAGAGCCGGGCCGCCCGCCCGGGCCGCGCACCGCCCTCCCGCAGCGCCCCCGGTTCCGGTTCGGGCCGCTCCGCCCGGCCCCGGCCGCGCCGCCGCACCGCCTCCGCGGCCACCAGCGCCGCCCGCCCCGCGACCTGGTCCGGGTCGGCGCCCACCGCCCGCCGCCGCAGCGCCGACCAGCGCCGCCGCACCACGTCCCGCGGGGTGGCCGCCGCCGGGTCGGGCGCCGGCCGCCGGGCCGCCGAGCGCGCCGCCGTACGGGCCCCGGCGCCGACCGTCAGCGCCCCGTCCACCACCGCCGACGCGACCAGCGCGGCCAGCTCCGACACCCGTACCGGCAGCGGCAACCGGTGCAGCGCGGCGGGCAGCGGGGACAGCCGGCCGAGCAGCCGGTACCGCTCCTCCGGACGGATGCTCAGCCAGACCGCCAGCCGGTGCGCCTCCTCCCGCTCCTCGGGGCTGAGGCCGCCGTCACCGCGCCGGCCGCCGCCGACCGTCCGGGCCGTGCGCTCCACCTCGGCGAGCACGTCCGGGAGCGCGGCGAGGGCGAGCAGCCGGGAGCAGTGCTCGCCGGAGCACTCGGGGTGGAAGCAGTGGTAGCGCGCGGCGACGGCCGGGGCACCGCCGCGGACCAGTTCGTCGATGAACGCGGCGCCGTCCGGCTCGGTGGCGACGCGTTCCAGCCCGGCCGGGTCGACCGGCCGGTCACGGTAGTGCGGGACGGCTCCCGGTGCGAAGGCGGCGCCGAGGGCGAGCACCGCGACGCCGGCCACCGCCTCGCGCCGGAAGCCGGGGGCGCGGACCACGTCGGTGAGGTAGTGGAGGTCGAACACGGAGTCCTTGACCTCGTCGCGCAGCCAGTCGCGCAGCCGCTCCGCCCCGACCGCCGCGAGCCAGCGCGCCGCCGCACCGGAGTTGCGCAGCAGCACCTCGGTGAGCCGGACCGGGTCGGTGAACGGGTCGCCCAGGAAGGTGATCGGCCGCAGGGCCTGCGGACGGCGCCGGATCACCGCCGGGCTGCCGCCGGCCAACCAGCTGCGGACCTCCGCAGCAGTCCAGCGGTCCTCCGGCTTCTTGGTGAACAGGCCCTGGAGTAGGAGCAGTTGACGCCGGTCGGAGACGGCGGAGAGGTCCACCTCCTCGCCCATGACGAGTTCCAGCTCCAGGTCGTGGTCGGCCGCCCGCTCGCCGTCCGCCCCGACGAACCGGGGCCGGCCGACGAACAGTTCGTACAGCACGTTGCCGAGCCCCCACCAGGGCCCGGCCTCGTGGTTCTTGCCGGCCAGCTGCTCGGGGGCCATGTAGGCGACGGTGACCATCATCGTGGAGGTGAACCGGCGGCTGTCGGTGAGCCGGTCGACGCCGCCGAAGTCGGCGATCACGAACTCCCCGGGGCCGCGGCCGGGGCGCACCAGGATGTTGACCGGCTTGAAGTCCAGCGGGTTGCGCTGGATCCGCCGCTGCCAGAACTCCAGCAGCGAGACCAGCTCGTAGACGATCTGCTCGGTGGTCCGCGGGTCGGCGTGGGCACCGCCGCGGCGCAGCGCGGCGACGTGCGCGGAGAGGGTGACGGGCAGGTACTCCATCGCCACCCAGTCGACCGGCACGCCGTGGTGGCGGACCCGCCCGTAGTCGATCAGGTGCGGGACGTGCCGGCGGAAGCCGTCGTTGCGCAGGTGGGCGAGCAGGTCGTGGTCCATCCGCTGGCCGCCGACGGCCACCTTGACCGCGGCGTCGGCGCCGCCGTCGGTGCGCCGGACGTACCAGACGGTGCCCTCCGCGCCGGCGCCCGCCCTGCCCAGCGGGGTGAAGCGGTCCAGCAAGGCCTCGGGGAAGTCGTCCTCGAAGGGGCCGCCCGTGGGCGCGGGCCCGGCCGCGGGTGCGGGTGCGGGTCCGCCGCCCGGCGCGGGCCCCGGGCCGATGTTGTCCTGCCAGGACGGGCCGCCGGCCGCGGAGCGCGGTCGGCGCACCTCGGTGGCGGCCTCCGGGTCGTGGCGGGGCCCGGGCGTCCGCCGGGTGGCGGCCTCCGGATCGTGGCGGACCTCCTCCGCGGCCCGGTCCCGGGCTCCGCCCCGCCCGCGCCGCGGGTCCCACGACCCCCGGAACCGGGTGCCCCGCTCCCGGGAGCCCCAGTCGACCCTGGTCCGCGGCGACTCCTCCGGCCGCCCCCGGCGCCCGTCCCCCTCGCCCGGACCGCCCGGACCGTCCGGACCGGAGCCCTCCGTTGCGCCCATCACGGCGTACCCCTCCCCCGATCCCCGGGGCCGGTGCGGAGGCGTTGACCACGGGCGCACCGGTGCCGGGTGGTGATTTTGACGCGCCATCATCCCGCATACCGGGCAGGGCCGCAGGGCGCTTTCCGGATCGGTTCCGAGACGGTTCCGGAACCCGTGCGCGCGGAGGTGGGAGCCGAGCCGGGAGCTGCCGGGCCCACCCCTCCCCGGGCGGGTTCACCCCTCCCCGGGCGGGTTCACCCCTCCTCTACCGGGCGCCCCTCCGGCTCCTCGACGATCCGGCGGGCGATCTCCTCGGGCCGCACCGGGCGGCCGAAGTGCCAGCCCTGCGCCCAGTCGCAGCCCATCCCGCGCAGCCGCTCGGCGTCCTTGCGGGTCTCCACGCCCTCGGCGGTGACGTTCAGGCCGAGTGTGTGCGCCATCGACACCAGGCCGCTGACGATGCGCCACCCGGTGGCGCCGTCCTTCGCCGGGTCGTGCAGGTCGCCGACGAAGGACCCGGCGATCTTGAGCCCGGAGACCGGCAGGTCGCGCAGGTAGGAGAGGTTGGACCAGCCGGTGCCGAAGTCGTCCACCGCCAGCGACACCCCGAGATCGACCAGCCCGTGCAGGGTACGCAGCGCCTCGTCCTCGGGGCCGACCACCGTCGACTCGGTGATCTCCAGCTGCAGCCGGGCCGGGTCGAGTCCGGTGCCGTCCAGGATCCGGCCGAGGTCGGTGACCAGCGCGGCGCTGCGCGCCTGCCGCACCGCCAAGTTGACGTTCAGCTGCGGCGCGGCGTCGCCGTAGTGCTTGATCCAGTCCGCGGCCTGGCCGCAGGCCTGCTCCAGCACCCAGCGGCCGAGCGGCATGATCAGCCCGGTCTCCTCGGCGGTGGTGACGAACTCGTCCGGGCCGAGCACCCCGAGCTGCGGGTGGCGCCAGCGCACCAGCGCCTCCACGGCGGCCATCCGGCCGTCGGCGAGGCGGTAGAGCGGCTGGTAGTCGATGAAGAACTCGCCGCGGTCGAGGGCGGCCGGCATCCGCACCGAGACCGCGTAGCGGCTGACCGCGCGGGCGTTCTCCTTGGGGTCGAACAGCGTCCAGCGGCCGCGGCCGGCCTCCTTGGCGCGGTACAGCGTCAGGTCGGCGGCCCGGACGGCGGCGCCGGGGGTGGTGGTGGAGACCCTCCGCTCCAGCACGCCGACGCTGGCGCCGACGGCGAGCTTGTGGTCACCGATGAGCACCGGCCCGGCCAGGGCCTTGAGCACGGTCTTGGCGGCGGCCACCGCCTCCTGCTCGCCGCGGCAGTTCTCCAGCAGCACCACGAACTCGTCGCCGCCGAGCCGGGCGACCAGGTGGCCGAGCGGGGTGAGGGCGGCCTTGAGGCGGGCGGCGACGGCGGACAGCAGCTGGTCGCCCATGTCGTGGCCGAGGCTGTCGTTGACCACCTTGAAGCCGTCGAGGTCGACGTAGCAGAGGCCGAAGCGGGCGCCCGGCTCCGGCTCGTCGAAGACCTTCTCCAACCGCTCGAAGAAGGCGGCGCGGTTGGGCAGGCCGGTGAGCGGGTCGTGGGTGGCCTGGTGGCGCAGCCGCTCCTGGAGCCGGTAGCGGTCGGTGACGTCCTCCAGCATCGCGACCTGGTACTGCGGGACCCCGTCGTCGTCACGGATCAGCGAGACCGTCAGGTGGGTCCAGACCACCTCGCCGTCCTGCCGGTAGTACGGCTTGTCGAACTGGAAGTACTCCCGCTTGCCGCTGATCAGCTCCTCGTACGCCTCCCAGACGCCCGGGGTGTCCTCGGGGTGGACGAGGTCGTCGACCCGGCGCCCGACCATGTCCCCCGGCCCGGCGCCGAACAGCTCCTGCACGGCCTTGTTGACCGCGAGGATGGTGCCGTCGGTGTCACCGATCGCGATGCCGATCGCGGCGCTCTCGAACAGGGCGCGGAAGCGGGCCTCGGAGGCGCGCAGCGCGCGTTCGGCCTCCTTGCGGGCGGCGTCGGCGGCGGTGCGGATGGCCTCCTGCTCGCGCAGCGTGCGCTCGCGCAGGGCGTTCGCCCAGCCCGCCGCGAAGGCGCCGGTGAGGGCGGGGCCGCGGCCGTCGTGGAGCGGCTGGGCCTGGAGCAGTTCGACGGCGCGGGCGAGCAGCACCGGGTCGGTGAAGTGCCCGTCGACCAGTTCGGCACCGGCCCGGGAGGCCAGCCGGGGCTCGAAGGGGTCGTTCTGCTGGGCCCGGTGCAGCAGCGCGGCGGTGCGCGCGACCAGCCGGCCGAGCAGGCCGGGGTGGACGGCGATGCCGTGGTCGGCGGAGAGCAGCCGGGACCAGTCCTCGTGGAACCGCTCCGCGTCGCCGCCCGGCGGGGTCGCGCCGCTCACCGGAGCGTCCCGACGGCGCTGCCCGTCGCGGCGGAGGCCGGGGCGTCGGGGGTCACAGCGGCGGGGCTCACGGCGGCGCTGGGCAGGGCCGGGCGTCCGGCGGCCGCCGCACGGGGCGTGCGGGCGTCGGCTGCTCTCCCGGCGCGACCGCTCAAGGGCGGAACCCCACGCCCGCCACCCCGGCGATCCGCTCGGGGTGCTCGCCGACCGTGCCCGGCTGGTCGGGGCGCCACTGCGGCAGGTGCACCACGCCCGGTTCGACCAGCTCGAAGCCGTCGAACATCGCGGTGACCTGGTCGCGGGTGCGCATGGTCAGCGGGGTCGGGGTCATCCGGTAGAGCTTCTGGTGGTCCTCGGCCTGGTCCGGGCGGGCCTCCAGGGAGGCGTGCGAGAGGACCAGCGCGCTGCCGGCGGGGAGGCGGTCGCGGACCGCGGCGATCAGCTTCCAGGGGTCCTCGTCGTCGCTGACGAAGTGGGCGACGGCCACCAGCAGGACGGCCACCGGCTCGTCGCCGGCCAGCAGGGCGGACACCTCGGGGCGGTCCAGCAGGTCCTCGATGTCGCGCAGGTCGGCCTGGACGACGGCGCTGTGCGGGTCCTCCTCCAGCAGCAGGCGGCTGTGGGCGACGGCGACCGGGTCGCGGTCGACGTAGACCACCTCGGCCCCCGGGCGGATCGCCCGGGCGATCTCGTGCACGGCGCCGAAGGTCGGGATGCCGGAGCCGATGTCCAGGAAGCGGCTGATGCCCTGCTCGGCGAGGAAGGCCACGGCGCGGCGCAGGAAGGCCCGGTTGGAGCGCATGATCTGGGGCAGTTCGGGCCACAGGGCCATCGCCCGGCGGGCCATCTCCCGGTCGACCTCGAAGTTGTGGGAGCCCCCGAGGTAGTAGTCGTAGACCCGCGCGGCGTTCGGTTTGTCCAGGTCCATACCTTCCGGTACCCAGCTCGGTCGCCGCATGCCTGTGACTCCTTCACTCCGGATCCGGGGGCGCAGCGCCGGGAGGTGCTGCCGTGACTGATGAGACTACAAGCACACAAGATCCTCCCTTGCACCCCGAACGGGTGCAAGCGGACTGCACCCTTCCTCGCGGACGGCGCTCTCCCTAGTGTCCTGAGTCCTTGATCCGTCGGATGTATCCAGCGAGGGATTCGAGGATCTGGTCAGCGGTTTTGGTCCAGACGTAGGGCCGGGGGTCGG
>NZ_JBIAXC010000033.1:0-108561 GCF_042896295.1 Kitasatospora sp. NPDC001309 | reverse complement strand
CCCAACGCCGCCCCGCCCGCCCTCCAGGCGGACGACGGGAGCGCGAAGACGGACCCTAGGCGCCCGGCGCCTGGGAGACTCTCGGTGGGGCGCCGGTCCTTCACCGGCGCCGCACCGTTCCGTCCGTCCGCCCCCGACCAGCAGGGAGAACCCCCGGTGAGCGAGGACCACTCCGCCTCCGCCGGCCCGTTCGCGACCACCGACGCGCTGTCCGGCCACCCGCTGTTCGCCCGGCTGGCCCGGATCGGCCAGCGGCTGCGCGAGGCGGACCGCGCGCACCCGTGGGTGCTGGACGCCGCCGTGGTCGCCGTGGTGTTCCTGATGTTCGGCCTGCCCGACCTGTTCCCCGGCCACGGGGACGCCGGCCACGGGGACACCGGGCCGCACGAGCACCGGCTCAACCTGGTCCGGCTGCCGCTGCCGTGGACGCTGCTCCTCCAGGCCGGCCTGGTGCTGCCGCTGCTGTGGCGCCGCCGCCGGCCCACGGTGGCCTTCGCGGTGATCATGGCGGTGTTCGTCCTGCAGTGGTCGCTGGGCGTGGGCCTGCGCGCCGACGCGGCCCTGCTGGTGGCGCTCTACAGCCTGGCCCTGCACGGCCGGCTGCGGCACCTGGCCTGGTCCTGCCTGCTGATGGTCGGGGCGATGGCGCTGGCCGCGGTCGAGGTCTCGGGCGGTGGACTGCCGGTCGGGGACGCCCTGTTCTTCCTGGTCAGCGCCGCCACCGCGGGCGTCGCCCTGGGCATCGCGGTGCGCATCCGCCGCGCCCAGCTGGCCGGGCTGCGCGAGCGGGCGGCCCGGCTGGAGATCGAGCGCGACCAGCGCAGCCGGCTGGCCACCGCCACCGAACGCACCCGGGTGGCCCGCGAGATGCACGACATCATCGGCCACAACCTGTCCGTGATCGTCACCCTGGCCGACGGCGGTGCCTACGCCGCCCAGACCCACCCCGAGCGCGGCCGGGAGGCGCTGCAACTGATCGGCGAGACCAGCCGCCAGGCGCTCGGCGAGCTGCGCCGGATGCTCGGCGTGCTGCGCGACCAGGCCGACCAGGCCGCCGAGTTCAACCCCCAGCCCGGCATCGCCGACGTGGACGGCCTGTGCGCCCGGATCCGCGCGGCCGGCCCCCAGGTGGTGTACACCGTCTCCGGCGACCCGGACCGGCTGGACCGCGGCGTCCAGCTGATGGCCTACCGGATCGTCCAGGAGGCCCTCACCAACACCCTCAAGCACGCCGGAGCGGACACCCGGGCGCACGTCACCCTGACCGTCGACGCCACCCGGCTGCGGGTGCGCGTCCAGGACGCCGGCCCGCCCGGCGGCACCCGCCCGCCGACGCGCCCGGACGGCGAGGGCCACGGCCTGGCCGGGATGCGCGAACGCGCCGCCCTGTACGGCGGGAGCGTCACGGCGGGCCCCGGCCCTGGGGCAGGATGGACCGTGGAGGCCGTCCTGGACCTCACCCCCGACCCGACAGGCGGCCACCCGTGACCACCGTCCTCATCGTGGACGACCAGCCACTGCAGCGCTACGGCTTCCGGATGCTGCTGGAGAGCCAGCCCGACACCGAGGTGGTCGGCGAGGCCGCGCACGGCGCCGAGGCCGTCCGGCTCGCCGCCGACCTGCGGCCCGACGTCGTCCTGATGGACATCCGGATGCCCGGCATGGACGGCATCGAGGCCACCCGCCGGATCGTCGCCGAGGGCGGGCGCTCGCGCATCCTGGTCCTCACCACTTTCGACCTGGACGAGTACGCGCACGCCGCGCTGCGCGCCGGGGCCAGCGGCTTCCTGCTCAAGGACGCGCGGCCGGAGGAACTGCTCGCCGGGATCCGCGCCGTCGCGGAGGGCGACGCCGTGGTGGCCCCGGCGATCACCCGGCGGCTGCTCGACGCCTACGCCCACCACCTGCCGGTCCGCCCGGTCGGCGCGGCGCCCGTCGAGGACCCGAGGCTGGAGGCGCTGACCGAGCGCGAGCGGGAGATCCTGGTGGCCATCGCCCAGGGCTGGACGAACAACGAGATCGCCCAGCGGCTGGTGCTGGCCGAATCGACCGTCAAGACGCACGTCAGCCGGGTGCTGGCGAAGATCGGCGCCCGGGACCGGGTGCAGGCCGTGATCTTCGCCTACGACCGCGGGCTGACCCGGCCCAATCCGCCGATCACCACCTGATCCGGCGGAGACACTAGGCCCGGCTGTTGGGGGAGTCCTGCGGGGCCCGGCCGGGGTGCGGGACGGAACCCGGCAGGCCGTGGCCGGTGCGGTCGTCGGTGTGCCAGGACTGGGACTGGAAGGCGAGGAACACCGCCGCCCAGCGGTTCTCGTCCGGCAGGTGGATCAGCAGGGCGCCGTCCTGGTACACCCCGTCGTCCCCGCGGAACTGGCCGCTGTTGCCCTGGTTCATGTGCACGTCGTGCACGCCGTTGCCGGGCAGGAAGCCGAACACCTTGTCGGGGACGCCGGGTTCGGGCCCGAAGCGCTGGCCGAACACGTACAGGGCGGCGTTCGGGTCGGCGATGGCGTGCTGCACGTAGTGGTCGAGCAGGTCGGCGAGGTCGTTGTCCGGGCCGGGGAGGTCGGGCGGCAGTACGTGCATCGCCGCGTGGTCGAACAGCTTGCCGCGGACGAAGTCCAGACTCGCCGTGCCCGGGCGGGAGTTCAGCGCCGTCCAGCCGCTGCCGGCGGCCGGGAGGAGGGCGGTCACCGGGTGCCGGAAGTTCTCGTCGGCGAAGTAGAGCAGGTTCGAAGGGGCCTGCTGGGAGAGCACGTTGACGGCCGCGCGGTAGTCGGTGCCGGCGGCGTCGCGCAGGTGGATCTGGTAGTGCGGGGTGCCGGTGGCGCCCTCGCGGCGGCGGTCGACGGCGGTGGCGGCGAGCACGCCGTACTGGGCGATGGGCATGGGCGGTTCCTCGGGTGGGGTCGGCCAGGAGCCCCTCCGTTATCGCCCACGCGCCGGGTGCGGGGCCGGGGAATCGGCGAATGTTCACCTTCCGTCCCCCGGAGGGGTGGCCATGGCACCGAACGTTGACGAGCCCGCCGGACCGGGGTGTCAGGCCGGGTCGACCGACGTCGGGGTCGCTGCCCGCGGGGCGGACCCGGCCCGGCCGCGCAGCAGTTCGGCGGTGAGGAAGGCCGTCACGGCGGAGACGATCAGCAGCGGCATCGCGTTCGCCGCCTGCCCGCCCAGCAGCATCGTGGCCAGCACGGTACTGGTCACCGGCAGCCTGGTCACGGCCGCGCTGGAGGCGGCCAGCCCGGCGGCCAGCGCCGGTGCGGTGCCCAGGCCCGGCAGCGGCGCGCAGGCCACACCGAGGGCGGCGCCGATCAGGACGGCGGGGAAGATCGGCCCGCCGCGCAGGCTGCCCAGCGCGATGCCCCAGCCGAGCGTCTTGCACAGCACCAGCGCCAGCAGCGCGCCGATCGGCCAGGCCGCCGGGTCGGCCGCGAGCGCGCCCAGGGTGGCCTGGCCGGAGAGCGCGGCCTCCTCCGGCGAGCGGCCGGTGAGCAGCGCGTACGCGGTGAGGCAGGCGCCGACCGCGACCGCGCAGCCGACCGTGCGGACGGCGGTGCGCAGCGCCGTCCGCGGGGCGGTCGTGGTGTCCGTGAAGGCCTTGACCCGTCGGCCCAGCGTCTGCCCGGCCACGCAGACCAGCGTGACCGCGACCGCCAGCGGCACCCCCCACAGGAAGTCCCCGGGGTCGGGGGTGCCGGTCGCGGGCACGTGCGGCAGCGAGAGCGCGCCGATCGACAGGCCGGTCCAGTGCCCGAAGCCGGTGAACACCAGGGCGCCGACGCCGCTGGCGAGCAGGCAGGGCAGGACCAGCGCGACCAGCTGGGGGCCGCCGAGCCCGGCCGCCTCGATCATCATCACCGCGGCCACCAGCGGGCTGCCGAAGATCGTCGAGATCGCCGCTGCCGCCCCGGCCGTGCCCAGCACCGGGACGACCCGCGGGTTCCGGGCCCGGACGGGCGCCCGGACGGCGAGCAGCGCGAGTCCGCCGCCCAGCGCCATCAGCGGCGCCTCCGGGCCGAGCACCGCACCGAGCGGCAGGCCGACGAGCGCGGCCAGCACCACCCCCGGCACGTCCCGGGGCAGGCCGGGCGCGCCGCCGAGCCCGTCCACCGGCACGTGGCCGCCGCGCCCGGGCAGCCGGGTGACGATCGGGGCGAGCAGCAGCCCGGCCAGCGCCAGCGCGGGCAGCGGCCACCACCAGGGCGCCCGGTCGAACCCGGCGGCGTCCGGCAGGCTCTCCCAGATCCAGTGCTGGAGTTCGTGCTCCAGGCCGACGAACCCGAAGGCGACCAGCGAGATCGGGACGCCGACCAGCACCGCGACCAGCAGCAGCCCGAGGTAGCCGCGGTGCAGCAGCACCTCGCGCAGGGTGGGGCCGCCGCCCTGCCGCGGGGGCGTGTCCGGCGGCTCGGGCTCCGGCATGACCGCTCCTTCGGGTTTCTCATGGTGCTGGCCCCCGCCCTGCGACCGAGTCTCGCCGGGGCCCGCCCGCCCCGCACGGCGTGCCGCCCGTACGGGCGCCGTACACGGGAGCGGGCACCCGCCGCGGTGGCGGCGGGTGCCCGGGGCGGGCTGCGGGTCAGCAGCCGTAGGAGATCTCGCGGAAGTCGGCGTAGTGGTCGGCGGTGTAGTAGACCCGCTTGGAGACCGTGTCGCGGACGATGCGCTCGGCGTCCCGGTGGGTGTTGGCGGTGGGGCGGGGGTTGACGTCGTACTCGTGGTAGGTGGTGGCGTGCGGCAGATCGCCGCTGCGGTTGCCGTACGGGTTGCCGCCGCGGATGAACTCGCCGTCCGGGAGGCGGTAGGTGATGGGCTCCGGGGTGGCCGGCCACTCCAGCTGGCGCCAGGTCTCGCAGGCCTGGGCCACCTGCGGCGGGAAGGCTTCGAGCGGCAGCGGCGGCTGGAGGAGCGCGGCCGGGGCCCGGGTGGCCGTGACGGCGTGCGCGGGCACGGCGGCCGGGGCGAGGCCGACGGTGAGCAGCAGGGCGAGGGCGGTCTTGGCGAGGCGGGCGGTCACAGGTTCTTCTCCAATGCCGTCAGGTAGTTGCGCATGAAGTGGTCGCGGACGCCTTCGCCGGTGGGCTCGAAGGCGGCGGAGGTCAAGCCCTTGGCCCGGTTGGCGAGGCCGGAGAGCAGGCCGCTGGCGCCCTCGTGGACCGTCCCGGCCGAGTCGATGAAGCGCAGGGCGCCGACGTGGGTGAAGGCCGGCTCGGGCGGCAGCTGGGGGACGATGTCGTTGTTGTTGACGAAGCGGTAGTTCCGGCCGTGGAAGGCCCGGTCGTACGCGGCGGTGAGCAGCCGGTCGCAGGTGCGGGGCTGGCCGAAGGTGTACACGCCGTCGGCCGTCAGCCGGGGGTCCTCCAGGTGGAGGCGGGCGGCGGCGAGCATGGCGAGGGCGCCGCCGAGGCTGTGGCCGGTGAGCCAGACGCTCTGCCCGTCGGTGCGGAGTTCGGTGAGGGTCTTGAGGACGTCCGGGAAGACCGAGTCCAGGGCCTCGGCGAAGCCGTAGTGGACGTAGCCGGTGCCGGCGGGGCCCGGCCAGGGCGGGGTGGTGGAGTCGGTGAGCCAGTCGCGGAGCTCCTTGGGCTCGGTGCCGCGGAAGGCGACCACGATCATCCGGTCGCTCGCCATGGTGTAGGCCTGGGTGTCCTGGAGCGGGAACGGCGGGGTGAACCGGGTGTCGTGGTGGCGCACGGTGTCGAAGCCCCAGTCCCGGGCCTGCCGGTCGATGGTGGCGTCGTTCTGGTAGGCGAGGTCCGACGCCCTGGCCAGCCAGTAGGCGTGGGCGAGGCTGTAGCCGGTCGCGCTCTGGTCGAAGGTGGTGGGGACGGGCACGAAGGGGGCCGCCTTTCGATGGGGGGCGTCCCTCGTTGGTAGCGGAACCGCCCGCCGACGGCCGGGCGACGGGCCCGGGAGTCGTTCCAACAGAGCAGGGGCGGCGCACGAACCGGTCCGTAGGTAGACGGGTCAGCTGATTGCTTCATGGGATTTGCGGCTGGTGGTGGCCGGTGCGCTAGTTGGTGGCGTCGGCGGCTTCGTCGAGGCACCGGACGAACTCCACCATCGAGCAAAGGGACTTGAGACCATGAAGCTCGCCGCCCGTGCAGGGCGACGGCGTGGCCAGCATCTACTGGTACACCTACTGGTACACCGGCTTCCCGAACTGCAACCCGACCACCGCCGACCCGGCGAAGAAGCTGTTCCAGATCTACGGCGACGTCCAGATGCAGCCGGTCTACCAGGACGGCAGCTACGGCCCGCTGAGCAAGCTCAACGCCTACCAGGCCGACCGCTGAGCCCGTGCCCCGCCGGCCCCCGGAGCTGCAGGCCGGCGCCGGGGGCCGAACCGCGTACGGTGCTTGGGAGGGAACGGATTCGTTCACTAACATTGGCGGTAGGCCTGGTGAACAGGGAGTCCCCGGAAGGTGTGCAGCGATGTCCGCTGAAGTCCGAACCGCCGAGGGCGGGACCGTGCACGCGGCCGGCACCCCGGTCCGTCGGCGCGGGGAGGCGCTGGAGAGCGCCATCTACGGGGCGGCCCTCCAGCAGCTCACCACCGACGGCTACGCCCGGCTGACCATGGAGGGCGTGGCCGCCGCGGCGCAGACCGGCAAGGCCGCCCTCTACCGGCGGTGGTCCTCCAAGGAGGAGCTGGTGATGGACGCCCTGCGGGCCGCCCTGCCGCCGGCCCGGCCGGCCCCGGACACCGGGAGCCTGCGCGGGGACCTCCTGGAGGTGGTGGCAGGGCTGCGCGCCGCGATGTTCAGCGACCTGGGCGCCGCCGTCCGCGCCATCATGAGCGAGATCGACCACCAGCGGGCCCGGGTCTTCCTGGAGCTGGTGCAGGAGCGGGTGGTCGACCCGACCACCGCGCTGATCGCCGAGGTGCTCGACCGGGGCACCGCCCGGGGCGAGGTCCGCCCCGGGGCGGTCAGCCCGCTGGTCACCGACGTGGTGCCGGCGCTGATGCTCTACCGGATCAAGCTGTGCGGCGGGGGCGCCGTGGAGCTGGACCCGGCGGAGATCGTCGACGAGGTGCTGCTGCCGATCGTCCGCCGGTGACCGCCGACGTGCCTCACGCCCCGCTGTGGCGCAGCATGTCCTCGCGCTCGACGACCTTGACGCGCTCGCGGTCCTCGGCCTGCCCGAGCTCCCGCTCGTGGGCGTCGAGCTGCTTCCAGCCGTCCCAGGTGGTGTAGCGGACACCGCGGGCGCGCAGGTGCTCCTCGATCGCCGCCGGGTCGGGCTCGGTGGCGCCGGGCAGCCGGCCGGTGGCGTGGTCCTCCAGCAGGCAGGCGACGGTCTCGTTGGCGTCGCCCTTGGTGTGGCCGATCAGGCCGACCGGGCCGCGCTTGATCCAGCCGGTGACGTAGACGGCGGTGACGTGCGAGCCGTCGCCGTCCAGGACGCGGCCGGCCTGGTGCGGGACGGTGCCGGAGACCGGGTCGAAGGGCAGCTTGGGCAGCTCGTCGGAGTAGTAGCCGACGGCGCGGTAGACCGACTGGACGTCCCAGTCGGTGTGCCGACCGGTGCCGCGCACGTTGCCGGTGCCGTCGAGCTCGGTGCGCTCGGTGCGCAGGCCGACGACCTTGCCGTCCTCGCCGAGGACCTCGACCGGGGACTCGAAGAAGTGCAGGTAGACCCGGTGGGGGCGGTCGCCGACGTCGCGGATCGCCCAGTTCTCGACGGTGGCGGCGACCAGGTCGACGTGCTTGACGGCGCGGCGCTCGGCGATCGAGCCCTCGTCGTACTCGATGTCCTCGGGGTTGACGATGACCTCGATGGTGGGCGAGTGGTCCAGCTCGCGCAGCTCCATCGGGCTGAACTTGGCCTGGGCCGGGCCGCGGCGGCCGAAGACGTGGACCTCGACGGCACGGTTGCCCTTGAGGCCCTCGTACACGTTCGGGGGGATCTCGGTGGGCAGCAGCTCGTCGGCGGTCTTGGCGAGGATCCGGGCGACGTCCAGGGCGACGTTGCCGACGCCGAGGACGGCGACCTTCTCGGCCTCCAGCGGCCAGGTGCGCGGCACGTCCGGGTGGCCGTCGTACCAGGAGACGAAGTCCGCGGCGCCGTAGGAGCCGTCCAGGTCGATGCCCGGGAGGTCGAGCGAGCGGTCCGCCATCGCGCCGGTGGAGAAGACCACGGCGTCGTAGTGGCGGTGCAGGTCGTCCAGGGTGAGGTCGGTCGGGTAGTCGACGTTGCCGAACAGGCGGACCTGGGGCTTGTCGAGGACCTGGTGCAGGGCGGTGACGATGCCCTTGATCCGCGGGTGGTCGGGGGCCACGCCGTAGCGGATCAGGCCGAACGGGGCCGGCATCCGTTCGAACAGGTCGATCGAGACGCCGGGCGCCTTCGCGGCGTCGGACTTGAGCAGGGCGTCGGCGGCGTAGATCCCGGCGGGGCCGGCTCCGACGATGGCGACTCGGATCGAGCGGGTCATGCGGGTGAATCCTCCGGGTGGACGGAGCGGGCCGAATGGTCTGGACCCTTGCAGCCAACCCGCTGGCCGCGCGGAGGTGTAGGCGGTGTCGATCTATGACCTCATAGAGCCAAGCTATGGCCGGCCCGGGAACTTTCCGGGCCGGCCGGACGTCAGCTGCCGTCGACCGGGGCGGCGGGTTCGGCGTCGCGTGCCTGCGTGGGGACGGCGGGTGCGGGGGCCGGTGGGGCCCCCTCGGCGAGCCGGTTCGCGGAGGCCTCGAAGAACCGCAGCATCTCCACCGGGAACGGCAGCACCAGCGTCGAGTTCTTCTCCGCCGCCACCTCGACCACCGTCTGCAGCATGCGCAGTTGGAGGGCCGCCGGCGTCGCGGACATCGTGGCCGCCGCCTCGGCGAGCTTGGCGGCGGCCTGGAACTCGCCGTCCGCGGTGATGATACGGGCCCGGCGCTCGCGGTCCGCCTCGGCCTGGCGGGCCATCGAGCGCTTCATCGAGTCGGGCAGGCTGACGTCCTTGATCTCCACCCGGTCGATGTGCACGCCCCAGCCCGACGCGGGGCTCTCCAGCATGACCTCCAGGTCGTGGTGGAGGTTCTCCCGGCCGGACAGCAGGTCGTCCAGCTCGCTCTTGCCGATGATCGAGCGCAGCGAGGTCTGGGCGACCTGCAGCATGGCGAAGTTGTAGTTCTGCACGTCCACGGTGGCCCTGATCGGCTCGATCACGCGGAAGTACAGCACCGCGTCCACGCTCACCGACACGTTGTCCTTGGTGATGCCCTCCTGGGTGGGCACCGGCATGGTGACCACCTGGACGTTCACCTTGCGCATCTTGTCGAGCACCGGGATCAGCAGCGTCAGGCCCGGCTCGCGGACCGTCCCGCGCACCCGGCCGAGCCGGAACACCACACCGCGCTCGTACTGCTGGACCACCCGCACGCCGGTCGTCAACAAGAAGAGGACGACCACGGCCACGATCACGAGTGCTGCCACGCCAGTTCCACCTGCTCCCCGTCGCGGTGCGGCCGGGCCGGGTCCGGTGTGGCCCTGTCGCCGGGCGCTCGCCGCGCGCAGCACAGTATGCGCCCGGCCGGACGGCACGGTAAGGGCTGTGCAGGGATCTTGACGGTGAGTTGACGATCTGCGGTGGCGCCGGGAGAGGTGGTGTCGGGGGCGGTGGTCCGTCCCCGTCCCCGTCCCCGTCCCCGTTCCCGCCCCCGGGGGCCCGGGGACGGGAACGGCGCGGGTGGCTCAGGCGCGGAAGGCGTCCGCGTGCTCGGCGGCGAACTCGGCGAAGGAGCGGGGCGGACGGCCGGTCAGCTTCTCGACGTCCGGGCTGACCGTCGAGGCCAGCCCGGCCGCGTACAGCCCGTACAGCTCGACCATGCCCTCGGCCCGCCACCGGTCCCAGCCCATGTTCAGCAGGCCGTCGAGGGCGACCTCCGGGGTGAGCGCGGCGTAGGCGACCGGGTGGCCCGCGGCGGCGGACAGCTGCTCGGCCACCTCGTCGTGGGTGAGCGCGGCCGGGCCGGTCAGGGTGTAGACCGCGCCCTCGTGGCCCTCGGTGGCCAGCACCTCGACGGCGGCCGCCGCGACGTCCCGGGCGTCCACGTACGCCACCGCGCCCTCGCCGCCCGGCACGGCCAGGTGGCCGGCCTTGACGGTCGGGGCCGTGCCGAGGAAGTTCTGGTGGAAGCCGTTCGGGCCGAGGACGGTCCACGGCAGGCCGGAGTCCTTGAGGTGGTCCAGGCCCGTGACGTGCGAGCCGACGAAGCGCACCCCCTCCGGCCGGTACTCGACGCCGGCGGCCGCGTGCAGCACGATCCGCGGCCGGCAGCCGGTGCGCACGGCGGCGTCGATCACGTTGCGCTCGTGCTGGGCCATCTCCGGATGCACGGCGACCAGCAGGTAGACGGTGTCGGCCCCGTCCAGGGCGGCGTCCAGCGAGGCCGGGTCGGTGAAGTCGGCGGCGACCCGCTCGACCCCCGCGTCCCACTCGGCCGGGCCCGCCGACCCGCCGCGCACCAGGGCCCGCACCGCCAGCCCGCGTTCGCGCAGTCCGACGACGACCTTCGAGCCGACCGTACCGGTGGCACCCGTCACGACGATCACGGATGTGTCTCCTTGCTTCCCCGTTGTCGCGAAGCGGACTTGAGTCCGCGTCAGGGGGATGATCGCAGGCGGCGGACGGGTGATCAAGGTCGGGGCCCCGCGGGCCCGCCCCGGGGTTCTCCGACACGCACGGGGCGCTGCCGTTCCTCGACTCGGGGTGGGCCGGACGCTTGGATGGATCCGGCCTGGTCACCGCCCGGACACCGGTCCGGGCACCCCCCTTGGCGAGCCGAGGAGCCACCACCGTGAACGACACTCCCGATCCCGACCGCACCCCCGATCCCGACCGCACCCCCGATGCCGATCCCACCGCCGATCCCGACCCCGCCGTCGTGGCCCGCCGGATCGCCGAACGCCTCGGTCAACTCGGCCTCACCGAGGACGCCCTGGCCCAGCGGGCCGCGATGGCCCCGCAGTACCTGCGCCACCTGCTCGAAGCCGGACCCGCCTTCGACCCCGGCGGCTTCGTCCGGATCGCCGCCGCCCTCGGCCTCAGTCGGGAGGAGCTCGTGGCCGGCCGCGCGGACGCCCCGCCCGGCCACGAAGGGCCCGGCCCCCGACCCCGCCTGCTCGACCTCACCGACGCCGAGTGCTGGGAGCTGGTCGGCACCCACGGGATCGGCCGGATCGGCCTGCCGGTGCGCCCGGGCCCGGCGGTCTACCCCGTCAACTACGTGGTGGACCAGGCCTCCTTCGCCTACCGCACCGGTGAACGCACCGCCACCGCGCCGGAGTCGGGGGCACAGGTGTCCTTCCAGGTTGACCGCATCGACGAGTACCTGGGGCGCGGCTGGAGCGTGCTCGCCCTCGGCACGGCGCGGTACGTCGACGACCCGGCCGAACTGCAGCGCCTCGACGGGCTGCCCGGCGCGGCCCCCTGGGCCGGCGGCGACCGGCCCCGCTGGGTCCGGATCCGCCCGGCCGAGATCAGCGGCCGACGGCTCGTCACCGGGTGAGCGGACGCCCCCGTGCGGCCGTCCGGCAACTTTCCTACCGGCGCGGCGTGTTGGGGGTCGGCCGGTGCTGGACAGCCATGGTGGGCGGCCGCCGGGCGCTGGGGCATACTCCTCGGATGGACGCGACCCCGAAGGACACCTGGACCAACACCACCCACGACTGGGCGGCCGCCGTGGACGCTGAGCACCTCGCCGGGATCCGCGCGGGGGCGGGCGGCCTGGCACCGGGCGGAGTGGCGCACCTGGTGCTGGAGGTACTCGCCTACCCGGGCGACGAGGCGGCCGCGCGCGGCACCGGCCGGTGCGTGGTCACCCTGCACGCCGACGGCGCGGTCTCGGTCCGCGACGACGGCCGGGGCACCGACACCCGGGTCGACGAGCACGGCGAGGCGGTCAAGAAGCCGGTCATGGCGACCAAGGACCTGCGCTTCTTCGACGACCCCGGCGCGGAGCTGCTCCCGGACGGGCACCCGCGCCGGGGCATGTCGGTGGTCGCGGCGCTCAGCACCCGGCTGCTCCACACCAACCGCCGGCTCAACGGCGCCTGGACGCAGCGCTACGAGCACGGCCTCCCCGTCACCGGCCTCGACCCGATCGAGCCCGACGGCACCACCGGCACCTGCGTGACCTTCCACCCGGACGCCGCGTTGGTCCCGCAGGGCCTCCCGGACGCGGAGCGGCTGGCCCGGTGGGCGGCGCACTGGCCGGCCCTGGAGGTCCGGGTCGAACACGGCCCGGCGGCGTCCCGTGCCAGCGGTCGGAGTGCCGAGGCCGCCTTGTAGCGATCCGTAGCTGGGGCTACGCTCACCGCCATGAAGCAGTTGAACGTCCGACTGGACGACGCCGTGCACGAGGCCCTGGAGCAGCGCGCGGAGGCCGCCGGGATGAGCCTGCCCGACTACGCGCGCAAGGTGCTGGCGGAGGAGGCGGACGAGCGGCGCGAGCGGTTCCTCACCGCCGCCGCCCACTTCGCCCAGGCCTGGGGGCCCGCGTTCGAGGAGGAGTTCGGGCCGTACCCGCGCAGCACCCGCGACGCCACGGCGGACGCCGCGTGATCCTGCGGATCGACCGGGTCTGGCTGCTCGACATCGCGCACCAGTTCCTGCCGAGCGACCCGGACGTCACCGACTACGGCACCCTGGCCGCCGCCGTGGCCCGGCACGCCGACGAGGTGATGGAGGTGCCGGTCTACGGCGCCGTGCACCAGCGGGCGGCCGCCCTGATGCACCAGCTGATCCGGGTCCCGGCGCTGGAGTCCGCCAACGAGCACTTCGCCGCCGTGGTGGCCGCCTCCTACCTGAGCGCCTCCGGCGTCATCGTCACGGCCGACTCCAAGCAGGCCGTCGAACTGGCCGCCCGGATCCGGGCCGGGAACGCCGACGTCCGGGAGACCGCGGCCAAGATCCGCACCTGGTACCACTGAGCCAGGGGAGTTCGGGGTGCCAGGGGAGCCCGGGGCCTTGGGACGGGCGTCGCCGGAATTCGACGGCGAACGACCGATTTGGGATCACGGTTCGGTGACCTTCCGCTCCTTGGCGCCCCCATGGTCCGGTCTTGGTGTTCGAGGGGCGATAGGTTTCCCCGGCGAACTTTCTTGATCACCACGGGGGATCCACCATTTCCACTCAGTCTGCCGAGCTGCCCGACGCCACCGGGCCCGCCGAAGCCACCGCGCCTGCTGCGCCTGCCGTTCCCGCTGCGCCCACGGAGACCGCCTCCGCCGTCCCGATTGAGGGGGCGGCGCCCGGTTACGGCGAGGGGCAGCTCACCTGCGCCGTCTGCGGCTCCGTCCCGGCCGTGAACGCCACGATCCGCGGGCACCAGGGCTTCATCGTCGTCCTGCGCTACCTCAAGCGCCGGGGCCCGTACTGCCGCGACTGCGGCATCGCCACGCACCGGGAGATGACCTCCGACAGCCTGTGGCAGGGCTGGTGGGGCATCCCGTCGATGATCATCAACCCGATCGTCATGCTGCTCAACATCCCGCAGCGCTCGAAGATCAACAAGCTCGCCGAGCCGCTGCCCGGCGGCCCCAGCACGCCGATGGACCCGGGCAAGCCGGTCTACCTGCGGCCCACGATCGTCGGGGTGCTCATCCCCGCCGTCCTGGCCACGCTGCTCTTCGTGCTCCTGAAGGACGACCCGGAGTTCGCCAAGGCCGGCGACTGCGTCCACAACAGCAACGTGATCGCCATCCCCGGTCTGGACGACAAGAACCCGGACCTCAAGGTGGTTCCCTGCTCCGACCCGCAGGCCGACGCCCGGGTCGTGGGCCGGGCGGACGACTCCAACGACGGTGAGACGGAGTGCCGGAAGTACCCCGACGCCGACAGCTACTTCACCTACAAGCACGGCAGCGACAAGTACCTGCTGTGCCTCAAGAGCCTCAAGCCGAGGCCGCAGTTCACCTTCGCGCCGTAGGCCCCGCTACGGGCCGTCACCAGTGGGAGAAGTGCCGGCGGTACTCGCCGGGGGTGACGCGCAGGGTGCGCCGGAAGCTGCGGTGCAGGGTCTCGACGGTGCCGAAGCCGCAGGAGTGGGCGACGGCGTCGAGGGTCGCGGCGGTGCTCTCCAGCAGTCGTCTGGCAGCCTCGATCCGGACGCTCTCCACGTACGCGGCGGGCGTGCGGCCGGTCTCCGCGCGGAAGACCCGGGTGAAGTTCCGCTCGCTCATCGCGGCCCGGGCGGCCAGGGCGGGGACGCCCAGGTCGCCGTCGGGGTGGTCGGAGATCCAGTCGAGGACCTCCCGCAGCGGGGCCCGCTCCGGCCGCTGGGCCGCCAGCTGGGCACTGAACTGCGCCTGCCCGCCCGGGCGTTGGACGAACATCACCAGCTGACGGGCGATCGCGCGGGACACCTCCGGGCCGTGGTCGGCCTCCGTCATGGCGAGCGCGAGGTCCATGCTCGCGGTGATCCCGGCCGAGGTCCACAGCTCGCCGTCGCGCACGAAGATCGGATCCGGGTCCACGGTGGCCAGCGGGTACTGGTCGGCCAGATCGGTGCAGCGCGACCAGTGGGTGACCGCGCGCCGCCCGTCCAGCAGCCCGGCGGCGCCGAGCAGGAACGCCCCGGTGCAGACCGAGGCGGTCCGGCGCGCGTGGCGGGCGGTGCGGGCGAACCAGTCGACGAAGCGGCGGTCCTCGCAGGCCTGCTGCACGCCCGCCCCGCCGACCGCCACGAGGGTGTCCACAGGGGCGTGGGCACCGCCGTGCGCGCGGTGCTCGGCGCGTCGGTCGAACTCGTCGATCGTCAGGGTCGGGGAGACGGCGAGTCCGCCGCTGGAGGGCAACGGGCCGGGCGTCGCGGCCACCGTCTCGATGACGACGCCGCCGGTCAGGCGCCCGGCGTGGGTGAAGACCTCGTGGGGGCCGGTCAGGTCGAGGATCTGGAACTCGGGGAAGACCGCGAAGACGATGCGTGGACTGCTCACCCCTCCAGCCTGGCCGTACGGCCCGATGGCAGCAAGGACACGAAGGTGACGATTTCCGCCACGCGGGGGGTGCGACGTGCGGGCGAGCCCTCCGCGTGGCGGCCCTGCCGCACACCGGACCGTCCCTCAGCGGGCCAGGTCCAGCGCGCGGTTCAGGTTGTACTCGGCGATGGCCGCCATCGCCGCCCGGTCGGGGAAGTCCCCGTCGAGCAGCCGGAGCGGGCCCGCGGTCAGCGAGAGCCGCTGCGCCAGCAGGTAGAGGGCGAGCCTGTGTTCGTCCAGCCCGGCCGGTTCCAGTGGCCGGTAGTCCTCGTGCAGCCGGATCCGCAGGAAGACGTGCTCCCACTCGACGTCGAAGTACATCGTGCCCTCGATGTCGATCACCACGGGCTGTCCGGCCGGGTCGACCAGGACATGGTCGGGCCCCAACTCACCGTGCACCACAGCATGTTCAGCGCGTGGCCGGACGGCCTCGGCCAGCGCCGACAGCCGCGCCGCCAGCTGGTCACGGGCCTGCGCCGCGCGGGGATCGCGCGCGGCCGCCTCGGCGAGGTCCCGCCGGGCGCGGGTGAGGACGACCTCCTCGCAGGACCTCCCGTGCGAGCGGCCGCCCTCGTCGACCACCGCCACCTTGCCGTAGCCGGGCGCGCGGTGGCCGCGCATCGCCTCCAGCGCCTCGCCGAGCCGGGCCAGCACCGGCGCCGCGGCCCGCCGGTCGCGAGCGAGCAGGGCTTCCAGGCTCTCGCCCCGGACGTCCTCGACCACGGCCAGGTCGGCCGGACCGTGCGCGCCCTCACGGTCGACCAGTCGGATCGCGGGGACGCGGACGCCGAGCCCGGTCAGGCGGGCGTGCGCGGCCTCGAAAAGGTCGAGGCCGAGCCCGGGGGAGAACGGGTCGGCGAGGTCGTCGTCGCCCTCGGCCGCCGGCCAGTAGTTCTCGCTGCGGTCCCAGCGGTAGGCGACGGCCGTGGTGGCGTCGTCCATTAGCAGGCGGTAGACGCCCTTCTTGCTGCCGCCCGCCAGCCGCCGCACGGCGGCGAGCCGTCGCCCACCGCCCAGGGCGGCCTGCCCCGCGCTCGCCAACTGCGCCCGTACCGCTTCCGTTTCGATCGCCATGTCAGCGGGGCCGTCGGTGGAGGACGTCGGCGAGGGCGGTGGTCACCAGCTGGTGGACGGTCTCCGTGGTGGGTGGGCCGGGGTCCCGGTCCGCGAAGAGGAGGTGGCCGCCGCCGACGAGGGAGAGGGTGAGCGAGTCGATGTCGGCGTCGGCCGCGATGCGGCCCGCCGCGCGTTCCTCCGTCAGGTAGGCGGAGACCGCCGCGGCGACCTGGGAGAGGATCGCGATGCCGCCGCCCGGCATGGCCTGCCGCAGGCGTGCGCGCAGCTCGTCCCGGAAGGTGATGAGCGGGATGATCGCCACCGGGACCGGGCCGAACAGGGTGGTCAGCGCGGTGGTGAGGTTGTCGGCCACGGTGCCGGTGCCGACGGAGTCGCGCAGGGCCCGGGCGTGGGCTTCGAGCTGCGCGGCCCGGTCGATCACCAGTTCGGTGAGGAAGGCGTCGAAGTCGGCGAAGTGCCGGTGCAGCACACCCTTGGCGCAGGCCGCCTCGTCGGTGACGGCCCGGCTGGTGAGCCCGTTCGGGCCGTCCCGCAGCAGGATGCGTTCGGCGGCGTCGAACAGCCGCTGGCGCGCGTCGCGCAGGTGTACCCCGGTCGGCACGTGCGGACCCCTCCGGTGCCAGAAGTCTGGCGGTCGCTTGGCATGTGGGCGCATGCCCACTTTACCGCACGGACAGCAAGGGCGCCCGGAACAGGCGCAGTTGGCGGCGTCGGTGCAACCCCACCGGGCTCGGCAGGTGGCCGAGTCCTTCGGAGCGGAGGCGCAGCGCTACGACCGGGCCCGCCCTCCGTACCCCGACGAACTGGTGGCGCGCATCGTCGCGGGGAGCCCCGGGCCCGATGCGCCCGACGTGCCCGATGTGCCCGACGTGGTCGATGTGCTCGACGTCGGCTGCGGCACCGGCATCGCGGCCCGTCAGTTGCAGGCCGCCGGCCGAGGTGGCCGAGCCGTTCGCCGCGGCCTTCCGGCGGGTGGTACCCGACTCCCCGTTCGGCGACCGGCCGGCCCGGCGTCCGCTGGAGCTGTACCGCGCGGGGTACGCGAGGACCGCCGACGACATCCGCGCGACCGGGCGGTTCGCCGAACCGGAGCAGTGGAGCTTCGCCTGGGAGCGGTCCTACACACGCGACCAGTGGTTGGACCTGCTCCCCACCACCGGCGGCCTCACCGGGCTCCGACCCGCCCCGCTGGCCGAGGTCCTGGACGCGGTCGGCGCGGCCGTCGACGCCCTGGGCGGCCGCTTCACCATGCCCTACACCACCCTGGCGACCAGCGCCGCCCTCCGTGCCGAAGCGCCCTGATCCGCCCGGGGCGTGGAATGGTCGACGGGGTCGGTGAGTTGACTCCAAGTCAGCATGAGCGCGCCCGGAGTCGGAGCCGACCGAGGTTCACGTCGCCTGAGGTCAGGGGTGATCGGTCCGCCGGACCCAGTAGCGCCAGCCGGCCTCGATCTGGCTGGACGGCCAGACGGACGCGTCCTTCTCCAGACTCTCCCGGTGGCCGGTCCAGTGACGCGGGCCGCCCGCCGCGCGAGCGGTGAGCTGGAGGCCGCAGGCCCGTTCCAGCAGTACGGCGTACATCACCGCGTGGGCGACGTCCCGGCCGACGGTGAGCAGGCCGTGCTGCGGCATCAGACAGGCCCGGGCTTCACCGAGGTCGGCGGCCAGGGCCCGGCCCAGCTCCGCGGTGCGGACCAGGTCGGCGGTCGCGCCGAAACGCGGCAGGCCGTGCTCGGCGAAGGGCACCCCGTCGTGGCTCAGTGGCCGCAAGGGCTCGCCCAGCGAGGAGAAGGCGTTGACGGTGCCCGAGTGGGTGTGCAGCGAGACGTGCACGTCCGGGCGGGCCTTCAGCACCTCGGTGTGGATCGGGTACTCCAGGTGCACCCGACCGCCGCCGTCGAGCCGCTCGCCGCCCGCGAGTCGCTCGCCGTCCCAGGAGACCAGCAGCACCCGGTCCCGGTCGATCTCCTCCAGGCCCCAGCCCGAGGCCTTCATCCACACCCCGCGCCCGTCCGGATCGCGGACCGCCAGGTGCCCCCAGACCATGTCCCCGTGCCCCGCCTCGGCGAGCACCCGGCTGCCGAGCGCGGCCAGGGCGGCCGCCTCCTCGCCGGTTCGGGGGGTGACGGTGTCCATGGCGGCTCCCGGGGAGTGTGGTGGGGCGGAGAACGTCGGGGTGGGTGTCAGCCGCAGGGCCGGTCGTAGGGGGTGCCGGGGAAGTACTGCTTCCACTGGGCCTCGGTGATGGTGGCGCCCGCGACGTCGCAGAGGTGGCGGGTGAGGCGGTCGATGTCGGGGTCGAGGATGGTGACCCGGCTCGGGTCGTTGTCCCCGGCGGCTTGGCTGATCAGGAGGCTCCTGCCGTCGGGGCTGAACCCGAGGGCGGGGACGTAGTGCTTGGGGGCCTGCACGGCGATCTCGGTCGGGGCGTGCGGGTCGGCGACCTCCCAGAGGTGGATCTGCCCGCCGTTGAGGAGGGTGTCCCGTTCGGCCAGGGCCCTGCTGATGAGCAGCCGGTTGTCCGGGCTGAACTCGAGGTTGAACTGCTTCTGGGCGACGAGGGAGCCGGCCCGCTGCGGGTGGTGGACGTCGCTGACGTCCCACAGGTCGACGGTGCTGTCGTTCGACACCGCGAGGGTGCGCCCGTCGTGGCTGAACGCGAAGTCGGTGACGGGCGCTTCCGGGAGGGCGCCGTGCTCGGGGTGCCGGGGGTCGGCGAGGTCCCAGAGCTGGATGGTCTTGGGGTTGGAGCCGGGGATCTTGGCCAGGGCGATCGCGAGCCGGTTCTGGGCCTCGTCCGCCTGGGCCACGTTGGTGTCGAGGTCGATCGGCGGGGCGGCCGTCGGATGCGCGGGGTCGCCGAGGTCCCAGACGCTGATCCGGTGGCTGTTCATCCGGTCCAGGGAGACCAGCTTGCGGTTGACGAGGTGGAGCTGGCCGGGCGGCTGGGGGGAGGGGAAGGTGGAGAGCTCCTTCGGGGCGCTCGCGTCGGAGGCGTCCCACACGTGGATCCGGCCGTCGCGGCCGTTGGCCACGACCAGTCCGTTCCGGGCGTCCAGGTCCGTCATGAAGTCGGAGAGCACACCGGTGTGGTCCAGGGGTTCGGAGAGCGCGTTGAGCGTGCCGCCCCGGCGGGGGTGGTCCGGGTCGGAGACGTCCCACAGGAGGGGGGCCGCGACGTCGCTGTAGGTGAGCAGGGTGTGGTCGTCGACGGCGCGGACCGTCCCCCCGTTCAGACCCGTCAGCGTCCCGGCCTGCCGGGTGTCGTAGGGGCCGTCGGTCCGCCACAGGCGGTACTGCCGGGCGCCGTCGGTACTGCGCCCGGGCGGTGGGTCGAAGGCCCAGGCGAGGGTTCGGCCGTCCTGGGTGAAGTTCCCGTAGGCGCCGGTGTCGGACAGCACGGTGGCCGGTGCCGGGTGCCAGCGCCGGAGGGTCGTGCCGGCGCTGAGCAGGGACGAGCCGCGGTCGTCGAGCGCGACCGCGTACACGGTCTCCGAGGTGGGGTAGTCGACGACGCCGACCGGGGAGTGCGGGTCGCGGAGGTCCACCGTCTCGGCGTGGCCGGTGAAGTACTCGTCCGAACGGGAGGAGCCGAACGCCAGGGTCCGGCCGTCCGGGGCGAAGACCAGGGCCGCCACGGTCTGCTGGGAGTCGATCGCCACCGGGGCCGAGGTGTCGTAGGAGGCCTGGTTGACGGGGGCGGGCTTGGCCGGGTCGGTGGTGTCCCACAGGCCCACGCCCCGGCCGTTCCTGCCGAGGGCCAACAACGGTGCCCGGGGGCTGAACGCCAGGCCGAGTCCGTGGCTGTCGGCGATGCTGCCGGTGAGCGCGGGTTTTGACGGGTCGGCGACGTTCCACAGCTGGACGGTGGTCGAGTCCTCGGACTCGCCGTGCAGGAGCGCGAGCAGCCGGCCGTCCGAGCTGAACGCGCCGGACTGCGGCGTACCGGTGGCGGTGGGCAGGGCAGCGGACCGGACGGGGTGCCGCGGGTCGGTGAGGTCCCAGAGCGAGGAACCGGTCTGGCCGAGCACGGCCAGCCGGTGCCCGTCCGGGCTGAGGGCGAGCGCGCCGGAGCTGTCGGGCAGGAGGGCGAGGGCCTCCGGACGGGTGGGGTCGGTCACGTTCCACAGGCGCACCGACGTGTCCGTGTCCTCGGCCGCGAGCAGCCGGCCGTCCGGGCTCAGCGCGAGGCCCGGGTGGTTGGTGTTGGTCGGCGTGGTCGAGAGGGACTTCGTCTCGCGGGGGTCCGAGAGGTCCCAGAGCCGGACGCTCCGGTCGCTGCCCGTACTGGCCAGCAGGTGCCGTTCGGCACTGTGGGCGAGGTTCCGTACGGTGCCGGTGGGTTCGGCGACCGGCGTGGAGTACGGTGCCAGCGCCGAGTCGAACAGGCTGCCGCGCGCCTCCGGGGTGTCCGCGATGTGCCGTGCGGACAGGGCGAGTTGGAGTGCCAAGGTCGGATCGGTGGTCCGGATCCGGCCGGCCGCCTGGGCCCCCACCTTGGAGGCGAGGAGGTCCCGCTGCTCATGGGCGATCCGGTTCTGCCAGGCCGCCGTGCCGACCCCGGCGACCGCCACCGTCAACAGCACGGCCAGCACGCCGGACAGGGCGCGCAGCCGGGTGGCGCGGCGTCGTTCGGCGCGGCGTTCGGCGGCCTGCCGGGCCTGCCCGGCGGCGACGAACTCCCGCGCCACGGGGGTGGTCCCGTGCCGCTGGGCCGACTCCTCGACCCACTGCACGGCGGCGCCCAACCGGACGCCCCGGTACAGGGCTCCTTCGTCGCGCCCGTCCCGCTCCCAGGCGTCCGCCGCGTCGTGCAGCCGCTGGCGCAGCTGCAGGCCGGCCCGGTCGTGCTCGATCCAGTCCCGCAGCTGCTGCCAGGCGCGCAGCACCGCCTCGTGGGCGAGTTCGGCGTGGCCGTCGTCGGCGACGACCAGCCGGGCCCCGACGAGCGCGCGGAGGGCGGCCTGTGCGGCCGGGTCCGCGTCGAGGCCGAGCTCGGCGAGCGGGACCCGGCGGCGGGTGTCCTCGGCGCCGTCGACCACGTGCACCATGCGCAGCAGGAGCTGCCGGGCGGCCCGGCGACCGTCGGTGTCCAGGGCGTCGTAGGTGGCCTGCGCGGTCTGGGCGACCGCGCCCCAGATGCCGCCCGAGGCCTGGTAGCCCGCCATGGTGAGCACCCGGCCCGCGCGCTTCTGCCAGGTGGCCAGCAGCGCGTACGACAGCAGGGGCAGCGCGGCCCCGGGCCCGCGCGGGCGGTCGCCGCCGGTGCGCAGGTCGCGCAGCAGCAGGTCGACCAGGCCGGGTTCCAGGCTCAGTCCGGCGAGCAGCGCGGGCTTCTCGACGGCGTCGCGCAGTTCGCCGGTCCGCATCGGGCCGACCAGCACCTGGCCGTCCTGCAGCGCCTCCGCCAGTGCCGGGTACGCCGCGCAGTGGCCGTAGAAGTCGGCGCGCAGCCCCAGTAGCACCACCGCCCGGGGGAAGGCGTCCGGCTCCGGGCCCCGGGCGCAGGCGGCGGACAGGGCCGCGACGAAGACTTCCCGCTCGTGCTCGTCGGTGCAGGCGGTGAACAGCTCCTCGAACTGGTCCACCACCAGGACGGGCCGGGTCCCGTCGGCGGGCAGCCGGGCGAGGACCGACTCCGGCGCGGCCATCAGCTCGGCGCGGATCGCCTCGGGATCGCGGTGGCGGGGCCCGTCCGGTTCACCCGGTTCACCCGGATCGGCCAGTTCGGCCAGTTCGGCCAGTTCGGCCAGGGCGTGGGCGAGCCGTGTCACCGGCCGCTCGCCCGGGGTCAGCACCACGCGCGCCCAGCGCCAGGCCTGGAGCGCCCCGGGCAGCCCGTGGTCGAGCGCGGGCAGCAGCCCGGCGCGCAGCAGCGAGGACTTCCCGGCGCCGGACGGGCCGACCACCATCAGCGGTCCGCCCCCGGCGAGCCGCGTGGCGACGCGGGAGACCAGCCGCTCGGTCAGCTCCTCGCGGCCGAAGAAGTACGGGGCGTCCTCCGCGCCGTACGCGGCCAGGCCCCGGTACGGGCAGGCGCCGGGGTGGGGCTCGGGCGGGTGGGGACCGACCGGCGGGTCGTAGGCCGGGTTGGGCGCCAGGACCAGCTCGCCGGCCCGCCCCTCGGCCTGGCGGCGCGGCGCCGGGAAGCCCCGGTCGCGGAGCGTGCGGGACAGGGCCCGGTGGACGTCGTCCAGGGTCAGCTGCGGCGGGCCGACCGGGTCGCCCTCGCACAGCAGGCGCAGCAGCTCGCCGCTGAACGCGGTGTACGCCGCGCCGAGCGGGGCGAGGGCGAGCTCCTCCGGAGCGGCGGAGGCCAGGACGAAGCCGCCGCCGGGGTGGGCGGCCTCGAAGGCACGGCCCGCCCGGCCGACGGGCGCGGCTCGGCCGGAGAAGCAGCAGTCCAGGACCAGCACGACCGAGCGGGCCCGGGAGCAGGCCAGCGTGCGGCGCAGGGTGGCGTAGCGCAGCCCCTTGTAGGCGAGGCCGCGGGTGAGGTGCTCGGTGACGCGGGTCGCCAGGTACAGCTCGTTGTCGTCGTCGACCAGGCCGTGGCCGACGTAGTACACGAGCAGCACGGAGTCCGCCGACTCCGCGGCGGCGGTGAGCGCCTCGCCGAGCACGACGGGGTCCTCCGGGTCGAGCACGGTCCGGACGTGCTCGGGGGCGAGGCCGCAGTGCTCGACCAGCGCCCGCGCGACGGCGTGCACGGTGGCGGCCGCGGCCGGGACGTCGGGCAGGACGGAACCGGGGACGTGGGTGCCGGTCCCGATGACCAGGGCCCGGGCACCGGGGAGGCCCAGGGGCAGTCCGCCGCCGCTCACCGCCTTGTCGGGCATCTCCGGGTTACTCGTTGCCGGGCCGCGCGTTGCCCGGGTGCGCGCCGTCGGGCTGCGCGCCGCCTTCGGCGGGCAGGGCGGCCGGTCCGGGGCGCTCGGCCAGCGACGCGCCCACCTCGCGGACGAGGGCGGCGACGCCGTCCGCGTCGAGGCCGTGCACCGCCGTCGCCCGCAGTTCGACCGAGCTGCCGTCCGCGCGGGTCACCTGGACCACCGTCTCGCCGGCCCGGCGCCGGATCCACGCGATCAGCGCGCTGGTCAGGCCGGACACCGCCCCGCCGGCACCGACGGCGACGGTGAGCACGTCGGCGAGGGTGCCCAAGGAGCCGGGCTGCGGCGGCGCGGCCTCCAGCTCGACCCGGCCGCGCAACTCGTCCTCCGCCCGCAGCCAGGCGAGCAGGGAGGTGGTGGCGCCTCGATCGGCGTCGGTGACAAGGATTCGGAGCGATTCGTCCACGGTCTCCCCAGGAGCCAACGGTGCACGCTGTGTTGGCCCAGCGTCACAACAATGAGTGGCCCCGGTCAAACCCCGTGGTCGGGGGCCCATCCGGCTCGTTCGTGAGCCCCTGTTGCGCCGAACGGGTGAAGGTCGGGCGGTGGAGGGGAGGGGGTCCGGCGGGGTCCGCGGCGGCGCTGTGGCGGCGGCGTGGCGGCGGCGTGTCGGGTGGCGGATCCCCGGACGGGACGCGAGGGTGACTGGCGGGGGACCTCACGAGGAAGAGGAAAGAGCGAGCATGCCCGAAGTCACTACCCCGTACGTGACCGGCACCCCGTGCTGGGTCGACCTGATGGCGAAGGACCAGCAGGCCGCGCTGGACTTCTACCGCGACCTCTTCGGCTGGCAGGGGCAGCCCGGCCCGGCCGAGTTCGGCGGCTACGCCGTCTGCGAGCTCAACGGAAAGGCGGCGGCCGGCATCGGCCCGGCGATGTCCCCCGAGGGCATGCCCGAGCCGCCCACCGTGTGGACCAGCTACCTGGCCACCACCGACGCCCAGGCCACCCAGGACGCCATCGTCGGGGCGGGCGGCACCCTGCTGGCCCCGGTGATGGACGTCGGCCCGCTGGGCCGGATGCTGATCGCCGCCGACCCGCAGGGCGCGGTGTTCGGCGTCTGGCAGCCGGGCGAGTTCTCCGGCGCCCAGGTGGTCAACGAGCCCGGCGCGCTGACCTGGAACGAGCTTCACACCAGTGACGTCCCCGGCGCCACCGCCTTCTACGGCGAGGCCTTCGGCATCGAGATCGAGCCGGCGGAGGGCGCGGACTCCTACTGGGAACTGCGGGTCGGCGGCCGCCCCGTCGGCGGGGTCTCGCTGCTCGCCAACGACCCGCCCGGCACCCCGGCGCACTGGCTGAGCTACTTCGCGGTGGACGACGTGGACTCCTGTGCCGACGTCGTGGTCAAGCGCGGCGGCACCGTCCTCGCCCCGCCCTTCGACATGGTGGCCGGCCGGATGACGGTGGTCGCCGACCCGCAGGGCGCACCATTCGCGATGATCAAGCTCGCCCCGATGTAGTCACCCCGGCCCGGTGCGCCGCCCGTCGGCCCCGTCCATCCGTCCGCCCCGCCCGCCCGGCCTGAACGGGCGGGCGGGGCGCGTCACGGTCCGGGAGCAGGGGAAGGGGCAAGAAGGACGGGAAGGACCGGGGGACGACCGGAATCACCAGGAGAGAACGGAGCGCCGCCGTGGCCGGACGCCACCGCCGCCCGCCGGAGCCGGAGTTCCCGGCCGACGCCGACCACCGCCTCCGGGCCATCGCCGACCAGCGGCCGCTGGTGGAGGAGGGCGTCGTGCTGCTCCCCGGCTCGGACCACCCGTACCTGTACCGCACCGTGTACCAGCCGGACGGCACGGTGCAGCACTCGCTGCTCAGGATCGACCCGGGGCCGTCGGAGCCGCTGGAGTCGCCGGAGCCGCCGGAGCCGCCGGGCGAGTGAGCGTCCTCCGGGGCCGCTCAGGCGGTGGCGGGGCCGAACCAGCGGGTCAGCGCCGCGTCCAGCGTCGGCTGGTCCGCGCCGAGCCAGGCCACGTAGCCGTCCGGGCGGAGCAGGACTGCGGGGGCGTCGAAGTCCTCGGCGGGATCGGTGACGTGGTCGACGCGGTCGGCCCAGCCGGTCGCGTCGAGGGCGCCCCCGGTGGCGTCGAGGAGCAGGGCCCGTCCGCCGTGCATCCGCTCGTACAGGCGGCCGCTCTTCAACCGGACGTCCCGCAGCCGCCGCCCGAGCAGCTCGGGACCCGCACCGAAGTCGTAGCGGACACCGACACCGAAGACCATCTCGGTCATGGAGCGGTTCACCTCCTCGAAGTCCATCAGCGTGGAGAGCAGTTCCCGCAGCGCGACCGCACCGGGCTCGGAGCCCAGCAGTGTCATCTGGGCGCGGGTGTTGGCCAGCACCCGGGCGCCCACCGGGTGGCGCTCGGCGTGGTAGCTGTCCAGGAGCCCTTCGGGGGCCCGGCCGTGGACGGCCGCGGCGAGCTTCCAGCCGAGGTTGTAGGCGTCCTGGATGCCGAGGTTGAGGCCCTGCCCGCCGGTGGGCGGGTGGATGTGCGCCGCGTCGCCGGCCAGGAAGGCCCGGCCGACCCGGTAGTGCTCCGCCTGCCGGGTCGCGTCGCCGAAGCGGGAGACCCAGCGGGGCGAGTGCGCCCCGAAATCGGTGCCCGCGACGGCGCGCAGCTGCTGCCGGAACTCCCCCAGGGTCGGGCCGTCGGTGCGGTCCTCGGCGACGCCCGGGGCGGGCACGATCACCCGGTACAGCCCCTCGCCCCGGGGGACGGCGCCGAACCGCAGCTCGGTCCGGCGGACCCGGGCGACCACCTCCTCGATGGTCGCGGGGTCCTCGGCCAGCGACAGCTCGGCGAGCAGGGTGTCGACCCGGGACGGCTCGCCGGGGAAGGCGACGCCCAGCCGGCGGCGCACCGTGCTGCGGCCGCCGTCGCAGCCGACCAGGTAGCGCGAGCGCAGCCGGGTGCCGTCCGCCAGCTCGACCGTGACCCCGTCCTCGTCCTGGTCGAGCCCGGCCACCTCCTGGCCGCGCCGGACCTCCGCGCCGAGCTCGGCGGCGTACGCGCCGAGCAGCCGCTCGGTGACCGGCTGCTCGACGGACAGGCCGTAGTCGTGGGCGGTGTCCATGGTCTCCGGCCACGGCTTGTGGATGTGGCCGAAGAAGCCGCCGATCCGGAACTTCCGGCCCTCCACGAGGAACCGGTCCAGCAGCCCACGCTGGTCCATCATCTCCACGCTGCGCACGTGCAGGCCCCGGCCCCGGGACTCCGGGGTCGGCTCGGCCAGCCGCTCCAGGACGACCACCCGGACGCCCTGCAGCCGCAGTTCGATCGCCAGCATCAGGCCGGTCGGCCCGCCGCCGACCACGATCACGTCGATCATCGGAACATTCCCCCAGTGAGTGTCGAACGAGGCCGACAGTTCGGGACACCGGCCAACGTACGGTGCGAACCGCGCGAATCGCCAGGTTCCGGCCTCGGTCGACGATTGTGCGCCCCGAGGGGGGCCTTGCCGCAAGGCCCCCCTGGCGCGGTACCTTGATAGTGGCGGGGAGGCTCTGACCTCCCCGCCTTCGCTGTTTACGGGGGCCGAACAGACGCCGCCGGGTGGCCGGGGAGCGCGCCCGGGGCGGGCTCAGTCGCCGAGGGCGCGGCGCAGAACGGCGCCGAGGCGGTCGCGATCGACTGAGCGGGACAGTGGCGCGGAGCCACAGCACGGAGCCCCGGCCCGCAGGCGGAAATTCTCGGAATCGGGGACCCCGGGTCCGCCCGGAACGGTGCCGTGTGCGCCGTCGTCGGCGGTGCGACGGCACTCCGGTGGCGGTTCGCGATACCTGGGTCCAACGCCTGCCGACGGGTGCTCAGGCGGCTGGATGCGGCTCTGGTCCACCCGCTCTGACCTGGTGTTCTGCTGGAAATCTCGTAGGCTGGGGGAGTTCTGACGGACACTTTCGGAGGGGACATCGTGAGCACGGAGACCAATGCCTACGTGGGCGCGCGGATCCAGGTGTACGAATGGCCGGAGGCCGTCCGGAAGCGGCCGGGGATGTTCGTCGGATCGACGGGTGAACGGGGCCTGCGGCAGCTGGTGTTCGCAGTCTCCGACCGGGCGGTGAACGACGTCCTCGACGGCCGGGCGAGCCGCGTGGACGTCACCCTCCTGCCCGGGGGTGCGGTGCGGATCGCCGACGACGGGCCGGGTGTCCGCGTCGACGACGCCGGGGGCGCGGACGGGCCCGGTCTGGAGAGCGTGCTGACCCGGCTGGGAGTCGGTGGCCACTACGATGTGGTGCTGGGCAACCCTGATCTGGGGCCTGCCGTCACCAACGCCCTGGCGAGCCGACTCACGGCCGAGGTGCGGCGCGACGGGGTCCGCTGGGTCCAGGAGTACGCGTGCGGGATCGCGCTCGCTCCGCTGGCCCAGGCCGGGCCGGTGGTCGGGAGCGGCACCACCGTCACCTTCCGGCCCGATGCCGAGATCTTCGGGGCGACGGAGTTCTCCTACGAGGCTCTGGCGGAACGCTTCCGCGAACTCGCCTTCCTCAACCGGGGCCTGGACATCTCGCTGACCGACGAGCGGTACCCCGGCGAGCCCCGCGCGGAGCGGTTCCGGTTCCCGGGCGGGGCACGGGACTTCGTCACCTTCCTGGACTCCCTCGACGGGCGGGGTGACGAGCCGATTCGTCCGGAGGTCGTCGGCTTCACGCAGGAGGAGCCGGGGATGGCCGGGAGGATGGAGGTGGCCTGGCGGTGGCACCGCGCACCGGAGCAGCGGGTCCGGAGCTTCGCCAACTGCCGCCCCACGCCTGGCGGCGGCACCCATCAGCTGGGCTTCCTGGACGGGGTGGTGGCGGCGGTCACCGCCTACGCGCGCGCGAGCGGCGGCTGCTGACCATGCCTTGCGCCGACCTCGGCGCCGACCGGGTTGTCGAGGGCCTGATGGCGGTCGTGTCGGTGACCTTGGAGCGGCCGGAGTTCGAGGGATCCCTCCGTGACCGGCTGGGCAACACGGCCGTGCGGGCCTGCGTGGCACGGGCCGTGGAGGAGCGGCTCGGGCGGTGGCTGGCGGAGCACCCGGCGGAGGCCGCGGCCGTCGTCGAGCGGATCGTCCGGCCGGTCCGCGGGGACTGACGGGCGAGCGGGGCGCGGGGGTCAGGTGGTCGGTAGGAGGTAGCGGAGCTTGTTCCCCTCCGTGGCGGTCAGGCGTCCGCCGTTGGCCTCGATCACGCGGCGGGAGGCCGTGTTGGTCTTGTCGCAGGTCAGCAGCGCGCCGGTGATGCCGAGTTCGGCGGCCACCGGCAGTGCCGCGGCGAGCATCGCGGTCGCGTGGCCCCGTCGGCGGGCGCCGGGGCGGACGTCGTAGCCGATGTGGCCGCCGATGCGCTCCAGGTTCGGGGTGAGGCGGTGGCGGATGGCCAGGCGCCCCAGCAGCTGGTCACCCTCGGCCCACCACAGGGTGGTCATCGGCACCCCCGCGTCCCTGCGCATCCCCGCCTCGGTCCGCTCGGCGAGCACGCGTGCGACGTACGCGGCGAAGGCGTCCGGACCGGGGTCGGTCAGCGCGGCCGGGTCGACATCCTTGACGAACCAGGGGACGGCCTGGCCGGGTTCGGCGTGGAACTCGGCCACCACGGCCAGGAACGAGGCCTGCAGCCGTACGGTCGGAGTGATCAGTTCGGGCATCGCGCCATGATGCCCGACCGGTCGGGCCGCCGTCACGGCCCGCGCCGCGACCTCCGTCGACGTCGGGGAGGGCGAGGCGGGCGGTGAGGAGGGAGGTGCGTTGGGCCTCGGTGCACCCGGATTCCTCGGCCGAGGCAATGGTCGGGCGACGGGTGCCCGGGTACGGCGCTCACCAGTGGGTGGCCGGCTCGATTCTCGTGATCATGGCTCAGATGCTGGCACCGGCGCCTCGTTCGGGCAAGTGCTTTTCCGGCGGCGCCCGTTCGGAGTCCGTTCGGGGCCGATCGGCACCGCGGAACGCCGCTGTTAGCCTGATCGGCATGATCATGAGGAGATCAGAGAAACGGACCGATGACCGTGCGACCTCGGGGCCGCAACGGGCCCTGATCGCGGCCAGTTTCGTCAGCAGGGTGGGCAACGGCCTGTTCAACACCGCGGCCATGCTCTACTTCACGCTCGTGGTGCACCTGCCCGCCGTCCAGGTCGGTGCGGGGCTGACGATCGCGGGCCTGTGCGGGCTGGCCGCGGGCATACCGGCGGGCAACCTGGCCGACCGTCACGGTGCCCGCACCGTCTGGCTGGTGAGCGTGGCACTGCAGGCCGTGACCATGGCGGCCTTCGTCCTGATCGACGGCTGGGCGGCGTTCACGCTCGTCGCCACACTGGACCGGCTGGCCGCCACGGCGAGTAGCGCGGCGGGCGGTGCGCTCGTCGCGCGGGCGGGCGGTGAGCGCCCGGCCGCTTTCCGGGCCAGGCTGCGCACCTACGTCAACCTCGGCGTGGTCGCGGGGACCCTGGGCGCGGCCGTCGCCATCCAGATCGACACCCGTGCCGCCTACACCGCGCTGATCCTCGCCAACGCCGCCAGCTTCGCGGGCGCCGGGCTGATCGGCCTCCTGGGCGTCCCGGACTACCCGCCGCTGCCGCGGCCCGCGGAGCACCGCCGGTGGTCCGTCCTGGCGGACCGGCCGTACGTGTCCTTCGTCGCGCTCTACAGCGCCATGGGCTTCCAGTACCAGACCGTCTCCCTGCTGCTGCCGATCTGGCTGAGCGCCCACACCGACGCGCCGCGCTGGACGGTGGCGGCGGTCTACGCCGTCAACAGCGGTGTCTGCGCGCTGCTCCAGAGCCGGCTCGGGTCCAGGGTGGAGACCCCGCGGCAGGGAGGTCGGGCCTTCCGGCTCGCCGGGCTGCTGTTCCTGGTCAGCTGTCCGCTGATGGCGCTGACCGCCGACGTCCCGGTGTGGGTCGCCCCGGTGCTCGCCGTGCTCGCGGTGGGCATCCACAGCGTCGGCGAGGTGTGGGAGTCCTCGGGCGGCTACGCGCTGGCCTTCGGCCTGGCGCCCGACCATGCCCAGGGGCAGTACCAGGGCCTGTTCGGGATCGGCTTCAACGCGGGCCAGGCGCTCGCCCCGGCGGCCCTGACCGGCGCGGTCCTGGCGCTCGGACAGCCGGGCTGGCTGCTCCTCGGCGTGTTCTTCGCCGCCCTGGGCGCGGCCGGACCACCGGTGGCCGCCTGGGCCGAGCGGAGCCGCCCCTGGGCGCCCGAGGCGCCCGAGGCGGCCCGTCCGCAGACCGGGTCCGCGCCGGTGGAGGCCGACCGTTAGCGTGGGGAGCCGGTCCGGCCGCGCCGTCGCGGCGGCTCCGAGCGCCGGCCCCGTCAGCCCTTGCCGCCCGCCTTGAGCACCTGGGCGGCCGCGACGCCGGCGGCGCTGTTGCCGTGGCCGCCGCCCTCGACCTCGGCCGCGACGGCGAGGTCGTTGCGGTAGGCGATGAACCAGCTGTTGGTGGCCTGGCCCGAGCCGGCCTCGACGGTGCCGGTCTTGGCCCCGATCTGGCCGCCGAGGCCGGACATCGGGGTGCGGGCGGTGCCCTGGGTCGCCGTCCTGGCCATCATCGAGCGCAGCCCCTGGGCGACGTCGGAGGGCAGCTTCCCGGGGGCGGTCACCCGCTTGACGTCCTCGCGGAGCACCGGCTGACGGAACGTTCCGCTCTGCACGGTGGCCGCGACGGAGGCCATCAGCAGCGAGTTCACCTGGATCTGCCCCTGGCCGATGTACGCGGCCGCCGCCTCGTCCTTGTTGCCCGGCACCGGGATGGTGGCGTCGCGGCTCGGGACGCCGATCCGCCACTGGAGGCCGAGGCCGAACTGGTCGCGGGCGACCGAGCCCAGCGTGCCGAGCTGGAGCTTCTCCAGGCCCTTGTCGATGAAGCCGGTGTTGCAGGAGTGGATGAAGTCGTCGCTGAGGCTGTAGTCGAGGTGGTTGCCGGGCTCGTCGTTGTGCCAGGTCCGGGGCGAGTTGGTGGTCTCCTTGCAGGGCGCCGCGGTGTCCGGGGTGACCCCGGCCTCCAGCAGCGCGGCCGCGGTGATCACCTTCATCGTCGAACCGGGCGCCTGCCCGCCGCCGACCGCGCGGTTGAAGCCGCCCTGCGGGGCGTAGGCCATCGCCAGGATGTTGCCGGTGCTCGGCTGGACGGCCACCAGCGAGGCGGGCTTGCCGTTCGCGGACTGCTGCTTCACCGCCTCCTCGGCGACCTGCTGGAGGTCGGCGTCCAGGGTGAGCTTGACCTGCGGGGCGCTCGGCGGGGTCAGCACGAACAGCTCCTCCGCCTCCTGCCCGCCGCCGGAGAGCACCACGGCCTGCCCGGTGACGGCCTTCGCGCCGTCGGGCGGGGCGATCTGGGGCAGCACGGACTGCAGCGACGGGAACGCGTCCAGCGGCCGCCCCTTGCGGTCGGTGGGCTTGGACACCGGGTTCGGCAGGGCCTTCACGGCGAGGGTCCGGCCCGCGGCCAGCTTGGGGTGGACCACGGTCGGCGCCCAGCGCACCAGCACCCGCCCGTCGGAGGCACGCACCGCGCCGAGGGCGCTCTCGTACTCCCAGGCCTGCGCGGTGCCGTCGAACTCGGCCCGCACCCGGTAGCCGACGGCGGGCTCGCTCGGCGTGCCGGCGGGCGCGGGGCCCGTCCCGGTCAGGGTGAGGGCGCGGGCGGACACGTTGTCGTGGAACGAGGAGAGCGCCATCCGGGCGGCCTCCGGGCGGTCGGTGAGCCCGGCCGCGACGGTGAGGTCGCCGCGGCCCCAGGCCGCCAGGAAGTCCTTGGCCACGGCGTCGGCCTGTTCGGCGGTGGGCGGCGCCTGCGGCTCCTTGGCGGCCGTGGAGGCGGCCCCGCCGCCGGTGTCGGTGGAGCCGCCGGACACGGCGCTCAGCACGTTGTAGGCGCCGTAGCCCGCGACGACGACCAGTGCCGTGAACACCCCGCCGACCGCCACCAGCCAGATCCGGCGGGAGCGCCGGCGCTGCGGGTCCTGCGGGTGGCCGTCTGCGTGGACGAGGTGGTCGTCGTACCCGTCTTCTCCGTACGGCTCGTACGACTCGTACGGTTCGTGCTCTTCGTGGTCCCGGTGCATGCTGTTGCGTCCCCCTGGTACGTCCTGTGACTTCCGGTGTTCGTGGGCCCGCGCGACGCACCGACACGGCCGGCCGGGTACCCGGGCGGCCGCCCGGCGGGTCGTTCGGGCGCGGACCAGCCTAAGCGTCGTCGATCGGGCGTTCGACGGCGGGGTCTTTGCCAACGCTTGACCTACCCGAGGGGCGGCCGTCGGGTCAGCGGCCCGTGGTGACGACCATCCGGAACCGGGCCCGCCCGCTGCTCATCCTCGCCACGGCGGCGGCGGTCTCCTCCAGCGGGAGCTCCTCGACCCAGGCCCGGACGCCGGTGCGCTCGGCGAAGCGCAGGGTGTCCCGGGTGTCGAGGGCCGCGCCGGAGGAGTGGGCGTAGACCTTGCGGTCCGCGGCGATCAGTTGCAGCGGGCTGATCGCGAGCGGGGCGGGGGACACCCCGACGATGACGAGCTCGCCGCGGCGGCCCAGGCCGTCGACGGTGGCGGACATGGCGTCGGCGTCGGTGACGGTGGCCAGCACGACCTTGACCCCGCCGAGCGCCTGGAGGGCCTCGGCGACGTTCCCGGCGGTGCTGTCCACGTAGTGGTCCGCGCCGAGCCGGTACGCCAGCGGCCCCTTCTCCGCGCCGCGCGCGACGGCGACCGTGCGCAGGCCCATGGCGTGGGCGAACTGGACGCCCAGGTGGCCGAGGCCGCCGAGGCCGAGCACCGCCACGGTGTCGCCCGGGCGGGCGGCGGAGCGGCGGAGGGCGTTGAACACGGTCACGCCGGCGCAGGCCAGCGGCGCGGCCTCGACGGCGGTCAGTCCGTCGGGCACCGCCGCGAGCGCGTCGGCGGGCACGATGACGGAGTCGGCGTAGCCGCCGGGGTAGGCCGCGCCGGGGACCTGGAGGTGGGGGCAGAGGATGGCGTCGCCGTCGCGGCAGGCCTCGCAGTGCCCGCAGCTGCCGCCGAACCAGCCGACCGCGACCCGGTCGCCCACCTGCCAGCCCTCGACGCCCTCGCCGAGGGCGTCGATCCGGCCTGCGATTTCGTGACCGGGGGTGACCGGGAAGGTGGTGCCGGGCAGCTGGCCGGCCGCGATCAGCAGGTCCGAGTGGCAGACGCCGCACGCCTCGACGGTGATCCGGACGGAACCGGCGCCGGGGGTGCGTAGTGGGACCTCGACCAGCTCGGGAGCCCCGCCCGGGGCGGCGATCCGGACGGCCCGCACGACGCCGTCGGCCGGGGCGGGAGCGGGGGCCGGGGTGGAGGCAGGGGTGGCAGCCATGGCGATCCTTCGGCGGGAGGTCGGCGCGGGGCGGGCCCGCACGCGCTGTCCCCACCAGCTTGCCGCCTGCTCCCGCCGTCCGCTCCCGCGCCGGCCGTCGCCGCCCGCGCCCGCTCTTCCGTTCGCGCCCGCTCCTCCGTTCGCTCCCGAGCCCCCGCCCGGCGCGCGCCCGTCCCGTCCGCGCCGTGGACGCGGACGCTCCGGACTGGTATCCAAACCCTGCCAGCCGGGCCGACGGGCGGCCCGGGCCGGACGGACCACCAGGAGAGCAGGGCGATGCGCAGGATTCTGATCGTCGGCGCCGGGCAGGCCGGCCTCCAACTGGCCCTCGGACTGCAGTCCCACGGCTACGACGTCACGCTGCTGGCCGACCGTGACGCCCAGGAGGTGCGGGACGGGCGGGTGCTGTCCAGCCAGTGCATGTTCGACTCCGCGCTGCGCCACGAGCGCGCCCTCGGCCTGGACCTGTGGGCCGGTGCGGCGCCCCGGATCGAGGGCATCGGCCTGTCGGTCGGCGGCCCGGACGCGACCAGGGTGATCGACTGGACCGGACGGCTCGCGGCCCCCGCCCACTCCGTCGACCAGCGGTTGAAGATGTCCACCTGGTTGGAGCTCTACGCCGAGCGCGGCGGCCGGATGGAGGTGCGGCAGGTGAGCGCCGCCGACGTCGAACACCTCGCCGGCTCCTACGACCTGGTGCTGGTCGCCACCGGAAAGGGCGGACTGGCCTCGCTGTTCGAGCGCGACGAGGAGCGCTCCCCGTTCCGGCGTCCGCAGCGCGCGCTCGCCGCGAGCTATGTGTACGGGCTGGCGCCGCGCCCCGACCAGGAGTTCCCGGCGGTGCGCTGCAACCTGGTGCCCGGCGTCGGCGAGTTCTTCGTCGTGCCGGCCCTGACGGCGGCCGGGCCCTGCGACATCCTGCTCTGGGAGGCCCAGCCGGGCGGTCCGGCGGACGCCTTCGACGGGCTCCGCGCGCCTGGTGAACACCTGCGGGTGACGCTGGAGTTGATGAAGGCCTTCACTCCTTGGGAGCACGACCGCGCCCGCTCCGGCGTCGAACTCACCGACGCCGGCGCCACCCTGGCGGGCCGCTTCGCCCCGGTGGTCCGCCGACCGGTCGGCGAACTGCCGGGCGGCGGCGCGGTGCTGGGCGTCGCCGACGTGGTCGTCACCAACGACCCGATCACCGGGCAGGGCGCCAACGCCGCCGCCAAGTGCGCCGCCCGGTACCTGGAGGCGATCCTCGCGCACGGCGACAAGCCCCTCGACCGGGACTTCCAGCAGGCCGCCTTCGACCGCTTCTGGGCGGAGACCGGCCGGGCCGTCACCGACTGGTCGAACGCGATGCTGCGCCCCGCGCCCCCGCACGCCGTCGAACTGTTCGGCGCGGCCGGCCGGTTCCAGGCCGTGGCCGACCGGTTCGCCAACTGCTTCGACCACCCGGAGGACGTCGAGGAGTGGCTGCTCGACCCGGGGAAGGCCGCCGCCTACCTGGCGTCCCCGGCGGTCCGGAGCTGAGCCCCGGCCTCGCCCCGGCCCCGCCCCGGCGTCGAAGCGGTCACGACAGGGTCAAGCTCTCGCCAAGTACCGCACGGCAACGACCTGATGATGGTGGGTTCGTGTCGGCCCCGGTCCGCCGGGGAACGACGGAGCACGGAACGCGAACAACAGGAGACACGTGGTGGCGGTCGACGGCGGCAACATGGCGCACGCGGTGGTGGAGACGGCGGTGAAGGAGCGCACGCGCCTGCAGACCGGGCGCAGCCGGACCACGGCGCTGGTGCTGCTGGTCCTGCTGGCCGGCCTCGGTCTCTTCCTGGCGCTGGTCGTCGGCAAGGCCGATCCGACCAGCGCCCCGGACTGCGACGGCCAGACCATGACCAGGCAGAACACCTGCCAGATCATCTCCAACCGCGGCGGTGGGGGCACGTTCAGCTACGACGAGATGATCGACCGCCGGGAGTCCGGGAAGGGCGTGTGGCAGGCGGTCGGCTTCATCGGCACCGGCCTGTCCGTGGTCCTGATGGGGGTGGCGATCAGCAAGCTCAACCCCAACCGCCCCTGGGGCAAGCAGGTCGACGCCGCCTGCCCGCGCTGCCACCAGCTGACCCTGCGCGAGAAGCTGACGATGCACACCGTCTCGCGGGGGCGCACCAACTACCGCTACAGCGGCATCGTCACGCTCTGCACACCGGTCTGCGGGTTCACCGCCGTCCGCCAGCGCTGACCGCGGCGCCGGACCGCGGCTGGGTCCGCCCTAGCGGGAGTGCGAGGCCAGGCTGAGCAGCAGGTGTGCGGACTCCGGGTGCTGGAAGTCGGAGTGGGCGCCGGACGGGTGGAGGCGACGGGCGGCGAGGCTGCCGCGGTAGCGGTGGCCGGCGTCGATGTTGACGATCGGGTGGTCGAGGTCGGTGTGCGGGTACGGGGAGTCGGTGGGCCGCAGCCGGGTGGTGAACTGGGGGACGGGGGCGGCGCCGGTGCCGGAGTGGCCGATTCCCGGGTGTCCCTCGGCGCGCAGGTGCCAGAAGCCGGTGGCGCGGTCCCAGCGGGAGTGGGTGAGCACCAGCGGGCCGCGCAGCGGGGCGCCGGCCCGGCCGGGGCCGAGGAACAGCCGGGGGAAGAGCCGGGTGAAGGCGTCCCGGGGCGCGGCCATCTGGAAGACCAGGGCGCTGTCGACGGTGAACGGGCGGCCCGGGTCGCCGGGCCGGGCGGTCCAGCTGAGCACCGGGGGCCCGGCCGGGCGGTCGGCCGCGTACTGGACGGCCTCGCAGAGGAAGCGGCCGCCGAAGGAGTGCCCGAGGAGGTGGAGGTACTGGCCGTGGCGGTTGGCCAGCACCCGCGGGGCGTCCGGTCGGCCCCGGCCGGTGTCGAGGTAGCCGAGCAGGTGGCCGAGGATGCGCCCGGCCTGGCCCCGGGCGCTCATCGCGTGCGCCCGCTCGCGGATCCGCCGGTAGCCGTGCAGGGTCGGCAGGCTGGAGGAGGGCCAGCGCACCACCACGCACCAGGGGCGGAAGCCGGCGGCCAGCCCGGGGTAGCCGGCGGGTGCGGCGCGGTGCAGGGCGGCCGCCCGCTCGACCAGGGAGGCGGCCGAGCGGTCGGCGGCGGCCGGGCTGGTCTGCCAGCCGTGCACGTAGACGTACAGGTCGGTCGCCCACTCGGGGATCCGCAGGTGGCGGGCCAGGTGGTCGGCGACCCGGGCCTCGGGGACGGGGGTGGTGGTGCCGGGGACGAGCAGTCGGCCGTGCTCGTCCAGGTCGACGGTCGCGGGCCGTACGGTGGCCGTCGAGGCCGGGTGCAGGGGGGCGGTCACGGGTTGAGCTCCAGGATGCTGTCGATGCCGCAGTGCAGGGAGTAGGCGAGCGCCAGCGGGTTGCGGTACTCGCGGGCGAACCACCGCACCAGCTGCTGGGTGATCTCGCCGGCCGTGAACTCGCCGGTCAGGTAGTGGTCGAGGAAGGCGAAGGCGTACTCGGCGGCGAACTCCTGCGGGATCTGGAGCTGCGGCCCGAGCACGCCGTCCGCGCCGAGGTCGACCAACGCCCGCCCCAGGTGGTCGAGTTCGGCGGCCGCGGACTGCCCGGTGTGGCAGGCGTTCAGCAGCACGAACGGCCGGAACACGGCGTCCGGCCGGTCGAGGTGGCGGCGGCGGTGGCGGCGCACCAGGTCGGCGTCGATGTGCCGGTCGTCGGAGAGCCGCACGGCGAGCTGCTCGTACGGGGAGTCGTTGGCGACGAACTGGCCGTGGCACCAGAAGTACATGACGTCCTCGTCCAGCACGGCCGCGGACAGCGCCTCCAGCAGCCGGTCCGACTCGGTGCGCACGGTCAGCTGGGAGCGGTCCTCCAACAGCTTGCGGACCTCGGGCGCCCGGCCGATCCCGGTGAGCTGGTCGTCGGTGTTGAGACTGGTGACGGGCTTGGTGCGGGGGGAGGAGGGCGGCTGGATCGGCGGGTAGGCGGCGCCGGTCTGCTCGACCTGGTGGCGGTGGCCGAGGAAGTCGGCCCAGTCGTCCGGCTGGTGGCCCTCGACGGCGAGCATCGGCCAGGGGAGGTGGAGGTCCGAGTCGAAGCTGATCCGCAGTGAGCCGTGCTCGGTGAGGGTGCGGTTCAGGTAGTCGCGGAACTGGACCAGGCTGCGGTCGCCGCCCTCGAACATCTTCTCCAGGAAGTACCGCCCCTCCTCGGCGAGTTCGGCGACCGTGCGTTCGGCGGCCTCGGCGAGCGGGGTGAAGTCGACGGCGGTGGCGAAGGGGTAGGGGTGGTACGGGTCCGGGTTGTAGCCGATCAGCCGGTCGCGCCAGACGGAGCGCAGCCGGGCGGCCTTGCCGAGGAGCGCCGGCGCGGAGACGGCCAGCCGGGCCCGGTGGATCCGGCTCCCGGGGGTGCGCTCGCCGGGGCGGAAGGCGCTGATGTGGAGCTCGTCGCCGTGCCGGCGGAGCGAGACGATCAGGTCCAGCGGGGCCGGGCCCTTGAGCGGGAGGCCGTCGGCGGGGCCGAGCTGCCGGGGCAGCCGGGTGTAGTCGGCCGAGGGGTTCTGGCGGACGGCGACTTGGAGGTCCCGGGGCACGTCGATCTACTCCTGCTCCTGGTCTTCGGGTTCGGCCGGGACGGCGGCCCCGGCCTCGGCGGGGCTCTCGGCGGGGACGTCCAGGACGGCGGAGAGGTCCTGGAGGACGGCGCCGTGGCCCCGGTCGAAGACGGTGATCCGGACGGTGTGCGGGCCGGCCACGGCCGGGGTGAGGGCGAAGCGGGCGGGCGCACCGGCGGGGACGTGGTCGGTGACGGGCGGGTCGAGCACGGCCTCGGGGGACACTGCGGCGACCAGGCGCAGCTCGGGGAGGGCGGCGGGCACGGAGCCGTCGGCGGGTTCGAGGTGGAACTCCAGGTGGGTGGTGACGCCCACGGCGGGGTCCTCGACGAGGGTGAGCCGGGGCCGCCAGGCGGGCCGGGGCGCGGGCGGGTCGACGGCGCGGTGTACCGAGCCGCGGCTACGGCGGGGGAGCAGTTGCGGCGCACCCCGGCCGAGCCCGGCCTGGGCGGGCGCGCCGGGAACGGGTGCGCCGGGGACGGGCGCGCCGGCGACCGCGCCGAGGGGCACCCGCTCGGCGCGGTCGAGCCCGGTCAGTGCGGCACGGGCCTCGGCCGCCAGCGGGTGGCCGGGGTCCATCAGGGCCTCGCGCCCGACGCAGACCGCCGCCAGCAGCTCCCGGGCGGTGTCGCGGCGCCCGTCCGCGGCGAGGGCCGCCGCCAGGCCGACGGCGAGGCTGGGCGTGACCGGCACCGGCCCGGTGCGCAGGGCGCCGAGGCTGACGCCCACGTCGTCGGCGCTCGCGTGCCCGGCCAGGAGGGCGGCGGTCGGCGCGGCGCCCCCGGCCGGGAGCCGGTCGGCGACGATCCGCTCGTACACCCGGACCGCCCCGTCGGCGTCCCCGGCGCGCAGCCGGGCGTGGGCGAGGCCCTGGCGGACCTCCAGGGTGAGCGGGCTGCGCGGGCCCCGGCTCTCGGCGCAGGCCTCCGCCAGCTCCTCCAGCCGGACGACGCCCCGCAGTGGGCGCGGGCCGTCGGCGAGCAGGAGCGCCTCGGTCAGACGGGCCGGCACGGTCGCGTCGTCCGGGTCGCCGAGGGCGGCGGTCGCGGTGGCGACCAGGTCGCCGGCCAGCCGGAGTGCGGTTTCGCGCTGCCCGTCCAGGTGGTGGGCGAAGGCGAGGACACAGCCGGCGTGGACCAGCTCGGGCAGGCCGGGGCCGGTGAGCCGGGTCCACTCGTCCGCCAGTGGGGCGAGTTCGGCCACGGCCGCGGCGCTCTCCCCGGCCAGCAGCAGGGATCTGGCGAGTTCGCGTCGGAGCTCGCGGACGAAGGAGTGCCCGGGCCCGTGCGCGGCGAGCGCGTGGGCGAGCGCGTCGCGGTAGGCGGCGGTGGCCTCGGAGTGGCGGCCGGCCGCGGCGAGGTTGCGCGCGAGGCTGTCCCGGACGTCGAGCACGTCGGGGTGGTCGGCTCCCAGGATCCGGTCGCAATCGGCGAGCAGGGCCCGGTAGAGCGCGTCGGCGCGGTCGTGCTGCCAGCCGTGCCGCAGGGCGTGGCCCAGGCGGTGGCGGGCGGTGAGCGTGTCGGGGTGGTCCGGGCCGTCGACGCGTTCGTGGTCGGCGAGGAGCGCCCGGACCTCGGCGATCTCCTGGCGGTGGCGTCCGGCGAGGCGGTGGGTGTAGGCGAGTTCGTCCCGCTCCTCCAGGGTGTCCGGGTGGTCCCGGTCCTGGAGACGGCGCCGGGCGGCGACCAGGTCGGTGAGGAGCGCGGTGGCCCGGTCGAGTTCGCCGGTCTTGGCGAGTTCCTGGGCGAGCAGGGATCGGACGGCGAGGGTGTCGGGGTGCTCCGGCCCGAGGACGCGGTCGTGGTCGGCGGCCAGTTGCTCCCGGTCGGTGGCGGCCCGTCGGCGCAGTCCGGCGTACGCGAGGTCGGCGGCGAGGATGCTCCGGGCGGTCAGCACGGCCGGGTGGTCGGGGCCGTGGATCCGGATCCGGTCGAGCAGCAGGGCCTCGCTGAGCCGGATGCTGAGCAGGTGGTCGCCGGCGGTCCGGTGGGCCCAGGCGAGGAGGAGCCGGGCGTCGAGGGTCTCCGGGTGGTCCGGGCCGTCGAGCCGTAGGCGGTCGGCGAGCAGCTGCTCGCACAGCTGCCGGGCCCGGTCGAGGTCGCCGTCCGAGCGGCGCGAGGCCGCCTCCCACCAGCGGGCGTTCAGGGTGTCCGGGTGGTCGGCGCCGAGCACCCGGGCGCGGTCGGCGACCAGGGCGGCGAACAGGTCGCCCGCCCTGCGGTGGTGGCCGGCCTCGCTCTGGGCGAGGGCCTGCCACCAGCGGGCGTCGAGGGTGTCCCGGTAGTCCGGGCCCAGGATCCGGGTGCGGTCGGCGACCAGGGCCGCGAACGACTCCGCGGCGCGGCGGTGGTCGCCGGCCCGGGAGTACGAGCGGGCCAGCTCCCGGCGCAGCTCCAGGGTGTGCGGGTGGTCCGGGCCGTGGACCCGGGTGAGGTCCGCCACCAACGAGGTGAACTCGGCGATGGCGCTGGGGTGTTCGTCGGATCCCCGCCAGGCCGAGGCCCGCTCGCGCCGGCACCGGACGGTGGTGGGGTGGTCCGGGCCCAGGACCCGGACGAGGTCGGCGGCGAGCGTCTCGAACAGCCGGGCCGCCCGTGGGTGGTCGCCGGCCTCGTGGCAGCTGAGGGCCTGCCCGATGCGGATGTTGAGGGTGTCCGGGTGCTCGGGCCCGAGGACCCGGTCGCAGTCGGCGACCAGCGCCTCGAACAGCGGTACGGCGCTTTGCGGGTCGTTGGCGGTCTGGCAGGCGGACGCGCGGGTGTAACGGGCCAGCAGCGTGTCGGGGTGGTCGGCGCCCTGGACGCGGGTGCGGTGCTCGACCAGGGCGGCGAACAGCCGGTCGGCCCGGCGGTGGGAGCCCGCGTTCTGGTGCGCGGTCGCCAGCCAGTGGCGGGCGGTCAGGGCCTCCGGGTGGTCGGCGCCCTGGAGCCTGGTCCGGTCCCGCACCAGGGACTCGGCCAGCTCGACCGCCCGGCGGTGGTCCCTGGTGTTCAGGTGGAGCGCGAGGCAGCTGACCCGGGCGTCGATGCTGTCCGGGTGCTCCGGCCCGAGGATCCGGACGTGGTCGGCCACCAGGGCCTCGTACACCTCCAGGGCGCGGCGGTGGTCGCCCAGGGACTGGTGGCTGTGGCCCAGCCAGAAGCGGGTGTTCAGGACGTCGGAGTGGTCCGGGCCCTGGATGCGGACGCGGTCGGCCAGCAGCGCCTCGTACTGGGCCAGGGCCTCGCGGTGCCGGCCGAGGTTGCGGTGGGTGGTGGCCAGCCAGAAGCGGGTGTTGAGCACGGCGGGGTGGTCGGGGCCCTGGAGCCTGGTCCGGTCGGCCAGCAGCAGCCGGAACAGGGTCAGCGCCCTGCGGTAGTCGCAGGCGTTGGAGCGGATCGAGGCCTGCCACCACCGGGTGGTGAGCACGTCCGGATGGTCGGGGCCGACGGTCCGTTGCCGGTCGGCGACCAGGCGGTCGCACTCCTCGGCCGCCCGTCGGCGCTGTCCGGCCTCGTCGAGGGAGCGGGCCAGCCGCAGCCGGGCGTCGAAGGTCTCGAAGTGCTCCGCGCCGTGCACCCGTTGCCGGTCGGCGACGAGCCGCTCGCGCAGGGCGAGCGCCGCGCGCGGGTGGCCGGCGGCGTTCAGCGCCCGGGCGAGGCCCGAGCGCTCGTCCAGGGTGTCGGGGTGGTCGGGGCCCTGGATCCTGACCCGGTCGGCCACCAGGCGTTCCAGCTCCTCGACCTCCAGCTCGGGCCGGCCGGCGACCCGCAGCGCGTAGCCGAGGAAGCTGCGCTCCTCCAGGGTGTCCGGGTGGTTCTCGCCCTGGACGCGGGCGCGGTGGCGGACCAGCGCCCGGTGCTGCTCGACCGAGCGGTCGGGCGTGCCCGCCTCCCGGTGGGCGCGGGCGAGGCCGCTGCGCGCGTTCAGGGTGTGCGGGTGGTCCGGGCCGAGCACCCGGGTGTACGCGGGCACCAGGTCCTCGAAGTCGGCCACGGCGACGGCGGCGAGGCCGGACTTGCGGTGCACCGAGGCCAGGCGCTTGCGCGCGAACAGCGTCTGGGGGTGCTCCCGGCCCTGCACCCGGGCGCGGTCCGCGACGAGCGCCTCGTAGCCGGCCGCCGCCGCGAGGTGGTCGCCCGCGTCGGAGTGGGCGGCGGCGAGCCAGCCGCGGCTGTTCAGGGTGTCGGGGTGGTCGGGGCCGAGCAGCCGGGTGCGGTCGGCGACCACCTGCTCGTACCCGGCGATGGCCAGGTCGTAGTGTCCGGCCGCGAGCCGGGCGAAGGCGAGGCCGCTGCGCCGGGTCGACACGATCCGGTGGCCCGGTCCCCGCATCCGCGTCGCGTCCGCCACCAGCTGTTCGTACTCGGCGATCGACTCCCGGTGCCGTCCCGCCATCTGGAGGGCGTACGCGAGGCTCGCCCGGCTGTGCATGGTGTGGGCGTGGTCCGCCCCCAGCACCCGCGCCCGCTCGGCGACGACGGCGCGGAACTCCGCGACGGAGAGTTCGTGCTGACCGGCCCGGCGGTGGCTCTCGGCGAGGCTGTGCCGGTCGGTGAGGGTGGCCGGGTGGTCCGCGCCCTGGAGGCGGGTGCGCCGGGCGACCACGTCCAGGCAGAGTGCGACGGCCCGGGCCGGGTCGCCGGTCTTGGCCTGGAGCCGGCCGAGCCGCCCCTGGGTGGTGAGGGTGTCCGGGTGGTCCGCGCCGAGCATCCGCCGCTGCCCGTCCGCCACCGCCTCGACCAGCCGTACGGCGTACACCCGCTGCGCCCGGTCGGTGAGTTCGGCCGCCGCCAGCTGGTACAGGGCGACGGTGCCGGCCGTCGGCCGGTCGGCCGGGCCGCTGTCGGCCAGCTCCCGGACGTGCGGCAGCAGGGCGCGGCGCAGGCCGGGGCCGCCCGTGGACCAGAGCCGGGCGGCGGCCGCCGCGAGGTGGTGCTCGGCGCGCTGCCGGAAGGTGCGGTCGCCGTCGGCCCCGCGCAGCACGGCCTGGAGCAGCCGGTGGACGGCGACGGTCTCGCCGAGGGTGATCAGGTGGTAGTCGGCGAGCAGCCGCAGCGCCCGGTCGACCTCCTCGGGCCGGCGGGAGCCGTACGGGGTGAGCACCTCGCGCGGCAGCGCCTCGGGGGCGTACCAGGCGAGGGTGCGCAGCAGCTCGACGGCGAACGGCGCGGTGTGCTGGACGGTGCGCAGCGTGGTCCGCCAGAGCCGGGCCACGGTGGACTCGGCGCCCGGCCCCACCGGGCCGGTGGCGCGCAGGAGTTCGCGGTAGGCGGCGAAGGTGGTGCCGGTCTGCTGGACGTAGGCGCCGGCCTGGGCGAGGGCGATCGGCAGGTGGCCGAGTTCGTCGGCCAGCGCCCGGGCCTCGTCCTGCTCGGCGGCGTCCAGGGTGTCGCCGGTGTAGGCCGTGGCGCACAGCAGCCGGGCGGCCTCGGGGGCGTCGAGGACGTCGACGCGCACCGGCCGGATCCCGGGGTGCCAGCCGCTCGCGCGCCGGCTGGTGACCAACTGGTGGCCGCGGCCGAGGAGTCGGCCGACGTACGGGGTCAGGTGGGCCGGGTCCTCGGCGTTGTCGTAGACGAGCAGCCAGCGGTCGTGGGCGCGCAGCCAGGCGATGGCCCACTCGACCTGCTGGCCGGGCGGGGCGGTGAGCGCCCAGGAGGGGTGGAGGTGGACGGCGAGCCCGGCGAAGGCCTCGGCGAGCTGGCCCTCGGACTCGGCGGTGATCCACCAGATCAGCCGGTAGTCCCCGGCCCGGGCGTAGGCGTGGTGCAGGGCCAGGCTGGTCTTCCCGACGCCGCCGAGGCCGTGCAGGGTGGTGGCCTGGGTGACCAGTCCGCCGCCGTCCGCGTGCCCGAGGGCGTCGGCGACGGCGCGCAACTCGCCCTCCCTGCCGATGAGTCGGCCGGCGGCCCGGGGCGGGAGGTTGGGGGTCGGGGTGGTGGCCCGGACGGTCAGCGCGGCCCGGGCGGCCTCGGGCGGGAGGACGGCGACGTGCGGGTCGCCGCCGCCGGCGAACGGTGAGCCGGGGCGGCGGCGCTGCTCGTAGGGCTCCGGGCCGGGCATGCCGTGCTCGGGACGCCCGTGTGCCGTCATGGACATCAACACTGCGCCGCCCTCGCCCCCGTGCCCTGCTGCTCTGCCCGCCTACCGTAGTGCAGGCCGGACGCGCTGTCAGCGGAACCTGGGCGGGCGGTCCGTCAGTCGGCGAGCCCCAGCGGGTCCGGGGCGGCGGCGAGCAGCTCGGGGCCGTTGTTGCGGACGCTGTTGACGACGGGTGGGACGGCGCGCACCCGCAGCGCGCCGTCGGCGGGGCGGCGCAGCAGGTGGTGGAGTTCGGCCGGGTCGGTGCGGTCGGGCGAGAGCCAGGCGGGGACGTCGTCGGGGGCGACGGTGAGCGGCATCCGGTCGTGCACCCGCCCGGCCGAGTCGGTGGCGTCGGTGGTGACGACCGTGGCGGTGGCGAGCCAGGCGAGCGGGTCGTCCTCGGCGCGGGCGGGGTCGCGCCAGAACTCGTACAGGCCGGCCATCAGCATGGTGGCGCCGGTGCTGAGGAAGTACGGCTGCTTGTACTTCTTGCGGTCGGCGGTGGCGGGCACCTCGCGCCACTCGTAGTAGCCGTCGGCGGGGATGACGCAGCGGCGGGCCCGGAAGGCCTTGCGGAAGGCGGGCTTGGTGTCGACGGTCTCCGAGCGGGCGTTGATCATCCGGGCGCCGCCGGACGGGTCCTTGGACCAGGACGGCACGAGGCCCCAGCGCAGCGGGCGGAGCTGGCGCAGCAGCTCACCGGTCTCCCGGTCGACGCGTTCCAGGACGGCCGGGACGGCGTCGGTGGGGGCGACGTTCCAGCTCGGCGCGAGGGTTTCGGCCGGGTCCCACCGGAGCTCTCCGAGCAGTGAGACGAGGTCCTGGGGCGTGGTGGTGGAGACGAATCGGCCGCACATGCCCCCAGCCTGCCACCCGGCACGGACAACCGGGCGCTCGGCACACGACGGTGGTCGGCCAGGGGGCTCGGTCGGGGGCCGGGCAGGGGCCCGGTGAGGGGTCGGTCGGCGCGCCGGTCAGCGCGCCGGACGGCCGTCGGGGCCGTGCCCCGGGGTGTGGCCGAAGGTGCGGCGGTGGACGTCGATGAACGCGCTGGCGGAGGACCAGCCGCAGCGGTGGGCGACGGCGGTGACCGGCTGCCCCTCGGCGAGCAGCACCAGGGCGTGGTGCAGCCGTAGTTGGGTGCGCCACTGGGGGAAGGTCATGCCGAGGTCGGCGCGGAACAGCCGGGACAGCGTCCGGTCGCTGGCGCCGACGGCCCGGCCGAGTTCGGCGAGGGTGCGGTGGTCGGCCGGGTCGGCGTGCAGCAGCGCGCACAGGGCCCGGAGCAGCGGCGCGGAGGGGGTGGGCAGGTGCAGCGGCTGCTGGGGGGAGGCGCGCAGCTGGTCGAGCAGGACGGCGCGCAGCCGGGAGCGTTCGGGGCCGTCCTGGGCCGGGGCGCGGGTGTAGGCGACGATCAGTTCACGCAGCAGCGGGCCGACGGCGAGGACGGTGGGCCGGTCGAGGCCGAGCGGGTTCTCGGTGGCGGGCAGGCCGACGAGGTGGAGTTCGAGTTCGCCGTGCGCCTGGTGGGCGTGCACGGTGCCGGCCGGGATCCAGAGCGCGCGGGTGCTCGGGGCGACCCAGGATCCGGCGTCGGTGGTGATGGCGACCACGCCGCGGGCGGCGTAGGCGATCTGGTGGTCGTCGTGGCGGTGGGCGTCGATCCCGGTGCCGGGGGCGAGCAGCTCGGCCCGGGTGGGGGCGACGGGATCGTGGCGGATTTCCGGCATCACCTGGCAGATTATCGGAAGTCCGACAGGAGGTTCCGGTTCCAGCATGTCCGGGTGAGCACTCCAAGGACCCCAGTGACAGCGACGACGGCGACGACAACGACACCGACGAAGCGGGCGGCCGGACCGACGGGAGGGCTGTCGGGGCGGACCTCGATCACCCTGCTGTCCGTCGGGCACTCCTGCGTGGACGTCTACCAGGGTGCGGTGGCGGCCCTGGTCCCCTTCCTGGTCGCCGAGCGCGGCTACGGCTACGCCGCCGTCTCCGGCGTTGTGCTGGCCGCCTCGCTGCTCTCCTCGGTGGCCCAGCCGCTGTTCGGGGCACTGACCGACCGGTGGCCGCTGCCCTGGCTGCTGCCGGTCAGCACCCTGGTCGGCGGCGCGGGCATCGCGCTCTGCGGACTGGACGACGCGTACGGGCCGACGCTCGCCTGGGTGGCACTCTCCGGCGTCGGGGTGGCCGCGTACCACCCGGAGTCGGCCCGGGTGGCGCGGGCGGTGGCCCGGGGGTCCGGGCACCGGGGGATGGCCTGGTTCTCGCTGGGCGGCAACCTGGGCTTCGCGGCGGCCCCGCTGCTGGTCGCCGGCGTGGTCGGCCTCGGCGGGCTGCGGCTGAGCCCGCTGCTCCTGCTGCCGGCCCTGGCGGGGGCGCTGCTGTGCCTGCCGGTGCTGCGGGAGCTGGCCCGGCAGCGGGCCGCTGGGGCGGGCCCGGTGGAGCGGACCGGCCGCGACGACCGGGCCGCCTTCGTCCGGCTGTCGCTGGCCGTGGTCTGCCGCTCGATCGCTTTCACCGGGCTGAGCACCTTCCTGTCGCTGTACGTCACCCAGCGCCTCGGCGGCGGTTCGGCGGCGGGCACGGCGGCGCTGGTGGTGCTGTACGCGGGCGGCGCGGTGGGCTCGGTGCTGGGCGGGGCACTGGCCGAGCGGTGGGGGCGGGTTGCCGTGTCGCGCTGGTCGTACCTGGTGGCGGCGGTGGCGGTCGCCGGGGTGCTGGTGGTACCCGGCCCCGCGCTGTACGGGTGCGTGGCGCTGACCTCGGCGGGCCTGTACGTGCCGTTCTCGCTCCAGGTCACGCTGGGGCAGGACTACCTGCCCTCGCGGATCGGCACGGCGAGCGGGATCACCCTGGGGCTGACGGTGAGCATCGGCGGGCTGGCCAGCCCGCTGATCGGCGGCCTCGCGGACGCGACCTCGCTGCGGACGGCGCTGGTGCCGCTGGTGGCGATGCCGCTGCTGAGCTGGGCGCTGTTCCGCACCCTGCCGGAGCCCGTCCTGCCGGAGCCCACCGGGCCGGAGGCCGGTTCCTGACGGTCGTGCCCTGACGGTCGCGTCCCGGCGGGCGGTGGCCGGGCCGGGCCCGTATCCACGCAGCTGTCGTTCACGGTCACAACGTTCGTAGATGATACGTTCGTAATGGACGCGATAGTTCAGCGACGGAAGGGACGACCGACATGAAGGTGCTCGCCCTCGGCGGAGCCGGTGCGATGGGCCGCGTCGCCGCCCGGGTCACCGCCCGGCTCCCCGGCGTCCGGGAACTGGTGATCGCCGACCGCGACCCGGATGCCGCCCGCCGCACCGCCGCCGGGCTCGCCGACCACGCCTCGGGCGCGGGCGTGACCGTCCGGGCCCGGCGGGTCGACGTCACCGACCAGGCCGAACTGGACGCCGCCCTCGACGGGGCGGACGCGGTGCTCAACACCGTCGGGCCGTACTACCGCTTCGGACTCGACGTGCTGCGCGCCGCGATCCGCACCGGGACGGACTACCTCGACATCTGCGACGACTGGGAACCCACCGTCGCCATGCTGGAGTTGGACCAGGAGGCGCGCGCCGCCGGAGTCCGCGCGGTGATCGGCATGGGCGCCAGCCCCGGCGTCAGCAACCTGCTCGCCGTCCGGGCCGCCGCCCTCCTCGACACCCTCACCGACCTCCATACCGCCTGGCCCGTCGACGTCGGCCCCGATTCCGTCACCGGCCCCGATTCGGGCGACACCCCGCTGCTGAGCCGCGACGGCGCCCCGGCGGCCGCCGCCGTGCACTGGATGCAGCAGGTCAGCGGCACCGTCGCCGTCGTACGCGGCGGGCGGCTCACCCGGCGGCCACCGCTCGAACAGGTCGCGCTCGACCTGCCCGGCGGCCACCGGGGTACCGCGTACACCGTCGGACACCCGGAGCCGGTCACCCTGCACCGCACCCTCCGGCCGGGCGGCGACGCGGCCAGCCTGATGGTGGTCAGGGCGGGCACCGCCGCCTACCTGGACGTGCTGCGCCGCGACCTCGACGCGGGGCGGCTCAGCAACGAGACCGCCGCCCTCGCCCTGGACCGGCCCTCGCTGCGCCGCATGCTGCGGGCGGGCGCCCGGACGGTCCGCTTCGGCTCCCCGGGCAGCCTGCCCGGTTTCTTCGCCGCCGCGACCGGGACGGTGGACGGCCGCCGGGCGAGCGCCCTGGCCCGGTTGACCGGCGCGGACGCGCTGCTGGCCGACATGGCCGAGGGTACCGGCGTCCCGGCCGCGCTCGGGCTGGCCCAGCTGCTGGACGGCACGGTGCGCACACCGGGCGTCCACCCGCCGGAGACGGCCGTCGACGCGGAGCGGTTCTTCGCGGACCTGGCGCGGTACCGGCCCGGGGTGGGCGTGGTGGTGGAGTTGGGCGCCTGCGCCTGACGACGAGGTCCCCCGCCCCGGGGGTGGGCAGGGGACCTCGGGCCGGCGGATCGGCGGGCCCTGGCAGGCCCCGGTGGGCGCGGCCGCACCCACCGGGGCAGGGGCTCAGCCGCCGATCGCGGCGAGCGTGTCGTCGAGGGTCGGCGTGCCCGGGCGGGGGCGGTTGTACGGGAGCCTGCCCAGTGCCGTCCCCAGCGCGCAGCTGTCGGTCAGCGCGGACAGGACCAGCCCACCGCCGACCGCGGCGGAGATCCAGCGGGCGCCCGGCCGGGCCCGGTCGGCCAGCAGGCCGAGCAGCACGATCGAGCCGGCCACCAGCCGGACCTGACGGTCCATCGCCCACACCGGGCGGGCGCCGGCCACCCGGTCGACGGGACGGCCCGCGTCCGTCCAGGCGTTGGTGCCGCCGGTCACGACGAGAGCGGTGATCCCGGCTTCGTCGAGCCGCGCGCAGGCGTTCAGCGCCCGCTGCCCGGCCGCGCAGACGACGGCGAGTTGGGACCGTGCGGCCGCGCTGCGCAGGGCGGGCAGCGCGTGGTCGAGCCGGTCGAGCGGGATGTTCAGGGCGCCCGGGATGTGTCCGGCGGCGTACTCGCCGGGGGAGCGGACGTCGATGAGGGTGAGCCGGCCGAGGCGCGGCTCCAACTGGTCGACGGTGAGCGGGGTGGTCATGGGGAAGCGGTGTCCTCTCGGGACGGGAGGGGTGGGGGGACCGGCACGCCCGGGGGAGGCGGCCGGGGCGGGAGGGCCGGTCACGTCAGCGTGGTGACCAGCATCAGGGCGGCGACGCCGAGCAGGGCGATCGCGAAGGCCCGCTGGAGGGCGCGTCCGCTGAGCTTGTCGGCGAGCCGCTTGCCGTCCCAGGCGCCGAGGATCGCGGCGCCGGTGAAGGGCGCGGCGACGGCCCAGTCGATCGAGCCGGCGGCGCCGAGGCGGGGGAGCAGGGCGGCGAGGGAGTTGGCGGTGATCACCAGCAGGCTGGTGCCGACCGCCTCGGCCATGGTGAAGGCGAGCACCGAGACCAGCGGGGGGACGGCGAGGAAGCCGCCGCCGACGCCGAGCAGTCCGGTGACGGCGCCGAGGCCGGCGCCCGCCGCGGTCGAGCGGCCCGGCCCGGAGGCGGAACGTTCCTGCCGGTCGGTCCTGGCCGGCAGCAGCATCCGCCACGCGGCCAGCGCGGCCAGCACCGCGAAGGCGCCGGTCAGCAGCGCGCCCGGCAGACGGGCCGAGAGCGCCCCGCCCGCCGCGGCGGCAGGCAGCCCGGCGGCGGCGAACAGCGCACCGGTGCGCCAGCGCACCCGTCCGGCCCGGGCGTGGGCGAGCAGGCCGGTCAGCGAGGTCGCGGCGACGATCACCAGGCTCGCCGTGGTGGCCAGCGCGGGGGAGAAGCCGAGCAGGTAGACCAGGGCGGGCACGGCCAGCATGCTGCCGCCGCCACCGAGGCCGCCGAGGGCCAGCCCGACCACCGCGCCGGCGGCCAGCGCCAGCAGGAGCGTGGTCATATCACGTGCCCCGTAGCGCCGTTGGGCTCGGCGGTCGGCAGGCCGGCCCGGGCGGGCGCGGACCGCGCGGGGGCGCTCGGCCCGGGGGTGGGCAGGCCGGGGGCGGACGGGCCGGCGGTGGGCGGGCCAGGGGTGGGCGGCAGCTGGGGCACGGGCTTCTCCAGTGGTGCGGGCCGGGCCGCGGTGGTCCGGCGGGTCGGGGGTGCCGCGGTCGCACGGTGCCGCCGCCCGGTGCGGGCGGTGGCGGTGGTGCGCGAGGTGGTGCGGGTCTCTCGTCGGCTCGGCCGGGCCCGGGCGAGGATGCCCGGGGAGGCGGCGGGCCGGTTCCCCCGTCGACGCCCACCATAGTACCCCCGGGGGTATTATCGAAATGCTTCGGCGATACCCCCGTCCGTATTCGGCCATGGCGGCCGTATGCTGGTAGAAATACCGAGGGGGGTATCTGAGAAACCCGCGCCCGCACCGTGGCGCCCGGCGTCGCCCAGGAGGAAAACCCCATGTACTTCGCCCAGTTCTACCTCGACTGCCTCTCCCAGGCCTCGTACCTGATCGCCGACGAGCGCACCGGCCGCGCCGTCGTCGTCGACCCGCGCCGTGACGTGGAGGAGTATGTCGCCGACGCCGAGGCCCACGGCTTCACCGTCGAGGCCGTCATCAACACCCACTTCCACGCCGACTTCCTGGCCGGCCACCTCGAACTGGCCGCCCGCACCGGCGCCTGGATCGGCTACGGGCAGCGGGCCGAGACGGAGTACCCGATCCGCAAGCTCGGCGACGGCGAGCGGATCGAACTGGGCGACGTCGCCCTGCAGATCATGGAGACCCCCGGCCACACGCCCGAGTCGATCAGCATCCTGGTCTTCGAGCAGCCCGACGACGCCGTCCCGTACGGGGTGCTCACTGGCGACGCGCTGTTCATCGGCGACGTCGGCCGGCCCGACCTGCTCGCCTCGGTCGGCGTCACCGCCGAGGAGCTCGGCGCGATGCTGTACGACAGCGTCCACCGCAAGCTGATGGGCCTGCCGGACGAGACCCTGGTCTTCCCCGCCCACGGCGCCGGCTCGGCCTGCGGCAAGAACCTCTCCACCGAGAAGCGGTCCACCATCGGCGCCCAGCGCCGCACCAACTACGCCTGCCGGCCCATGGACCAGGACACCTTCGTCCGCATCGTCACCGCCGGCCAGTCCACCGCCCCCGCCTACTTCGGCCACGACGCCGCCCTCAACCGGCAGGACCACCCTCTCCTCGACCCCGGCACCGCGGCCCGCCCGCTGTGCCCCGAAGGCCTCAAGCAGGCCCGCGCCGCCGGCGCCGTCGTCCTCGACGCCCGCAGCCCCCAGGACTTCGCCGCCGGACACCTGCGCGGCGCCATCAACGTCCCCATCGACGGCCGCTTCGCCGAACAGGCCGGTACCGTCCTCACCCCCGACAGCGACATCGCGATCATCGCCCCCCAGGACCGCGAGAACGAGGTCGTCACCCGCCTCGCCCGCATCGGCTTCGACCGCATCGCGGGCTACCTGCGCAACCCCGACACCGCCCTACCCGCCCTCGCCGACCACCTCACCCCCGCCAGCCGCCTCACCGCCGACCAACTCCGCACCGCCCTCACCACCGACCAGCCCCCCACCGTCCTGGACGTCCGCACCTGCGGCGAACGCGAAACCGGCGCCATCGAAGGCTCCCTCCACATCCCCCTGGCCGAACTCCCCACCCGCCTCGCCGAGATCCCCACCGACCACCCCCTCGTCATCCACTGCGCCAGCGGCCACCGCTCCTCCATCGCCGCCAGCCTCCTGCGCCACCACGGCCACCCCGACGTCTCCGACCTCCTCGGCGGCTACCACGCCTGGCACACCACCACCCACCCCACCCAGCCCTGAACCCAGCCGCCGCGGAGGGGCCGCCCAGGCTTCTGAGGTCACTTCGTCGGAGGTCACGATGGTGTCGCTCGGGTGCGAGACGGGGAACGTCCATGGTTCGCGCGCTCGGTCACGGTGGCATCTGGAGGGGAGGAGGGAGCGGTGCGACAGAGGACGACGGATCGGTTCCAGGACCCGGCTTGATTCGGGTCGAATCGGGCAGGCGCGATGTCCGGAACATCCAGCCAACCGTGAGAAGGGCCGACTCCCATGCTTCTCCTCGTCCTCGTCCTGCTGCTCGCACTGATCCTGGGCGGCGCCGGCTTCGCGATCCACATTCTGTGGTGGATCGCCCTGGCCGTTCTCGTCGTCTGGGTTCTCGGCTTCGTCTTCACGGGCGGCGGAGCCGCCGGTGGTCGCCGGTGGTACCGATGGTGACCGGCCTCCACGCGTACCCCGATCCGACCGTGAGCGGCTCCGGAAGGTCTGGCCTGGATGCCCTTGGATCGTCGCTCCGCCGTGAACGCCGGGCGTACGAGCCGGACGGTGAGCAGCCGATCGGCGGCTACCTCGCCGTCATGGTCGGCTACCTGGGCTGCGTCGGAGTGCTCACGGCCTCCGCCCGACGGGCGAGACGGCCGCTGCCGACACCTGGCCCGTGGGACGTTCTGCTCACCGCCGGCGCCGTGCACAGGCTGTCCCGGCTGGTGGCGAAGGATCCGGTGACCAGTCCGGTCCGGCTGCCGTTCGCCCGCTTCCGCGGCCAGGCCGGTCCGGCCGAACTGGCGGAGGACGTCCGGGGCACGGGCGTTCGTCGCGCCATCGGCGAGCTGGTCACCTGTCCGTTCTGCGCCGGTCTGTGGATCTCCACGGGTCTCACGGCGGGCCAGGTCCTCGCTCCGGAGGTGACCCGGCTCGTCAGTGCGGGCCTGTCCGCGCTCGCGCTCTCCGACCTGCTGCACTTCGCCCGGGCCGGGCTTCAGGAGGCCGCGTCGCGGTAGATGTCGTGGCCCCTCAGTGACGGGTCGAACGCGAGGCGTCCGCAGCTGGCCGCCGCGATCAACCGGACAGTCACCGTTTGGCTCCGGCGGGGGCGGCAACCCGCAGGGGCATGGCGTATCCGGCGGAACCCGTACCAACCGCTGCGCGGCCCAGGCCCCGGTCAGCTACGTCGACTCGGCCGAGCCCCGGCGGTTCACCCACGGCCCGCTCGCCTCGGACGTCAGAGGCGTCGCGGCTTCGGGCGCGACGGCGCGCGTCGCCAGCACTCGCCCGCAACGGAGATCCCGCGCTGGTCCGGCCGACCTCTGGTGCCTGGGGTGCGCTCGCTGCGGTCCGGCACCGACACCAGGACGGAGAACACGAGATGAGCACCGATCCCGCAACCCCTCAGAACCCCGACCCCGCGCATTCGCCCCTGGTCACGGAGACCCCGGCTCCAGAACCACCCGCCGAGCCCGAGCACGAGCCGGATTCCCCGCTCGTCACCGAGACTCCCGAACGCCAGCGGTCCGAGGAGCCGGAGCGCGACGAAAAGGACTGCGCGCTGGACGTCGTCCGCGCGGTGGACCCGGACGGCCCGCTCACCACCGATCAGGGGGTGGGTGTCGACGACACCGACAACTCCCTCACCGTCGCCGACCGGGGACCCACCCTGCTGGAGGACTTCCAGCTGCGGGAGAAACTCACCCACTTCGACCACGAGCGCATCCCCGAGCGGGTGGTGCACGCACGCGGCGCGGGAGCGTACGGCTTCTTCGAACCGTACGCGTCGCTGGCAGAGTCCACCTGCGCCGACTTCCTCCAGGAACCCGGCCGCCGCACGCCGGTCTTCGTACGCTTCTCGACGGTGCAGGGCCCGCGCGGGTCCGCCGACACGGTGCGGGACGTCCGCGGCTTCGCCACCAAGTTCTACACCAGGCACGGCAATTACGACCTCCTGGGCAACAACATGCCGGTCTTCTTCATCCAGGACGCGGCCAAGTTCCCCGACTTCGTCCACGCGGTGAAACCCGAGCCGGCGGACGAGATCCCCACCGGCGCCTCCGCCCACGACACCTTCTGGGACTTCTGTTCACTCCAGCCCGAGAGCACCCACATGCTGATGTGGGTGATGTCCGACCGGGCCATTCCCCGCAGCTACCGGATGATGCAGGGCTTCGGCGTGCACACCTTCCGCCTCGTCGACGCCGGGGGCCGGGGCACCTTCGTGAAGTTCCACTGGACGCCGAAGCTCGGCACCTACTCCCAGGTCTGGGACGAGGCCCAGCTCACCGCCGGACGCGATCCCGACTTCCACCGCCGCGACCTGTGGGAGGCGATCGCGGCCGGCGACTTCCCCGAGTACGAACTCGGCGTCCAACTCATTCCGGAGGAGGACGAGTTCGCCTTCCCCTTCGACCTGCTGGACCCGACCAAGCTGGTCCCGGAGGAACTCGTCCCGGTGCGCCCGGTCGGGCGGATGGTCCTGGACCGCAACCCGCAGAACTTCTTCGCCGAGACCGAGCAGGTGGCCTTCCACACCGCCAACGTCGTCCCGGGCATCGACTTCACCAACGACCCGCTGCTCCAGGGCCGCAACTTCTCGTACCTGGACACCCAGCTGATCCGCCTGGGCGGCCCCAACTTCACCCAGCTGCCGGTCAACCGCCCGCTTGCCGACGTGCGCACCAACCACCGCGACGGCTACGGCCAGCAGGTCGTCCACGACGGAACCAGCTACACCCCGAACTCCGTGGGCGGCGGCTGCCCCTTCACGATGGGCGGCGGCCGCTTGCCCGAGGGGGTGTTCGAGCACTACCAGGAGCGGATCGACGGCGCGGCCGTGCGCCGCCGCAGTCCCAGCTTCGCCGACCACTACAGCCAGGCCGCTCTGTTCTGGCACAGCATGAGCGACTGGGAACAGCAGCACATCACCGCCGCCTTCGCCTTCGAACTCGGCAAGCTGGGCAGCGACGAGGTCCGCCGCCGCATGGTCGGCAACCTGGTGCACGTGGACGGAGGGCTGGCCGCTGAGGTCGCCCGGCGGATCGGCGAGCCCGAACCCGAGGCCGAGCCCGCAGACAGGGCGACGGCATCGGCCGGTAGCGGTACGGCCGGGCCTCGGACTTCCCCCGCGCTGAGCCTGGAGAACCTGCGCGGTTCCGGCATCCGCACCCGCAAGGTCGCCGTACTGGCGGCTCCGGGCGTGGACGGGGAACAGATCCGTTCCGCCCATGAGCAGTTGGGTGCCCGGGGCGCCGTGGTGGAGACACTGGCCGCGCACGGCGGCCACGTGCTCGCGCACGACGGCGCCCGGGTGCCGGTGGACCGGCCGCTGCCGACCGTCGCCTCGGTCCTGTACGACGCGCTGGTGGTCCCCGACTTCGGCGACCTGGCCCGTCACGTCGATCCGGACGCGGTCCGGTTCCTCGCCGAGACGCTGCGCCACGGCAAGCCCGTCGCGCTGCTGGGATCCGGCGTCGAGCTGTCCCGCATGGCCGGCCTCGACCTTCCGAACGCGACGGCGGGTGTAGCGGTCCGCGGTGCCGACGAGGCAACCGGGCCGGCGTTCTGGGGGGACTTCGCCCGCCTCGTCGAGCAGCATCGTTTCCCACAGCGCTGACTCTGCGCAACCGCGTCCGGTGGTGCCCGCTCGTTCGGGCACCACCGGACGTCGTGGTCGAGGTCGGGACCTCAGGCGGGGGAGATCCTGCCCCGCCAGCCGCCTTCCTCCCGGCCGCGCTGCTCGATGAACTCCTTGAACCGGTGAAGGTCTCCCTTCACCCTGCGGTCCACGACGCCGAACAGGTCGCCGGCCCTCTCCGCCATGCCTTCGGGCTGGAAGTCGATGGCCATGTTGACGCGGGTGTGCCGGTCGTCGAGCCGCTCGAAGGTCACGACGCCCTTCTGTTGCACCTCCCCGTCCATGGTGCGCCAGGCGATCCGCTCGTCGGCCAGCTGGTCGACGATCTCGGTGTCGAACTCACGGCTGACGCCGCCGATGCTCGTGCGCCAGTGGTTGTGCCGGTCGTCCAGCTGGGTCACCGAGTCGACACCCTCCATGAACCGGGGGAACTCCTCGAACTGCGTCCACTGGTTGTAGGCGGTGCGCAGCGGGACGCCGACCTCGACGGACTCCTTGACCATGCTCATCCTGTGCCTCCTCGGGGTCACCGACCGGGTCTCTCCCGGCCGCCCCAGCGCCTGCCCGGCCCGCGCCGTCGTAAGCGCGGATGCCGGGACGAACCGACCGGGACGCGCCGGGGTTGCGTGGGGTGGCCGAGTCCGTGCGTTCCGGAGGCAAGGCGTGGGCGGGGCAACCTGCCGCAGGCGTTCGTGCACGTGATGCTGCTGGAGTGCTCCGGGCGCCTGGCAGGGACCGTCAACCAGCCGGAATCCGCAGCTCGCACCAGACGACCTTTCCCGGGCCCCACCGACGCCAGCCCCAGCGCAGTGCGAGGCGGTCCAGCAGCAACAGGCCGTGGCCGCCCGGTTCACCGGGGCCGCGCGGGCGACGCGGCACCGGCGGACGGGGGCTGGAGTCGCTGACCTCGATCCGTAGGAGGTCGGGGCGGCGGACAAGGAGGAGCCAGCCCGGCTGACCCGTGTGGCGTACGGCGTTGCCCACCAGTTCGGCCACCAGGAGCGCGGCGTCGACTGCCACGACGGGATCGGCCACGTCGGCCAGGAAGGCGACGGTCAGGGCCCGGGCCTCGGCCGAGGCCCCCGCGTGCCGCGACAGCCGCAGTCCTCGAGCCCGTACCCCGCCGTGAGCGCGCGAAGCGGCGGCCAGCGGTGCCCTGGTCATCCGTCAGCACCTCCCGTGCTCCTCCGCCGTGTCGTCCGGGCTCTACCACTCCTCTGTTGTCAGTGTCCGAACAGGTGCCGGATCCGGCCGCCTCGTGCGGGTTCGGCCTCCGGCATCCCGGCGGCCCGACCACCCTGTTCGGCGGCCCGCCGTTCCGGTGTCGGGGTTTCCGCCTCCACCGGCGGGGCGAGCGGCTCGACAGGCCCGATGGGCTGCGCCGGGCGGGCCCGGCGGTACGGTGCCCGGTGGGTGATCGGCCGCGGCCGGCGGCGCGGGGCCCGCCTGGTCAGCCCGATCAGGGCGAGGCCGAGGCAGAAGAGCAGGGCGAGGGCGACGCCGGACAGGAAGACGCCGAGGCTGTTGAGCGTCACGAGGTCGTTGCCCAGCACCGTGACCTGGTACTCGGGTCCACCGGAGAGGTTGTCCGCGATCAGCAGTCCGGCGAATGTGCCGGACGCCGCCGTCAGCAGTAGTCCTAGCAGTAGCAACATGGGAGTCCCTTTCGGTCCCGGTCTCGGCCACCCCCTCACTCGGCCGCGCCTACCCGGACCCGTCCGCTCCTAACGCTGCGCGCACACGCCGCCGCCCGCTCTGTGCGACCTATTCGACCCGGACGGCGATCAGGCAGGTGTCGTCCTGGGTGTCGGCCGAGCTGAGGGCCAGCAGCCGGTCGAGGTAGTGCTCCAGGTCGGGGCCGGGCGGCCCGGCGGCCCGGATCAGCTCGTTCACGGACTCCTCGGCCGGGCGGTCCCGCCGTTCGACCAGGCCGTCGGTGTAGAGCAGCAGTACGTCGTGGGTGCCGAGCCGCACGGTCCGCTCCTCGTAGCGGGCCTCCTGCAGAGCGCCGAGCAGTACCCCGTGGGGCAGTGGCAGGAGTTCCGCTCCCTCGCCACTGAACCGGACCGGCGGCAGATGGCCCGCGCGGGCCCAGCGCAGCTGGCCTGCCGCCGGGTCGAAGAGCACACAGGCGGCTGTGGCGGTCACCTGGCCCGGCTCGCGCAGTGCGACAGCGTTCGCCCACTCCAGCAGTCGGCCCGGCCCGGCACCCGTGACGGCCAGACCGCGCAGCGCGTGCCGCAGGGCGACCATGCCGGTGGCAGCGCCGACGCCGTGGCCGGCCACATCGCCGACCGCGAGCAGTACCCGCTCGTCCGGCAGCGGCAGCACGTCGTACCAGTCCCCGCCCACCCGGTCGCGTTGTGCGGCCGGCCGGTAGCGTACGGTGGCGCGCAGGCCCATCGCGGCGAGCGGAGGCGGTGCGCTGGGCAGGATGGCCTGCTGCAGCCGCAGCGCCAGCTGCTCACCCTCAGAGGCCTGCTTCTCGCTGTCGACGAGGCGCTCCTGGGTGGCGTCGAGCGCGACCTCGGTCCGGTGCTGCGCGGAGACGTCGTGGTAGGCGCCGCGGATTGCGAGGAGCCGGCCGTCGTCGTCGAGCAGCGGCTCGGCGATCACGTGGGCGTAGCGGTGCGTGCCGTCCGGGAGGGCGAGGCGGAAGACCCCTGAGGCGGTGCGGTGTCGTTGTCGGACCGTGTCGACCAGGCGCCGTACGGCGGGTTCGTCGTCCGGGTGGACGAGCCGGGTCAGGTGGCGCAGTGGGACGGGTGCGGCTTCGGGCGGCAGGCCGAAGAGTTCTCGCAGGCCGTCGCTCCAGCGGATCACGTCCTGGCCGGGGAGTTCCTCGAATCCGGCGACGCGGGCCAGCCGTTGTGCCTGGCGCAGTAGTGCGACCTGCTGGTCGTCGTCGGACGGTGAGGTCCCCAGCTGCCATCCGACCACCAGCCGGCCACCGAACGGGGCGATGGCCAGCTGGGTGTCGGCGGGAAGCGCGAGTCGTCCCGTGGTGAAGCCCAGTTTGACGGACTCGCCGGGCAGGGGGATGCCGGTGCGGTGGGCCCGCAGCAGCCGTTCGAAGAGCCCGGTGGCGCAGGCGAGCGGGTAGGTCTCCAGGAGAGAGGCACCCTCCAGCGCCTGCCGGGGGCGGCCCAGCGGGTCGTCGAAGCGGGTGTTGACCCGCACGAGCGTGAAATCAGTGGCCTGCCCGCCCCGGATGACCGGTTCCAGCAGCAGCGCGGGAGAGAGCAGCCCCTCCAGCAGGACGGCGAGTTCGTCGGCCGGTTCGGGCTCCTGTACGGGGCCGAGGAGGGTCGCGCAGAGGTCGGCGAGCCCGACCAGCAGTCGGCGGTGGGACGGACCGAGGGCGGGAGCGGGCCCGGACCACAGCACCTCGAACGCGCCACGGCAGCGGCCCCCGTCCAGCAGCGGCAGCACGGCCCGCGCGTTTGCGGCACCGATCGAAGGAAGTGCTGCGGCCCGGTCGCCGGGCCACAGGGCCGTTCCGCCTTGGACGACATGCTGCGCGGGGGTGTCGACGCGGGGCGGGACCCGGCTCCAGACGGCGGCTTCGTCGGCGGTGAGCCCGGCGTGCGCCGCGAGGGCGAGCGCTCCGCCGGGCAGCCGCTGCCAGAGTGCCACGCCGCGGACGCCGAGCGGGTCCGTCTGTTCCAGGACCGCGTCGGCGGCCCGTTGGAGGTCGGTTTCGGCCGCGAGGGCGGGCGTCAGGTGCGGCGGGGCGGCCAGGCCGCCCTCGGGGGCCTCGGGCGTGGCGTCGTGGATGCGGGCGATGTCGGCGGCCAGGGTCGGGACCGGTACGCCGGCCTCGCGGGCGAGCCGGGCCAGGCGTGCGGAGGCTTCGGCGGGCACGAGCCCGAGTCGTTCCGCCAGCATGCCCGTGGCCACGTCGACGACCGTTCTGCGTCGGGCCTCCTCCCGGGTTCGCGCGGCGGCGTCCTGGAGTCGGCGGACGGTCGCGGCCAAGGCCCGGGCGGTGGTCCTCCCGGGCTCCTCCTCGGCGGTCACGGAAGGTCCGTCCACTGTCGGATCCGGTCGAGCAGGCTGCCGGTGTCGACCGGCTTGGTGACGTGGTCGTCGGCGCCCGCCGCGAGGCTCTTCTCCCGGTCCCCGGGCATGGCCTTCGCCGTGACGGTGACGACCGGCAGGTGGGCGAAGCGTTCGTCGGCACGGATGGCGGCGATGGCGCCGTAGCCGTCCAGCCCGGGCATCATCACGTCCATCAGGACGAGCGCGGTTTCGGGGTGTGCTCGCAGCAGGGCGAGACCGGCGTTGCCGTCCGGGGCGTGCAGCACGTTCAGACCGCCCTGTTCGAGGGCCTCGGCCAAGGCGAAGACGTTGCGGATGTCGTCGTCGACGATCAGGACGGTCCGCCCGGCGACCGCTTCGTCCGCGGTGGCGGATGCCGGTGCGGGGCTCTGCTGTACGGGACGGCGCCCGCCGAGCAGCTGGATCACCCGGTCGTGCAGGTCGTCCAGTCCGTGGACGAGGTCGATGCCTCCGATCGCGTCACCGGGGGGCCGGCGCGTCCGGTCGCCTGCGTAGCCGAGGACGGGAGTACCGTCCGCCAGCTCCTCCAGCAGGGTCGGTGCGAGTTCGCCGGAGCGGGAGATGTCGAGGATGACGCACTGCGGGCCGGGTCCGGACAGGGCCGCCCGCAGCCCCGGTGCGTCTTCGGCGCTGACGACCTTTGCCGCCGCCTCGGTCGCGCCCACGGATTCGACGGCGGTTCGGGTGAGAAGGGTGAGCAGGCCCGGCGGGTCGGGTTCGACCACGAGGATCAGCGGATCGGCGGGGTCGCCGTTCTCCTGCTGCGGCTCGGTGACCGGCAGGTAGAGCGTGAAGCGGCTGCCTCGTCCGGGTGTGGAGGTGACGTCGAGGCTTCCGCCGAGGAGCCGGGCGAGTTCGCGGCTGATGGACAGGCCGAGGCCGGTGCCGCCGAAGCGGCGGCTGGTGGTGCCGTCCTCCTGCTGGAAGGCGCCGAAGATGGTTTCCAGGTGGGCGGTGTCGATGCCGATGCCGGTGTCCTCGACGTGGAAGGCCACCGCGGTTGTCCGGCGGAGCTCGGGCGGCACGTCCGCTCCCTCGGCACGCTCGATCCGGAGCTCGACCCGGCCGGTGTCGGTGAACTTGACGGCGTTGGAGAGCAGGTTGCGCAGTACCTGGCGCAGCCTGGCCTGGTCGGCGACGAGTTCGTCGGGAATGCTGCGGTCCAGGGAGACCTCGAAGTGGAGTCCCTTCTGGTCCGCAAGGGGTTTGAAGGTGGATTCCACGTACTCCAGGAGTTCGCGCACGAGGAAGGGCTCGGGAGTGATCTCCATCTTTCCGGCCTCGACCTTGGAGAGGTCGAGGATGTCGTTGATGAGCTGGAGCAGGTCGGTGCCGGCGGAGTGGATGACGCCCGCGTACTCGACCTGTTTGGCGGTGAGGTTGCCGCCGGTGTTCTGGGCGAGCAGTTGGGCGAGGATGAGCAGGCTGTTGAGCGGGGTGCGCAGTTCGTGGCTCATGTTGGCCAGGAACTCGGACTTGTACGTCGAGGTCAGGCTCAACTGCCGGGCGCGTTCCTCCAGTTCCTGACGGGCCTGCTCGATCTCCAGGTTCTTGGCCTCGATGTCGCCGTTGCGTTGGGCGAGCAGGGCGGCCTGCTCGCCCAGTTCGGTGTTGGAGCGTTGCAGCTCCTCCTGCCCCTTCTGCAACTGCTCGGACCGGGCCCGGAGTTCGGCGGTCAGTCGCTGGGACTCGGCGAGCAGTTCGTCGGTGCGGGCGTTGGCGAGCAGGGTGCCGATGTTGACGCCGCAGGACTCGGTGAACTGCTCCAGGAAGTCGAGGTGGACCGGGGTGAACGGGTGGACGGAGGCGAACTCCAGGACGCCGAGGAGCCGTTCCTCCAAGGTGATGGGCAGGACGACCAGGTACCGGGCGTCCGCCCGCCCGGCTCCGGAACCGATGACGGCGTAGCCGGCCGGCAGGTCGTCGACGGCGATGATCCGCCGACTACGGGCGGCCTGGCCGACCAGGGAGTCCCCGAGCCGCAGGCGCTGTTCCGGGAGGTCCGCGAGGGAGCGGCCGTAGGCACTGATGAGGACGAGCTCGGGGTGGTCCTCGGTCTCCTCGGCGAGGTAGAAGGCGCCGTACTGGGCGCCGACCAGGGCGGTCAGTTCGTCGGTGATCATGTCGGCGACGGCCCGGACGTCACGTCGACCCTGGACGGCGGCGGAGAAACGGGCCAGGTTGGTCTTCAACCAGTCCTGTTCCTGGTTGGCCAGGGTGGTGTCGCGCAGGGACCCGACCATGGCGTTGATGTTGTCCTTGAGGTCGGCGACCTCGCCGGAGGCGTCCACGCTGATCGAGCGGGTGAGGTCGCCGGCTGCGACGGCGCTGGTGACCTCGGCGATGGCGCGGACCTGCCGGGTCAGGTTGCCGGCCAGTTCGTTGACGTTCTCGGTGAGGCGCTTCCAGGTGCCCGAGACGCCTTCGACCTCTGCCTGGCCGCCGAGCCGGCCTTCGCTGCCGACTTCGCGGGCGACCCTGGTGACCTCTGCGGCGAAGGAGCTCAGCTGATCGACCATGGTGTTGACGGTGGTCTTCAACCGCAAGATCTCGCCGCGGGCGTCCACGTCGATCTTGCGGGTCAGGTCGCCCTCGGCGACCGCCGTGGTCACCTGGGCGATGTTGCGCACCTGGCTGGTGAGGTTGTGCGCCATGGAGTTGACGTTGTCGGTGAGGTCCTTCCAGGTGCCGGCGACGTTCGGCACCCGGGCCTGACCGCCGAGGATGCCCTCGGTGCCGACCTCGCGGGCGACCCTGGTCACCTCGTCGGCGAACACCGACAGGGTGTCGACCATGGTGTTGATCGCGCCCGCGAGGGCCGCGACCTCGCCCTTGGCCTCCACGGTGATCTTCTTCGAGAGGTCACCGCGCGCGACGGCCGTCGCGACCTCCGACATCGAGCGCACCTGGCCGGTCAGGTTGGAGGCCATCTCGTTCACGTTCTCGGTGAGGTCCCTCCAGGTGCCGGAGACGCCCCGGACGGTGGCCTGCCCGCCCAGGTTGCCGGCGGTGCCGACCTCCCGGGCCACCCTGGTCACCTCGTCGGCGAACGCGGACAGCTGGTCGACCATCGTGTTGATGGTCTCCTTGAGCTCCAGGATCTCCCCGCGGGCATCCACCCGGATCTTCTGCGTGAGGTCGCCCCCGGCGACCGCCGTGGTCACCTCGGCGATCGAGCGGACCTGGGCGGTCAGGTTGTCCGCCATGACGTTCACGGACTCGGTGAGGTCGCGCCACGTCCCGGAGACGTCGCGCACGTCCGCCTGTCCGCCCAGGCGGCCCTCGGTGCCGACCTCCCGGGCGACTCTGGTGACCTCGTCGGCGAAGGCGGACAGCTGGTCGACCATCGTGTTGAGGGTCGTCTTGAGCTCCAGGATCTCCCCGCGGGCGTCCACGTCGATCTTGCGGGTGAGGTCACCCTCGGCGACGGCCGTGGCGACCTGGGCGATGTTGCGGACCTGGGCGGTGAGGTTCCCGGCCATGAAGTTCACCGAGTCGGTCAGGTCGCGCCAGGTCCCCGCGACGCCCTCGACCCGGGCCTGTCCGCCCAGGCGGCCCTCGGTGCCGACCTCGCGGGCGACTCTGGTGACCTCGTCGGCGAAGGCGGACAGCTGGTCGACCATCGTGTTGACGGTGTTCTTGAGTTCCAGGATCTCCCCGCGGGCGTCCACGTCGATCTTCTGAGTGAGGTCACCGCGGGCCACCGCGGTGGTCACCTGGGCGATGTTGCGCACCTGCCCGGTCAGATTGCCCGCCATCGCGTTCACCGAGTCGGTCAGGTCCGACCAGGTGCCCGACGCTCCCGGCACCTGCGCCTGGCCGCCGAGACGCCCCTCGGTACCGACCTCGCGGGCCACCCGGGTCACTTCGGAGGTCACCCGGGCCAGCTGGTCGGCCATGCCGTTGAAGACCTCCGCGATCTCCGACAGCACTCCGGGCTTCCCCGGAGTCAGCCGGATGCGAAAGTCGCCGTCGCGGACGGCCGTCAGCCCGGCCAGGAGCTGCCGGAGCGCCTGCTCTCCGCCCGCCGCCAGTTGCTCGTCCATCCGTCCCACCGTCCGGATCGCCCTTCGGCCAGGCGCCGTGCACTGCGCCCCGGCCCGACGGCGGCAGCCCCGTCGCCTGATCCCACTGTGCCACCGGAGGCCGAAGGGTGACAGCCGTGACAGGTATCAGGCCGCAGGGCGCGGGCGAACGCCGACCTTCGGACCGGCCGGGAACTGGCCTCTTCGGCCGGTTCGGCTCCGGTTCGACGGTGGTCAGCCGGCCGTCAGGTGCCTTCCCCCATCAGCCGGGGACGGTGTCGCGGATCGGGAACGCGTGCGTGACGCCGGTGAGTTCGAGCATGCGCCGAATCATCGGCCGGGGGAGGCCAGCTCGATGCGGCTGCCGTCCGCCGTCGCGCGGGCCCGGGCCCGGAGCAGGAGGTTGAGTCCGGTGGAGTCGCAGAACTCCAGGCCGGCGCAGTCGACCACGATGACGCTGCCGGGCTGGGCCAGCGCCGGGGTGAGGGCAGCCTCCAGGTCGGCGACGGTTTCCAGGTCGAGCTCGCCGTACGGCGCCAGGACGGTTCCTTCGGCCCACGGGTGGACCTGAACGGTGAACCCGTCCTCGTTCGGTGGTTGGCGGGTCATGGTTCCGGGCTCCTTCCGTTGTGGGTGGTGTCCGGAGGGCGGATTCACCCGCTGCGGTACTCGGCGGCTCGGGCGCCGGTGGCCCGCCTCGCCGGCCGGACGGGATGTCGTGCGTCGAGCTGCGGCTCCCGGTCTTCGACTCCCGTGTCGGGCACGTTCCTTGTCAACCGTGTGGCCGCGGTCTCCTCGGCCTGTTCCTCGTCCACCTGTGGTCGAGCAGGCTCTCCTTGGTGTGCTCGCAATGGCGCCCCCGCTCGGGGCTGGACCCTCGCCCCTGCGGATGGCCACCGGGCCCGCTACCCGGCCCAGCGCGTCTGCGCCTGGCCCGGTCCGACGGGGTAACCGGGTTACGGGGCAGAGCCGGACCTGATACGGCGTCCGGATCGGTCCGTCACACCGGCGCGGTTCGTCCGGGACGGCGCGGGCCCCGCCCGGCATCAGGCGTGCATGGTCACGGTCCGGAGGACTCCGGCGTGGTCGGCGCCTGGCCCCGATGGCCGTCCGTTTCCTGCTGGCCGTCGGCAGGTCGGTGCAGCAGGGCGGCGAGGAGTTCGGCGACAGTCGGGCCGGCGTCGGCGGGGTGCCGCAGCTGTTTGGCGGCGATCACGCGGTAGTGGTTGGCGCGGCCGCGGCGTTCGTGGCTGAGGTATCCGGCCTGTTCGAGGTCGCTGATGATGCGTTGGACGGCTCGTTCGGTGAGCAGGCAGCAGGTGGCGATGTCGCGCACCCGGATGCCCGGGTCGCGGGCGATCTGCACGAGGACGCGGGCGTGGTTGGTCAGGAACGTCCACTGCCGGTCGGTCGTCCTGCCGCTGTCCATGCCTCCACGATAGGACCCGTCTTTCACCATTGCCGACGCACGAGAAAGGATTCGTGCATCGTTCGACGTGTCCGGCCCGGGGTGAGCGCACCGCTGTGGCGGCCGACCTGGGGTGCCGGCCGCCACAGCGGGTGACGATGGCCGTCCCGGTGGTCACTCCGGAGCCGGGACATACCGTGCGCCTGCCCGGGAAGGGCCGCGGTAAACCGCGCGGGCCGTCGGCGGATCCACCTGTGGTGGCTCCGCCGACGGCCCGCGTTTGGTGCCGCCCTGCCAGGGGACACGCCCGGTTCACACAGGGGGCCGAGGACGAAGGAGCCCTGCGATGTCGAACGATGCGATCGTCCTGCTGCGGGAGGACCACAAGGAGGTCCGCGGTCTGTTCCGCGAATACCGGGGGCTGGCCCAGGACGGCGACGACCGGGCACGGACCGATGCGGTCCGGCGGATCATCGAGGCGCTGACCGTGCACACCTATCTGGAGGACGAACTGGTCTACCCCCGGATCCGCCAGGAGGTACCCGGGCTCGCCGAGGACATGGACCGGGCCAAGGAGGAACACCACGTCGCCGACGTGCTCTGCGAGGAGCTGAGCCGGATGTCGCCCGGCGACGAGGGCTACGACGCCAAGACCGCCGTCCTGATCGACGCCGTCGAACGGCACATCGAGCAGGAAGAGGCATCGTGGTTCCCGATGGTCCGGGCCGCCCTCGGCCGCAAGGAGCTCCAGGAGATCGGCGAGCGGATGCAGGCCGTACGCGAGACCGCGCCGCGCCGCCCGTCCGCCGGTGGCGTGCTGCACCGCATAGCCGACGCCCTGGAGGGCTGAGCCGCGCACTCCGACGAAGACCTGCTGGACCAGCTCACCGCCGACCATCGGGCCGTCCAGATGGGCGACGACGAAATAGCTGTCGGTCACGTGGAAGTCGATGGGCGGCGGGGCCAGCAGCACCCCGGTCAGGCCGCCGAGTATGAAGGTCGCCAGGAAGCCCAGGGAGAACAGCATCGGGGTCTCGAAGGACAGCGAGCCGTTCCACATGGTGCCGACCCAGTTCAAGAACTTCACCCCGGTCGGCACGGCGATCAGCAGCGAGGCCAGGGAGATGAACGGCAGCGCCACGATGTAGACCTCGGGATGGCCGAAGAACCCCGCCGAGCATCTCGAACAGCAGCCGGGCCCGTCCGCGGGTGGAGTGCTCCTCCTCCAGGGTCGCGCGGTACGAGGGGCACATCACCCCGCCCCGGTGGGTGCGGCAGTTGCCGATGCCGACGCACCGCAGGACGGCCTGCCCGAAGTCGCCGTCGTCGTCGGGGTACGCGAACTGCGTCGCGCGGTGCGGTTCAGGGCGCCAGCGGGTGCCGAGGCGCAGGTTGTCGTCGACGCGGTACGGGCGGACGACCTTGCCCGGGTTCATCCGGTCGCCCGGGTCGAAGAGGGACTTGAGCTCGCCCATCGCCTCGACCAGCGGCGCGCCGAACATCCGGGGCAGCAGTTCGCCGCGGGCCTGGCCGTCACCGTGTTCCCCGGACAGCGAACCGCCGTAGGAGGCGACCAGGTCGGCCGCGTCGAACAGGAAGGCCCGGAACGCCTCGACCCCGCGGCCCTCGCGCAGTTCGAACGGGATCCGGGTGTGGACGCAGCCCTGCCCGAAGTGTCCGTACAGGGAGGCCTGCTGGTAGCCGTAGCGGTCGAAGAGCCGTTCCAGGTCGCGCAGGTAGTCGCCCAGTTTCTCGGGCGCGACGGCGGAGTCCTCCCAACCCTCCCAGGTCTCGGCGCCGTCCGGGGGCCGGGCGGTCACGCCCAGCCCGGCCTCCCGGGCCCTGAGCATCTCCTGCTCGCGCGGCGGGTCGTCCGAGAGTGCCACGGACGGGTCGTCCTCGGAGCGGCCGAGGGCGCGCAGCAGGTCCCGGGCCTTGCCGTCGGCCTCCGCCTCGGTGTCGCCGGTGAACTGGAGCAGCAGCCAGCTGTCGCCCTCGGGCAGCCGCTCCAGGGAGTCGAGGTAGGCGCGCTCCTCGCGCATGAGCTGGGCCATCCGCCCGTCGACGGCCTCCAGCTGGCTGGGCCGGCTGTGGGCGAGCAGTTCGGGGACGGCGTCGGCCGTCCGGTAGATGTCGTCGAACCCGAGCACCAGCAGGGCTTCGGCGGCCGGCACCGGGACCAGTTCGAGTTCGGCCCGCAGGACGGCCACCAGGGTGCCCTCGCTGCCGACCAGGGCCCTGGCCACGTCGAAGCCGTTCTCCGGCAGCAGTGAGTCCAGGTCGTAGCCGGAGACCCGGCGGGGGATCTTGGGGTAGCCGCGCCGGATGGCGGCCAGGTTGCGGTCGACGAGGTCCTTCATGCCTCGGTAGAGCCGGGCCCGCGGACCGCCGGCGCCCACGATCCGCCGGTACTCCTGGTCGTCGGTGGGGCCGGCCCAGAAGCGGACGCCGTCGTAGGTGAGCACTTCCAGGCGCCGGACGTTGTCGACGGTCTTGCCGTAGGCCTGGGCGGAGGCGCCGCAGCTGTTGTTGCCGATCATCCCGCCCAGCGCGCAGTGCGCGTGGGTGGACGGCTTGGGACCGAACATGAGCCCGTGCGGGGCGAGTTGCCGGTTCAGTTCGTCCAGCACGATGCCGGGCTCCACGACGCAGGTCCGTGCGGGCGGATCCACCGACAGCAGGCGGTTGCAGTACTTCGTCCAGTCGATGACGACGGCGGTGTTGGTGCACTGTCCGCCCAGGCTGGTGCCGCTGCCGCGGGACAGCACCGGCGCGGCGAAGCGCGAGCACACCGCGAGCGCCGTCGCGCCCGCCTCGACCGTCCGGGGCACCACCACGGCGAGCGGCACCTGCCGGTAGTTGGAGCCGTCGGTCGCGTACGCGCCGCGGCTGCCCGGGTCGAAGCGGACCTCGCCGTCCACCTCCTCCCGCAGCGCCCGTTCCAGGGCCGCCAGGTCCACGTCCACCTTCCGCGCGTCGGCCATGGTCAGCTCCGGCCGCCGGGCAGGAACTCCTGGACCTTGGCCTTGACCCCCTGGCGGACGACGGCGGCCCGGTCGCTGTCGCCGTGCAGCACGGCGGAGGCGGCGGCCTTGACCTGGTCCCAGGTCGCGTGCGGCGGGATCGGCGGCACCGCCGGGTCGGTGCGGAAGTCGATGACGAACGGTCGGTCCGCCGCCAGCGCCCGGCTCCAGGCGGGCCCCACGTCCTCGGGCCGCTCGACCCGTACGCCGTCGAGGCCGAACGACCGGGCGACGTCGGCGTAGCGGACGTCGGGCAGATGCTGGGAGGGCTCGAACTGCGGGGCGCCCTGCATGGCGCGCATCTCCCAGGTGACCTGGTTCAGGTCCTGGTTGTTCAGCACCGCCACGACCAGACGCGGATCCGTCCACTCGTGGTAGTACTTGGCGGCGGTGATCAGCTCGGCCAGGCCGTTCATCTGCATGGCGCCGTCGCCGACGACGGCGATGGCCGGCCGATCGGGGTGGGCGAACTTGGCGCCGATCGCGTACGGCACGCCGGGGCCCATCGTGGCCAGCGTGCCGGAGAGCGAGCCGCGCATGCTGCCGCGCATCCGCAGGTGGCGGGCGTACCAGTTGGCGGCCGACCCGGAGTCGGAGGACAGCATGACGTCCTCGGGCAGCAACGCGTCCAGGGTGTGCAGCACGTACTCCGGGTTGACCGGGTCCGCGGTCACCTCGGCTCGGCGCTGCATGACCTCCCACCAGCGCTCGGTGTTCTCCTCGACCGTCTTGCGCCAGGTGCGGTCCTCCTTGCGCTCCAGCAGCGGGAGCAGCCGGCGCAGCGTCTCGGCGGCGTCGCCGACGACGTTCACCTCGAACGGGTAGCGCAGGCCGACCATGGACGGGTCCAGGTCGATCTGCACCGCCCTGGCCTGGTCGAAGGCGGGCAGGAACTGGCTGTAGGGGAAGCTCGATCCGACCACGAGCAGGGTGTCGCAGTCGCGCATCATCTCGTAGGAGGGCCGGGTGCCGAGCAGGCCGATCGAGCCGGTGACGTACGGCAGCGTGTCGGGGAGGACGTCCTTGCCGAGCAGGGCCTTGGCGACGCCGGCACCGAGGAGTTCCGCGACCTGCTCGACCTCGGCGCGGGCCCGGCGCGCGCCCTGGCCTACGAGCACGGCGACCTTCTCGCCCGCGTTCAGGACCTCTGCGGCCCGGGCCAGGTCGTCGTCCCCCGGCACCGGCGCGTAGTGGGGGACCCCGAGACTGGAGGGGACCTGCTTGAAGACGTGGGCGGGCGGCTCGTAGTCGAGTTCCTGCACGTCGGCGGGGACGATCAGCGCGGTCACGGTGCGGCGGGTGGTGGCGATGCGGATCGCCCGGTCCAGGACGTTGGGCAGCTGTGCGGGGACGGTGACCATCTCGCAGAACTCCGAGGCCACGTCCTTGTAGAGCGACAGCAGGTCCACCTCCTGCTGGTAGGAGCCGCCCATGGCGCTGCGGTCGGTCTGCCCCACGATCGCCACCACCGGCACGTGGTCGAGCTTCGCGTCGTACAGCCCGTTGAGCAGGTGGATCGCGCCGGGACCGGAGGTGGCCGCGCACACCCCGGTACGGCCGGAGAACTTGGTGTACCCCACGGCCTGGAAGGCGGCCATCTCCTCGTGACGGGCCTGGATGAACCGCGGCCGGTTCTCGGCCCGGCCCCACGCGGCGAGCAGTCCGTTGATGCCGTCGCCGGGGTAGGCGAAGACGTGCTCGACCTCCCACTCGCGCAGCCGTCGCAACAGGTAGTCGGCAACCTTCATGATCTTTCCTCCGTGGTCCCCGCAGCTGGTCCCGGCGGCGGTCGTCGGGCGTGGCGGGAGCACCCACCAAGTGCGGGTAACCGTCAGAAGAGGGACAAAACGTGGCGGCCCGGAGACGTCGGCACAGCTGCCTGCCCCGCGTCCGGGCACACGCTGTTGCGAAACGCGGTTCGGCCCCGGCCGTCCGAACCGGGCGCTGCCCCGGGTCGTCCGGAGCCCGGGGCAGCGGCTGGGGGGCCGGCTACGCACTACCGGCCGGTTTCGTCCTGCTCGCGATCCGGGCCCGCCCCGGACCCCGCTGGGCGGCCCGCGCGGCGGTCGTCGAGCTGTCGAGCGGGTGTGTCAGTGTCCGAGTGCGTCGGCGAGTTCCTCCTTGTTCATCTTCGAGCGGCCGTGGATGTTGCGCTGATTGGCCTCGTTGTAGAGCTGCTCCTTGGTCGGTCCTTGGGAACCCGAGTGGGACCGCAGGCCGCCGCGCCGGGCGGACGAGATGTCGTGGATTGAGGAGCGGCCGGCCGTCCTGGACTCGCCGTGCCGCGCCCGTTCCTTGTTCACCGTGCGGGCGGCGATCTCCTTGGCCCGCTTCTCGCTCTCCCCCCGGTCCAGGGCGCTCTCCTTGATGTGCTCGTACTGGCGCTCACGCTTCCTGCTCGAACCGGCCGGCATGGTCTCCTCCTTCGTCGGCAAGGACGCCTCGGCGACGGTGTCAGGGCTGGAACAGCACCTTGACCATGCCGTCGTCCTTGTGTTGGAACATCTCGTAGGCGCTGGGGGCCTCACTCAGCGGCAGGTGGTGGGTGGCGAAGTCCTCGACGCCGAGCGGATCGCCGTCGTTGACGAGCGGCAGCAGGTCGTCCATCCAGCGCAGGACGTTCGCCTGGCCCATCCGCAGCTGCAACTGCTTGTCGAACATGGTCAGCAGCGGCAGCGGATCGGTCATGCCGCCGTAGACGCCGGAGAGCGAGACCGTGCCGCCGCGCCGGACCAGGTCCACCGCGAGGTGGAGCGCGTGGAGCCGGTCGAGGCCGACCCGGGCCATCAGCCGGGAGGCCAGGGCGTCCGGCAGCAGGGACGTCATGCGCTGCGCGGCCGTCGCGGCGGGCGAGCCGTGGGCCTCCATGCCCACCGCGTCGATCACGGCGTGCGGGCCCCGGCCGCCGGTGCGCTCCCGGACGGCGTCGACGACCCGGGCGCCGAGCCGGGCCAGGTCGAGCACGTCGACGCCGCGCTCCCGGGCGCGCTCCAGCCGTTCGGGCACCAGGTCCACCCCGATCACGGTGCCTGCGCCGCGGTGGCGAGCGATGCGCGTGCACATGTCCCCGATCGGGCCGAGGCCGAGCACCGCGACGCTGCCGCCGGGCGGGATCGCCGCGTACTCCACGGCCTGCCAGGCGGTGGGCAGCACGTCGGACAGCAGCACGTAGCGGTCGTCCGGCGGCCCGTGCGGGACGACGACGGGCAGCGTGTTGCCGAACGGCACGCGCAGGTACTGCGCCTGGCCGCCGGGCACCTGTCCGTAGAGCTTGGTGTAGCCGAACAGCGCCGCTCCGGTGCCGTACTCGTGCACCTGGGTGGTCTCGCACTGCGAGTGCAGGCCCTGGACGCACATGTAGCAGGTGCCGCAGGAGATGTTGAACGGCACCACCACGCGGTCTCCCGCCGACACCGCGTGGACGGCGGGTCCCACGTCGAGGACGACGCCCATCGCCTCGTGGCCGAGGATGTCGCCCACGTCGAGGAAGGCGCCCAGGACCTCGTAGAGGTGCAGGTCCGATCCGCACAGCCCGGTGGTGGTGACCTCGACCAGGACGTCCGTCGGCTTCTCGATCACCGGGTCGGGGACGGATTCGACGCGGACGTCACGGCGTCCGTGCCATGTCACGGCCTTCATGGCGACTCCCTCAGGACGTGGTCGGCTGGTTGTCGGCCCGTCCGGCCCGGCGTCCGAGCACGGTGAGCCGGTGCACCGGGCCGCCCGGTCGGTGCCGGGCGGCAGCGCGCACGCCCGGCACCCCGTGCTCGGGGGCGCCGCCGGCCGGCGGCAGCAGCCGGGACGCCAGTGCGAGCAGGCGGCCGGTGGTGGCCGGCGCGACGCCGTGGGCGAGCACGCCGGCCTTGGCGAGGGGGGTCAGGACCAGCTCGCGCCGGCCGCCCTCGACGGCGCGGACGATCCGCCGGGCGGCCCGCTCGGCGTCCATCGACACCAGGGGCAGCGACGCGGCGGCGGCGAACCAGGCGTACTCCTGCCCGGCCTGCCCGGCGAACTCGGCGGCGGTGTGCGAACCCGTGCGCATCAGGCCCGGGAGGACCGTGGTGACCCGGATCCCGTGCGGCGAGAGCTCCGCCGCGAGCCCCTCGGACAGGCCGGTGAGCGCGAACTTGGCCGCCACGTACGGCAGCAGGTGCGGCGCCGGGACACGCCCGGCGAGCGAGGAGACCATGACGATCGAGCCCGTGCCACGGGCCCGCATCGACGGGAGCACCGCCTGGACCAGCCGCAGCGGTGCCATCGTCATCAGCTCGTGGGCCCGCCGGAAGTCCTGCTCCTGCATCGCGGAGACCGGGCCGACCTGGATCAGGCCGGCGTTGTTGACCAGCAGGTCCACGTCGGCGCCGAAGCGTTCGCGGACCGCGCGGACCAGTCGGAGCGGCGCCTGCGCGTCCACGAGGTCGCAAGCGGTGGCGGCGACCTCGCCGGGGCGGCCGTTCAGCCGTCGTACGGCCCGCTCCAGCGCGAACTCGTCGCGGCCGCACAGCATCACCCGGCACCCGCGGTCCGCGAGTTCACCCGCGATCAGCAGGCCGAGGCCCCGGGAGGAGCCGGTCACCAGGGCGGTTCGCCCGGTCATGGTGCCGTTGCCACGGTGCATCGGCCGTACCTCCTCGGTCGGTGACGGTTCGATGCTCCGGCGTCTGTCCGACTACCGGGGGCGCAAACCCGTGCGATCCGCGCCCGCCCGGATCCGGGTGCTTCTGGTGAGCCGGGTAGGCACAGCAGGCGGTCAGGCGGGGCGCAGTTCGAGTACGCAGCACTTCGGGCCGCCGCCGCCTTTGAGGAGTTCGGGCATGCGGACCGGGACGGGGACGTACCCCCCGGCATGCAGGCGGCCCGCCAGTCCGCGGGCGGCGGCGGGCAGGACGACGTGGCGGCCGTCGCTGACGGCGTTGAGCCCGAACGCCACCGCGTCCGCCTCGGAGGCGAGGATCGCCCGCGGGTAGAGCACGTGCAGCAGGCGCCTGCTGGCCGGGGCGAACGCGGGCGGGTAGTACATGATCCGGTCGTCGTCGAGGACGGCGAGCGCGGTGTCGAGGTGGTAGAATCGCGGGTCGACCAGGGTCAGCGTGACCACCGGACGGTCCAGCAGCCGGCGGGCCTCGCGGTGTGCCGCCCGACTCGTGCGGAAGCCGGTGGCAGCCAGGATCCGCGGCCCCGCGAGCAGGAAGTCGCCCTCGCCCTCGTTGACCGGCCCCGCCGTGTGGACCGGCCGGTAGCCCGCCGCGACGAACCAGCGTCGGTGCGCGTCGGCCTCCGCTGCGCGCTGGTGGTGCCGAAAGCGGGCGACCAGGACCCGGCCGTCGACCACCGTGGCGCCGTTCGCGGTGAACACCATGTCCGGCAACCCTCGTACGGGGGTGAGGAGTTCGACCCGGTGTCCGAGGTCGAGCAGGACGGCGCGCAGCCCGTTCCACTGCTGGAGCGCGGCAGCCGGCTCGACCGGCCGGGCCGGGTCCATCCACGGGTTGATGGCGTACTCGACGGCGAAGTGGCGTGGTGGGCAGAGCAGGTAGCGGCGGCGCCTGGCCGCCCGAGCAGAGCTGGACGTCTTCATGCGGCGCGCGTGCCCGGTGCGGTGGGCGGGAAACCGGAGGGTGGCGGGAGCCGAGGGCGTCGTTGCTTGCGGCGGGGGACGACGGGCAGCGCGCAGGCGGGCCGTCCGCGTCTGCTCCGGCGGGTCGTCAGGTGATCGGATCGGGCGGGGGAACCGGCGCGGGCTGTGGGTCGAGCTCCGGCCGGGGCGGCGCGGGCGGGACCGGGTCCGGGCCGCCTGGCCCGGGGACCGGCCCGGGCAACGGACCCGGCTGCGGGCCTGGCCCGGGGAGCGGGGTGGGGCTGGGCGGCACCGGATCGTTCGGCGGGGTTCCCATGATCGCTACTCCAGTTCTGCGTCGCCGGTTCGTGCCGACGGCACGCGAGCGGTCCGGGCGGCTGGTCGGACCGCTCGGACCGGTTTCCTTGTCGGGCCTCGTCCGGGGACGGGCTCGACCCGCGTCTGCCCCCGGGGGAGGAGGTCAAACGGCACTGGAGCAGTCGGGACCCGTGCGGAGTGAACGGGGGCCGGCTGGGTACCCGCCGGAGCGTTCCGGCCGGAGCACTCCGGCCGGAGGCACCGACGACAGCCCGGGAGGCGTGGTGGACCAGCGCACCGAACACCCCGAACCGACCCTGGTCCTGAGCCGGGAGGCGGACGACGGGCCTTCGCGGTCCACCGCTTGCACGGCGCGGAACACCGACCGAACCGCGCCGGGCGGGTGAGGGGACCATGACGCTCGACCACCCGGCCGAGCGCGGCCGGGGGCGGTTCGCGCGGCTGGCGGAGCGCGCGTCCAACCTGACCAGTTCCCCGCTGTTCTACGCGCTGTGCGTCCTGCTCGTGGCGGGCTTCGTCGCGGTGCACGCCGCGGGACTCTCGACCTCGTGGCAGCTCCTCGTCGGCGACATGATGTCGGCCGTCACCCTGCTGCTGCTCGCGTTGCTCAAGAACGCCGAACGCCGGGCCGAGCACGCGATCCAGCGCAAGCTCGATGCCATCGCCGCAGCCCTGCTCGCGGAGGAGGGTGGTGATCGGAGCGAGGCCGTGCAGGATCTCAGAGACGCGATCCGCATGGAGGATGAGATCTGACTGGTGCGGGAGGAGGCGGGAAGTGATGGACGGAGATGAGCGGGGCACGGCGTACGGGGTTCGGGGGCCGTTGTCGGCGGCGGTGCTGGGGTTGGTGACGGCGGGGCCGCCGGGGGCGGGGCGGTTGCTGGTGTCGCCGGGGTCGTACGGCGAACCTTGGGGCGAGGACCACCAGTTCGCGCTGCACCTGTGCTACGAGCTCCATGACCGGGGGCTGGACGGGGTCCTGCCGGGCTGGGAGTGGGAGCCGGAACTGCTGCACCTGCGGAGGGAGTTGGAGCGATCGTTCCTCGCCGCGGTGCGCGCCGAGGCGGAGCCCGTCCGGCCGGTGCGGGAAGCCCTCGACCAGCTGTTGGCGGAATCCCCGGACGACACCGGGCCGTCGCACTTCCTGCGTGACGAGGGCAGGCTTCGGCACGTCCGTGAGTACCTGGTGCACCGTTCGGTCTACCACCTCAAGGAGGCCGATCCGCAGCTGTGGATGCTGCCGAGGATCCACGGGCCGGCGCAGGCCGTCCTGATGGCGATCGTCTACGACGAGTACGGTGCCGGCCGTCCCGAACGTGCCCACGCGGGCCTGTACGCCCGGATGATGGCGGCGTTCGGCCTCGAACCGGGCTACGCGCACTACCTGGACCTCGTACCGGCTCCCGCCCTCGCAGTGGTCAACCTGATGACGCTCTTCGGCCTGCACCGGGCGCTGCGCGGCGCCGCCGTCGGGCAGTTCGCCGCCCTGGAGATCACCTCCTCGCCCGGGTCCGCGCGGCTGGCGGCCGCACTGGAGCGGCTGGGCGGCGGGCCGGACGGGACACTGTTCTACCGGGAGCACGTGGAGGCCGACGCCGTCCACGAGCAGCTGGTCCGGCACGGGGTCGTGGAGCAACTGATTCTGAGTGAGCCCGAGTTGGCAGCGGGTATCGCCTTCGGGCTGGCGGCCGCACAGGTCGTCGAGGGCCGGTTCGCCGACCACGTGCTCGGCTGCTGGCGAGCCGGCCGTACGTCGCTGCGCTCAGCCCTTCCCGCCGCGCTTCCCGCTGGTGTCCCCGCTGCTTGAGGTGTCCCTGTTGTTCGAGCGCGGCCTGCGGGGGCGTCGGTGACTGGTGTCGCAGAACGGGTAGCACCGGCTCCGGTGGCACGCGCACAGTGCCACGACCGGTCGCTCGGACACCCGGACCTCTCCGTCCGGCAGGACCACTTCCACCGGTCCCTCGACGAGCAGCGGACCGCCCGGCACCACGACCACCCGGGTTGTCGACCGGTCAGCGTTCCCGGACACCGCGCACCACCACCAGGACTTCGTGCCGCTGGCCCGGGGCGATCAGCCCGAGCCGCTCGAAGCGTGCGGCCCGCGCTGCCATCACCGGCCCGAAGGCCTGTCGGCGACGAGCCGCCACCGTCGTCCGCAGTCCGGCCGTGCCCAGGGACACCAGGGTGGCCGGCACGTTCGCGAGGGAGGACTGGACGAGGAGCAGGACGCCCCCGCGGGCCAGCCGCCGGGGTGCCTCCCGGCAGATCCGGTCCAGCACGAGCCGTCCGTCCGGTCCCGCGTCCCACGCGAGCCCGGGCCCGGTTCCGGCACCCGTGGGGGCCGCGGTGGCCGCGGCCGGGACGTAGGGCGGATTGGCGGTGATCAGGTCGAAGCTGAGCTCCGCGACCGGGGCCAGCAGGTCGCCCCGGTGCAGCCGGATGCCGCTGCGGTGCAGCTTGGCGTTGAGCCAGGCCGTGGCCACGGCACGGCCGGAGAGGTCCACCGCCGTCACCCGGGCGCCGTCCTCGGCGGCCGCGAGGGCGACCGCTCCCGTCCCGGTGCAGAGGTCGAGCACCCGGCTGCCGCTGCGGAGGCGCTCGCGGTGCAGGCAGGAGACCAGCAACTCGGTGTCGCCCTGGGGTCGGTAGACGCCCGGCGGTCTGATCAGCAGCATGCCGCTCGGCCCCCTTTCGGGGACGTTGGCGCGGGGGATACGGGGATGACCTTCATGACAGGCGGCTTTCCGGGTCCGGGGCGGCGAAACCGTTCTGCCCCGTTCCATGGGGTCGGAGCGATCCGTCGGGCGTGTGCGCGGGGCCGCGCCGGGTAGAAGCGCGTGGCCGGACGCGCGGCGGAGGCGCTCGGGCTGCCTATACTGCGGTGATCAACTCCGGCCCGCGAAGCCGCCGTGGCGGTGGAGAACCGGGTGTGGCGGTCCCGCCCCGGCTGCGGTGCCGGTCGGCCGACGTCCGTCGGCCGGAGTCCGGAGCCGTACGTACATCCGGAGGTGCCCATGTCCCTGGTGGACGTGGCCGCGCTCGCCCATCTGGTCGCGGAGTACGACGCCCTGTCGGCGCTGCGGTCCGCGGAGGCCGAGCAGAGGCTGCACGACGTCTGCTACACCATCGCGGTGTACACCGGCGAGACGGAACCCGCCCGAGCCGTCGCCCGCGCGAGGGTCCTGATCGGCCTGGACCGTGGGAAACCCGGCCCGGAGGCGGTGACCGACGAGACGACGGCCGCCGGCGAGTCCGGCCCGCTGCTGACCGAACTCGGCGAGCCGGCGGCCCGCGAGAACGGACGGTCCCGGCCGTTCTCCACCCTGCCCGACGTCCTCCAGCTGGCCAGGACCACCGTCCCGGACTGCGTGGGCGCCGCCGTGAGCGCCTGGCACGACGACGGTTCCGTCGACGTCCTGGCAGCGAGCTCCCCACAGCTCCTGGCCCTCGAACGGGCCCAGAGCGAGGCGGGCACCGGGCCGCTGGCGCGGATCCGCCACCAGGGCAGCGGACAGGTGGTCCTCGGACTGGACCCGGGCCGCCCCGGCCGGTTCGCGGACCGGGCCCGGCGCTGCGGGGCGCGGACGGTGGTCGCCGCACACCTGCGCACCCACCCGCACGGGTGCACCGCCCTCAGCGTCTACCTCGGTTCGCCCGCGGAACCCGCGGGCCCCACACCGGGGCTGGTGGCGGTCCTCGCGCTCCACGCCTCAATCGCGCTCGACCGCTCCGCCCTGGCCCGCGCGGTCGCCGACCTGCTCGACCGCCGGCACGCCACCGGCGTGGCGATCGGCGTCACCACGGAGCGGTTCGAGGTGACCCCGCACATCGCCCTGACGCTGCTCGCGAGGGCGGCCCAGCGCCTCGGGACGGACCTCGACACGGTGGTCAGCCGGGTCGCCGTCGAGGGGCGGCCGGTCCCGGTCGGCCGCGAGAACGGCGGTTCGCCGCGCCGGTGACCCTCGATGACTCCGGTGAGAGCCCTTCGGGGCGGCCGGGGGGCCGGTTCGCCCGCCAGTCGCCCCGGCACCTGCCAGGGTGGCCGTGCCACGGGAAGTCGACGCCGGACGGGCCCGCGAGCCGTCCCGGTCACAGCTGGGCGACCAGTGCGACCAGGAGGGCGGCCAGGCCGACGGTCAGCCAGGCGATGTAGTCGCCGAGCAGGCCGGAGTGCAGACGGCGCAGCGGCAGGACGGTGGCCCGGTACAGGACTCCGGAGCCGCGTCGGGGGTCGCGGTTCAGGGCGGCGGTGGCGAAGGCGGCGGCCAGGGCGGCGGAGAGCAGGCCGAGCAGGACCCCGGCGGGAGTCCAGCCCGCCTCGGGGGTGGGCAGGGCGGCGGGTGCGGGGTGGCCGAGAGTGTCGGCCAGGTAGCCGGCGCGGTCGGTGAAGGCCGCGGCCGCCGTCGCGAGGGCCCGGCCGACTCCGGGGACGACGCCGACGGCCAGGCAGGCCGCCAGCAGGCCGGCGGGGACGGCGACCATCGGCACCGGCACCCGTCGGCTCGGGTCGCCGATCTCCGGCTCCTCACCCTCCCCAGTGGTCGCGGCGACCTCGGGGTGCTCCTTCGGCGGGGAGCCGATCCCGCCGAAGACCCGCAGGCCTGCGCGCAGCACCGCGCCGCCGGTGAGGGCCGACACCAGGACGAACACGGCGGGCAGCCAACCACCCCAGCGTCCGGCGGCCTCCTCGGTGACGGCCTTGCCCAGCGCGGTGCCGAACGGCGGGAGCCCGGCGAGGGCCAGTGCGCCGAGGACGAACAACGCGCCGGGCAGCCGCAGTTCGCGGGCCCGGCCGTGCAGGCCGTGCTCGTCCACCGAGCCGTACCGGTCGAGGAGGACGCCGGTGAGGCCGAACAGGGCGGCCTTGGCACCGGCGTGCCCGGCCACGTAGACGGCCGTCCCGGCGAGGCCGGCCGGGGTGAGCAGCGCCGCGCCGACCAGGAAGAGGCCGACGTGCCCGACCGTGGAGAAGGCGAGCATCCGTTTCAGGTGGCGCTGCTGCCAGCACATCACGCCGCCGACCAGCGCGGTCAGCACCCCGGCGGCGAGCAGGGTGTCCCGGACGGCGGCGTCCGGCAGTCCTCCCGCCCCGGCGAAGACCACCCGGTGGATCCGGGCCACCCCGTAGACGCCGAGTTCGACCATGACGCCGGAGAGCAGCATGCACACCGGGCTGGGCGCCACCGCGTGGGCGTCCGGCAGCCAGAAGTGGAACGGCGCGGTCGCGGCCTTGACCAGCGGGCCGGCGAGGACCAGGACGAAGGCTACGACGACCAGTGCGTCCCGGCCGTGTCCGGCGGCCGCGCGTTCGTCCAGCACGGCGCCGATCCGGGCCATGCCCAGTTCCCCGGTCCGGGCGTAGAGCAGGCCGATGCCGAGCAGCGAGACGTACGCCGCCGCCGAGTTGACGAGCCCGAAGGCGAGGGCGCCCTGCAACGGGCGCGGGTCCTCGATCCGGTAGCCGGTGAGCGCGTAGGCGACGGCGCCCATCAGCTCGAAGAAGACGAAGGCGTCGAAGAGGTCGCCGGTGAGCGCGAAGCCGCACATCCCGGCCTGGAACAGCAGGAGGAGAGCGGGGAACATCCCGCCGTGCTCGCCCGACGGCTCGTCGAAGTACCGCCAGGCGTAGCAGAACACGGCGAGCACGAGCACGGCGGCGAGCAGCGCGAGGCCGCTGCCGAGCCGGTCGGCGACCAGCACGATGCCGACGCCGTGGCCCTGGCTCGGAGTCCAGCCGCCGAGCCAGGAGACGGCGCGGCCGTCCGGGGCGGTACGGCACCACAGCAGGGCCAGGCAGCCGACGTCGACGGCCGAGCAGGCGGTGGCGAGCGCGTCGCGGCCGGGGCGGGGCAGCCACCGTCCGGCGACGGCCAGCAGCGCCGCGCCCAGCAGGGGGACGGCGACGGCCAGCGGTAGGAGGTCGGCGGTGCTCACCGGCGCGTCACCCTCGCAGTCCGGTGAGGTCCTCCGGGTCCACCGTGCCGTGCCGCTTGCGCAGTTGGATCACGAGGGAGAGGAGGAGCGCGGTGACGGTCGCGCCGACGACGACGTCGGTGAGCGCGAGCGCCTGGACCACCGGGTCGACGACCGGCGCGTCGGTCGGCAGGTCGGAGTAGACGGGCGCGGTGGCGCCCCGGCGGTAGCCGACGGCGAGCAGCAGCACGTAGGTCGAGCACTGCGCGACGGCCAGGCAGCCGACCGCCTGCACCAGGTTGCGGCTGGTGACCAGGCCGTACAGGCCGGCGAGCAGGATCCAGGCGGCCACCAAGTAGGGGAAGACGGTCATCGGGGGCTCCTTCGGGGGGTGACCTCCACGGCCTGGTCGAGGAAGTGCGCCAGCAGCACCACGACGGCGGAGCCGACCTCCACGCCGACGGCGGCATTGATGACGGCCACCAGTCCGCTGGAGGAGAGTTCGTTGAAGGTGCCGAGCGGCAGGGTGTTGGCCAGGTAGCCGGCGCCCTGGATCAGGCCGATCAGGCCCAGCGCGGCGTAGGAGCCGGCGGCGATCGCGTCCGTGACGTCGAGGGCGGCCAGCGGGCGGATCCGTTTCAGCACCCGGTAGTCGGCGGCGACGTAGGCCAGGTGCAGGGCGGTGGTGAGCACGACGCCGCCCTGGAAGCCTCCGCCGGGGCTCAACTGGCCGTGGGCGACGAGATATCCGCCGGTCAGCACCGCGACCGGGAGGAGGGTGGCGCCGAACAGCCGGGTGGCGGGCAGCACCCGCTCGGCGGCGGCCCGGCGCTTGTGCTCGTCCCGGGCCAGGCGCAGCAGTATCCCCGCGCCGAGCACCGAGCCGAACAGGATCGACTCCTCGCCGAGGGTGTCGAAGGCGCGCTGGTCGAAGTTGACGGCGGAGACGATGTTGGCGGTCCGGCGGGCCAGACCGGCTGCCACCGCCCTTTCGCCGTAAGAGTGTTGGGTGCCTCCGAAGCCCGGGAGCTGCTCGGCGGCGACGACCAGGGCGGCGGCGAGGACGGCGGCCGCGGTCAGGAAGAGCCGCAGGCGCGTGGTGCGGCTCACTCGGTGCGGTCCGGACGGTCGTCGTCGGTGTGTTCCTTGCGGCTCACCTTGCGGACGGTCAGCAGGATGAGCAGCGGGGTGATCGCACTGCCGACGCCCAGCTGGGACAGTGCGACGTCGGGTGCCTGGAGCACGGTGAACAGCAGGGCGAGGCTCAACCCGAGCAGAGCGAGGACGGCGGCCTGCCGGACGGGGTCGCGGGTGAGCGCGGCGGCGGTCGCGGTGACGGCCGTGAGCAGCAGGGCGATCACGATGAGGGCGTCGGTCACCGTCCGGCCCCCCGGTCCGAGTGCTGCTCGGCACGGAGGGTGGTGCGGCCGATGGCCATGGTGGTCACCGTGCCCCCCGCGGCCAGCAGCGCGCCGATGACCAGGAGTTTCACCGCCGCCCGCCCCGGCCCGGTGTCGATCGCCAGCGCGAGCGCGACGAGTGGGGCGCCGAGGGTGGCGGCGGGGGAGAGCGCGTGCAGCCGCAGGTGCGGGCCGGGCAGCACGACCAGCGCGAGGGCGGACAGCAGAAGGACGGCGGTGCCCGCGCAGAGCAGGACCACGGCGAGGACGTGGCGGCTCATCGGCGCTCCTCCCCGCTGTGCTTCCCGGCGTCCGATCCGGCGAGGAGACGGGTGAACACGAGTGTCCCGGCCGGCGCGAGCACCGCCAGGTCGAGGGCGAGGTCGGTGTAAGAGGGGCGGCCGTAGCCCTGGGCGAGCAGCAGCAGGACGGTGGAGCACACCGCGGCGGCGAGGTTGAGTCCGGCCAGGCGCTCGTGGGGCTCGCCGCGCAGCCCGACCAGCAGGCACGGGCCGAATCCGGCGGCGGCGAGCAGGGTCGCCGCCAGCAGCCAGGCGTTCACCGGCCGCTGCCCGTCAGGGCGGCTTCCAGCGCCGAGGTCCGCCCGCCGAGGCTGTGTACGGTCAGCGCGACGCCGCCGCCCGAGTCGCCGTCATCCCAGCCGCCCTCGTGGGAGACGACGTACGCGCCGGGGGTCGAGGACAGCAGGGCTGCGGCCCAGGCCGGTCCGGTACCGGTGGGGAGGCGGACGGTGCGGAAGCCGGCCTCCTGTCGGCGGGCGGGCGACGTCAGGAGGAGCACCAGTCGGCCGGTGTCGGCCAGCAGGGTCCAGGGGAATGCCAGGGTGGAGCGGGCGAGTCGGGCCGGGCCGCCGGGCGTGGCGCCGGAGGCGCGCCGGACGGCGAGGGCGCCGACCGCACCGAGCAGCGCGACGCCGCCGCCGACCGCGATCTCCAGCGGTGTCACCGAGCTGATGAACACGGTGTTGAGGAGCAGCAACATCCCCCACCAGAGCATGAGTTCGAACATCGATCGCATCGCACCACCCCCATGTGTCGTTGCCGGGCACGCCACCATGGCGAGCGGCCCCAGGTGTACCGTTCGGCCGACGGGAGGATCCCGCGCGCAACGCCGTCGCGTGCGGGATCACCCTGTCGGACCACCCGGTTGCCGCAGTGCGGCAGCGGATCCTGTGATCATCGGCCGGCCCGTCGCCCCCGCTCGGGTGACGCGGACTCGTGGGCCGGCTCGGTGACTTCGTACTCGGGGCCGTCCTGCGGTCCCTTCTCCTCCTCGTGCTCGGGCGGCGGTCCGCCCTCGCCGGTCATCCGTGACTCGGGCGTCTCGACCGGGGGTACCGACTCGACCGGCACGCGGTCCTTCCCGTCGTTCATCCTGTTCACCTCCTCGAACGTCCCGGCGGCCGTTCTGGCGCGGGCCGTCTCGGCCATGTCGCCTGGCTTTCGGGAGAAGCCCATGGCGTTCGTCGTTTCGCCGGTGGGGGCAAGTCCGTCCCTTGCGGCGCCTGCCCGGGGAACGCGGTTCCATGCGCGGCTACGGGGGGCGTTCGGTCAACGCGGTTTCCGGGGCAATGAGTTCATCTGCCCGGTCACCGCTCGTCACCGCCCCCGGGCCAGGGCACCGACCGCCGCGGCGCCGAGCAGGGCCGCCCCGCCGGCGGCGAGCAGCCCGTGGTGCTGGGAGGCCCACAGCTGGGCACTGCGTTCGCGGGCCTCGGCGTCGAAGCGCCCGTGCGCGCCGTGGTCGGCGTCGTCGTCGGCGGGTGTCCACAGGTTGTCGGGGTCCTGGTCCCGGCGCGGCTGGTCGTCCTGCTGGGCGTCGACGCCGTTGCGCGCGAGGTAGCGGTCGAGCAGGCCGGGAGCGACCGCGTTGGCGAGCAGGGTGGCGGCGGTGCTGGCGCCGACCCAGTACTCCCGGCGCCCGGGGTGGTCGGCGGCGTACCGGACGGCGCGGGCGGCGAGCTCGGGCTGGTGAACCGGGGGGACGGGCCGGGCCCGGCCGCGCAGCCGGTTGAGTACCCAGTCGAACTGTGGGGTGTTGACGGCGGGCAGTTGCACCATGGTCACCCGCACCCCCGAGCCGGTGGCGAGCAGTTCGCAGCGCAGCGCCTCGTGCCAGCCCTGGATGGCGTGCTTGGCGCCGCTGTAGGCGGTCTGCAGCGGGATGCCCCGGTAGGCGATGGCCGAGCCGACCTGCACGATCGTGCCGTGGTCGCGCGGCAGCATCCGGCGCAGTGCGGCGCGGGTGGCGTTGACGTACCCGAGGTAGGTGACCTCGGTGACCCGGCTGAACTCCTCGGGGGTGATCTCGGTGAACGGCGCGAACACCGACACGAAGGCGTCGTTGACCCAGACGTCGATCGGGCCGAACTCGGCTTCCGCGTGGGCGGCCGCCCCCTCGCAGGCTTCCGGGTCGGAGACGTCGGCCAGGACGGTGCGTACCGGTGAGCCGGCGGCCAGGGCCTCGGCGGCCGCGGCGTGCAGCCCGGCCGAGCCGCGGGCGACCAGGACGAGGCGGTCGCCGCCGGTGGCGAAGGCGCGGACGCAGGCCCGGCCGACGCCTGCGGTCGCGCCGGTGATGACGACGGTACGGGGTTCGGAGCGCGTACGGATCCTCATGGCGGGCGTCTTGCCGGAGGTGGGGAGCCGAAACCTCGCGGCCGGGACACCCGGGTTGCGGCGCCAGGGCCGTAGCGGTCACGGCTCATGCCCGGGCGGGTCCTCCGCGCCGGGATCGGCGGGCGGTGGCGCGCAGTGCCCGTCGGTGCGGCGCAGGTGCCGGACCGGCAGCAGGAACCAGCAGAAGGCGAACCAGAGCAGCACGGCTCCGACGATGCCGGCCGCTACCGCGGATCCGGCCGCCACCCGTAGCAGGAGCAGCAGCGCGGAGCCGATGGTGAGCGACAGCAGGATCAGGCCGGTCGCGACCAACCGTGCGGCCGCGTCGACCAGTTGGGGCTTGAGGCGGTGCCCGGCGAAGATCCGGTGGTAGGCGACCGGTGCGGTGAGCGCGCCGGTGGCGAGAGCGCCGAGCACGACGGTGACCACGTACAGCCCCCGCCCGAACCCGTCGAGCTGGGGGAAACGGGCCATGAAGACCACGCTCAGCAGGAAGCCGAACAGCACCTGGGAGCCGGTCTGGGCGACCCGCACCTCCTGGAGCAGGTCGGTCCAGCGCCGGTCGGCCCGTTCGTCGGGGGACTCCCGCCGCCCGGTCCGCGGCGCGTGGGCGCGCCCGGTCCGTCCTGTGTTCGTCGTCGCCATGAGGGGTCGCCTCCGGGAGGGACACGGGGGCGCGCCCTGCGTCGGACCGCAGCCCCGGGTCTCCGTCTCCTGCCGGTCTCCTTTCCGCCCCCGCCCGTCCGTGCGTGTAGCCGCGCCGGGCACGGGCAAACGCGCGCCGTGGGCGAGCAGCAGGCGGTGCCCCCGACCGCACCGTGACCTCCCTGTACACGGAATCGAACCGTCTGCTGGCACGGAGAATCGGACGAATCAGAAAAAGTCAGCTGAAACGTGAATTCCATGTCATATGTGGGGGTAGAACACCTGTTGCAGCGGTCGTAGCCGAATCCGGTGGCCGCGCCGGCACCCACCGGGTGCCACCGGGACCTTCGCTTGAAGAAGCCGGGCACAGGTCCTGGGGGAAGAAGTCCACAGCACGCGAGCGGTCCCGTTCGCGGAGCTGGGCGTTCACCCCGATGCCCAGGAGAAGCAAGTGTCCACCCTTCCGGAGACCGTTCACCGTGCCGTGCGGACGACCGCCGGCCTCCCGTCCGAGCCCTCCCCGTCCGAGCTGCCGCCCCGGTTCACCGAGGCCGAGCTGCGCGCGATGGGCAAGACCGAAGCGCGCGAGCTGAGCGACGCGCTGTTCCAGCGGCTGATCGGCCTGGCCCGCGAGAGCGCTGCGTACAGCTACGTCCGCGGCACGATCATCGAACTGAACATGCCGCTGGTGCGCTTCATCGCGGCCCGCTTCCGGCACCGCGCCGAGGACATGGAGGACATCCTCCAGGTCGGCACGATCGGCCTGATCAAGGCCGTCGACGGCTACGACCCGCAGCGCGGCGCCGAGTTCGTCACCTACGCCATCCCCACCATCGCCGGCGAGATCAAGCGCTTCTTCCGCGACACCTCCTGGCCCGTCCGGGTGCCGCGCAGCATGCAGGAGCTCTATCTGAGCGTCGCCCGCGGCTCCGACCGGCTGGAGCAGGAGCTCGGGCGCCTCCCGAACCCGGTGGAGATCGCCGAGGACCTCCACCTCACCGTGGCGCAGGCCACCGAAGGACTCGTGGCCGGCCGGGTCTACCGCCCCAACTCCCTGGACGCGCTGCGCGAGCAGGACACCGACGACAGCGGCAGCGCGCTGCTCGACCGCCTCGGCGACTGCGACCCCGGCATCGACCTCGCCGACTTCCGCACCGCCGTCCGCCCCCTGCTCGCCCACCTCCCCGAACGCGAGCAGACCGTGCTGAAACTGCGCTTCTGGGACGGCCTGACCCAGTCCGAGATCGCGGCCCGCATCGGCGTCTCCCAGATGCACGTCTCCCGACTGCTCAGCACCACGCTGAACGGGCTGCGCGAACGGTTGGAGGACCATGACGCGCCCGGCTGGTCGGACGAGCCGTTCGAGGACCCGCCGGACGGGAGCGGCCCCGGCTCCGCGGACCGAACCGCGGGCCGGGCATGACCGAGATCGAGCGGACCGGCGTGAGCGTCTACACCGTTCCCCCCGAGGCCGACGGCACCCTCGCCTGGGCCAGGACGACGCTCGTCCTGGCCGAGGCCGTCAGCGGCCCGTGCACCGGTCTCGGCTGGACCTACGGCGCGCCCGCCACCGCCGCCGTGATCCGCGAGGAACTGGCCCCGTTGCTCACCGGGCGTGACCCGCACGACACCGACGGGGCCCAGGAGGCCATGAGCCGGGCGGTCCGGAACGCGGGCCGCCCGGGGCTGGTCTCCGGGGCGGTATCCGCCCTCGACCTGGCCCTGTGGGACCTGCGCGGCCATCTGCTCGGACTGCCGCTCGCCCGGCTGCTCGGCGGCGCCGCCCGCCCCGTACCGGTGTACGGCAGCGGCGGCTTCACCACCTACTCGGCCGCCCGGCAGGAGCGGCAGCTGCGCGGCTGGAGCGAGGAGCAGGGCATCCCCCGGGTCAAGATCAAGATCGGTGAGTCCTGGGGCACCCGGGAGCGCCGCGACCTGGAGCGGGTGCGTGCTGCCCGCGCCGCCGTCGGCGACCGCACCGAGCTCTATGCCGACGCCAACGGGGGCTACCGGCGCAAGCAGGCCGTGCGGATCGGTCACGCCCTCGCCGACGAAGGCGTCACCTGGTTCGAGGAGCCCGTCTCCTCCGACGACCTCACCGGTCTGGGCCGCGTCCGCGACGCCGTCACCCCCGACGTCACCGCCGGCGAGTACGGCTACGACCTCCCGTACTTCGCCCGCATGGTCCCCGCCGTCGACTGCCTCCAGGCCGACGCCACCCGCTGCGGCGGCCTGACCGTCTGGCTGCGCGCCGCCGCCCTCGCCCAGGCGCACGGCCTCGACGGCTCGAAGTGGCGCGGCGTGGGCAGGACCTGGGCCAGCTCGCCGGGGAGCAACTCGCTGGGCCAGAGCCGGTGGACGGTCTCGACCGCGCGCTCGCGGTCCTGCGACCAGCACACCTTGACGCCGCCGAGGACGGGGCCGTCGCCACCTGCCGCCCGGTAGCGGCCGATCAGTTCGGCGTCCGGGGCCATGGTGACCAGCCCGTCCGCGAACCCGGCTGCCGTCTCGGCCGCCTTGGGGCCGAACGCGGAGGCGTACACGGGCAGTTCGCCGTTCTCCGGCGCGGTGTAGAGCTTGGCGTTCTCGACGGTGTAGTGGGTGCCGCGGCGATTGACGACCTCGCCGGTGAAGAGCTCTCGCATCACGGCGACGGCCTCCTCCAGCATCTCCGCGCGCACGCCGAACGGCGGCCAGCGGTCGCCCAGGACGTGTTCGTTGAGCGCCTCGCCAGTGCCGACACCCAGCCGCAGGCCGCCCGCCAGCTGCACGTCCGCCGTCGCCGCCGCCTGCGCGACGACGGCCGGGTGGAGCCGGACGGTGGGGCAGGTGACCAGCGTCGTCACCGGCAGCCGGGTCACCTGCGAGAGCGCGCCGATCACGCCCCAGACGAACGGGCTGCTGCCCTGGGCGTCGTTCCACGGGTGGTAGTGGTCGGAGACGGCGAGCCGGGTGAAACCGGCTTCCTCGGCCATCCGGGCCTGTTCGACCAGTTGGGCGGGGGTGAACTCCTCGCAGGACAGGAAGTAGCCGAACGCGGTCATGGCAGCCTCCGTTCGTGGCGGGCTCGGGCTCCTCGTCGGAGCGGCTAACCCGGTCCGGCACGCCGAAACCTCCGGGGCGTCGGGCGGCCCGGGCAGCGGGTCGCCGGACGGGCCCGGCGGGCCGAGCCGGAAGGTGGCCCCGGAGCGGGTGCGGACCGGCTGCCAGTGGGTAGGCGCGACCGTGATCGGAGGTGCGACATGCCGACGTGTGACGAGGAGACGTTGGGCCGGGTCCTGGCGCGGGCGCTGGCCCGGTCCCGGGCGAGCGGGCCGGGGGAGCTGCCGGGTGTGGTGGAGGAGGCGGTCCGCGGGTTGGGCGGCACCGGGGCGCGGGTGTTCCTGGCCGACGTCCAGCAACGGCAGCTCGCACCGCTGCCCGAACCGTCGGGCCCGGACCCGGGCGAGCGCCTCGACATCGAGTCCACGCTCGCGGGGCGCGCCTACCGGCTGCGCTGCACCCAGTTCTCCGCCGGTCCGTCGCCCGTGGCCTGGTTCCCGCTGGTCGACGGGATCGAGCGGATCGGCGTCCTGCGGGTCGCGCTCCCACAGCCGGAACCGGACGTGCTCGTCCGCTGGGAGTCGCTGGCGGCCCTGGTGGCGCTGCTCGTGGTCTCCAAGGGCGCGTTCAGCGACATGATCGTCCGAACGACGCGCGACCGCCCGATGAGCCTCCAGGCCGAACTCCTCTGGGCCTTCCTGCCGCCGCGCACCATCGGCACCCGCGACGTCACCTCCAGCGCGGTCCTCGAACCCGCCTACGAGGTCGGCGGGGACGCCTTCGACCACTCGGTCGCGGCCGGGCGGCTCCACCTGTCCGTGTTCGACGCGATGGGGCACGACCTCGCCTCCGGCGGCGCCAGTTCGGTGGCCCTGGCCGCCTGCCGCAGCACCCGCCGGGCCGGCGGAGGCCTCGCGGAGATCGCGCAGGCCATCGACCGCACGCTCTGCCGCTGGATCCCGGACCGACTGCTGACCGCCGTCGTCGCCGACCTGGACGCGGCCACCGGTGAGCTCACCTGGGTCAACTGCGGTCACCCGACGCCGCTGCTGATCCGCGGCCGGCACGTGGTCGCCGACGCCCTGCGGCGGCGCGCCGAACTCCCGCTCGGACTCGGCTTCCAGGAGCGCGAACAGCCGGCCGTCCACCACCTCAGGCTCCAGCCCGGCGACCGGCTCCTGGTCCACACCGACGGAGTGACCGACGCCCGCTCGGTTACCGGTGAGACCTTCGGTGAGGAGCGCCTGACCGACACCGTCGTCCGGCACATGGCCAGCGGCGAACCGGCCCCCGAGGCGTTGCGCCACCTGATCCACGCGCTGCTCGCCCACCAGGACCACCGGCTGCGCGACGACGCCACGATCGCCCTCGTCGAGTGGCACCCCGACGGGCGGGGCGAGTGAGACCCTTCCGGATCATCCGGAGGGCTCACCTCGTCCGGCGGGCTCACCGCCACGACCTTCCGCACTGCGGGCGCCGTTCTGCTCCGAGGCGTGGTCGGTGAACTCCACGTCGACCCGTTGTTCGGGGCGCCGCTCCTCCTGCCGGGCGATCGCGCCGAGCACCTGTTCGTCGGCGTCGGTGAGCGGCGGCTGGAGCAGGCTGCGCGGCCACAGTCGGCGGGCCAGGACGACATTCGTCTCGGCGGCGTACACGGTGATCTGCGCGGCCAGGTAGAGCCAGGACAGCAGGCCGATCACGGTGGCGAAGAAGCCGTACACCTGGCCGGCGTGGCGCAGCTCGTGCACGACGAGCAGGGAGCCGAAGGCCTGGAGGACGGTGAACAGCGGGCCCGCGATCGCGCAGCCGGGCCGGAGCGCGCGGGTCGGGATCCCGCGCGGGGTGAGCACCCGGAAGCAGACCAGGCACAGGGCGGCGTTCAGCAGCGCGGAGACGAGCAGTCCGCCCACCCGGGCGGCGGGCCCGCCGAGCGAGGAGGCGACGACCGAGGCGGCCCCCGTGCCGAGTACCAGGCCGGCGCCGAGCACCACCAGGAGCAGCAGGCTGCGGGCCAGCCGCGGCCAGTAGCCGGGGCGGCGCACCCCCGGGACGTTCCAGATCTCGGCCATCGCGTGCTGGAGCACCTGGGCGACGCCCAGCGCGCCGTAGAGCAGGAACAGCATGCCGACGGCGAGGGCGAAGCCGCTGCCCCGCAGCGAGTGGACGTTCTGGCGGAGCTGGTCCCCGATGATCGGGAAGTCGGCGAGCGCGGAGTCGAGGACGGACCTCTGCGCGCCGGGGTTGCCGTGCAGGACGAAGCCCAGGACGGTGCTCAGCAGGAGCAGCAGCGGGATCAGGGCGAGGAAGCCGTAGTAGCTGATCAGCGCGGCGAGCAGCCCGCCGCGGTCGTCGCCGTACTTCCTGACCACGCCGACGACCAGGGCGGTGGGCCGGTGGCGCTGCTGGAAGCCGTCCACCGAGCGCAGCCCGCGTTCGACCGGGTTCATGCCGTCCTCCTCCGCGCGGCGGTGCGCGGACCCGCCACGGATCGGGCCCGCGAGGGTGCGTCTGCCCGCCCGGGCCGGCTCCAAGCGGCTCCTCAGGTCCTAGCCTGGAGGGGGGCCCACGTGGTGAGGGTGATCCGGATGAAGGACTTTCCCGAGGTCAACGGCTGGAAGGTCGTTCCGCTCAGCGGTGATCTCGACGACTTCGCGGCCCCCGAGCTGCGGAGGCTCTTCGACGTGCTGGTCGACGGCGGTGCGCCCCGGCTGGTCGTGGACCTGGCCGCGGTCGGCTTCGTCGACTCCAGCGGCCTCAACGCCCTGCTCGGCGCCGCCCGGCGGGTGCGGGAGGGCGGGGGAGGGCTCCGGCTGGCGGGCGCCGCGCCGCGGGTGCGGGACGTCGTGGAACTGAGCGGGGTGTCGGCGGTGCTGCCGCTCTACCCGGACGTGGCGGCGGCCTGTGGCTGACCGGCGCGCCTCCGTGACCGCCCGGGCCGACGAGACCACTGTGCTGCGCGAGGCGGTGGACCGGCTGCGCGCGGAGGCCGAGGGGCTGCGCCGCGCGATGCGCACCCGGGGCGTGATCGAGCAGGCCAAGGGCATGCTCACCGAGCGACTGGGCTGCACGCCGGACGAGGCCTTCGGCCACCTGGTACGGCTCTCCCAGGACACCAACCGGCGGGTCGCGGACATCGCCGCCGGGCTGGTCGGCCTCGCGGCACCCATCACGGACCTCGCCGCGGACACGGCGCTCCAGGAGGCCGTCGAGGAGTTCGTCCGCCCGGTGCGGCATCCGCCCGCACCCGTCGAGCCCGCCGCCGGGCCCGTCCCGGCGGCGCCCGGCGCCCTCCGCCCGGCCCCGGTACCCGGCCTGGCCGCCCGCTACCACCTGGCCGTCTCGGCACTGGCCGCGGCGGAGACCCCGGAGGAACTGGCCCGGCTGCTGCACGAGGTGGCGCTGGCACCGCTCGGCGTCGTCGCCGTCGTCCTCGGCCTGCTGGAGCCGGACGGCGCCCTGACGCTACTCGGCAGCCACGGAGTGGAGCCGCGCCGGGTCAGCCAGTGGCGGCGGATCCCGCCGGAGACCGGCGTGCCGCTGGCCACCGCCGCCCACGGCGGCGGCCTGGTCTGGGAGTTCGACGCGCAGGACACCGGAGGACGAGCCCCCGAGACCGGCCGGATCGTCCCCGGGCGGACGGCCTGCGCGGTGCCGCTGCGCAGCGGGGACCGGATCGTCGGGGCGATGAGCCTCGGCTGGGACGGCCCGCCCGAGCGGGCCCGGGCGGCCACCCGCTACCTCGACGCGCTGGCCGGCCTGGCGGCGGGGCACCTGCTGCGGGTCGCCGCGGCCGGGGGCGGCGAGCCGGGCTTGGTGGTGCCGGGCGGGGAGTACTGGTTCCGCGGCGTGCTGGACGCGATGTTCGAGCCGGTCCTGGTGCTGTCGGTGGTCCGGGAGGGCGGCAGCGAGGGGGCCGTCACCGACCTGCGCATCAGGTACGCGAACGCCGCGGCCGGCTCCGCCCCGATGATCGGCCGGCGCCTGACCGAGGTGTTCCCCGGGCTGGTCGCGGCCGGGCCCTTCGCGCGGATCCTGGACGCGGCCGGCACCGGCGCCCGGTACGAGGGCCGGACCGAGGACTTCACGAGGACGTACGACCGCGCGGGCGCCGACGACCCGGCCAGGGCGGACGGCCCCACCGGTCCGGGGGAGCCGCTCACCCTGCGGGCGGTGCCGTTCCTCGACGGGCTGCTGCTCACCTGGCGCGCCGCGGACGGCGCCGCCGAGCCTGCGGCGGGAGCCGGCGACGCCCAGCGGTTGGCCGGCGTCGGCAGCTTCGCGTGGTCGCCCGGGGAGCCGGGCCCGTCGCTCTCGCCGGAGGCCCGGTTGCTGCTGGGCCTCGACCCCGGGCGGCCGGGCCCGGTCGGCGCGGCCGAGGCGCTGGCCCGGGTCCGGCCGTCCGACCGGGCCGCCGTCGGGGCGTTGGTGCGGCTGCTGCTGGGCGGGCAGCGGCCGCCCGCCGTGGACGTCGCGGTCGGGCCGCCCGGGCCGGGGGCGCGGACGGTCCGGATCGCTGCGGAGGCGGTCGTCGACCCGGCCACCGGGCGGGTGTGCGCCGTGCGGGGCGTCCTCCAGGACGTGACCGAGCGGCACCGTACCGAGCAGGTCCTGCTCGGAGTGCGGACGAGGCTCGCGGAGCAGCAGCGCCGGGCCGCGGCCGAGCACCGCACCACCCAGGCCCTGCAGAACGCCCTGATGGGAGCGCCGGACGAGCCGGACCCGCCGCTCGCGGGCCTGGACCACGCCGCCCGCTACCTGCCGGCCGGCGACCACCGCCGGGTGGGCGGCGACTGGTACGACCTCACCGCCCTACCCGGCGGTCCGGTGCTGCTCGCGGTCGGCGACGTCAGCGGCCACGGCCTGGCCGCCGCCGTCGGCATGTCCGAGCTGCGGTACGCGCTGCGCGGGCTCTGCATCGTCGGCGCCAGCCCAGCCCGGTCGCTCGACCGCCTCAACGTGCTGCTCTGCCACCGGGGCGGCCGCCGGATCGCCAGCGTGCTGTGCGCCCTGCTCGACCCGGCCGCCCGCACGCTCACCTGGAGCGCCGCCGGGCACGCGCCGCCCGCCCTGCTCCGGGGCGGGGCCGCCGCGCCGGCCGCCGGGCCCACCGGCACGGTCCTCGGAGCGCTGCTCGAGAGCCGCTACCGCGACACCGTCCAGCCGCTGGACCCCGGCGACACCGTCCTGCTCTGGACGGACGGCCTGCTGAACCGCCGGGACGCCGACACCGGCCGCCCCGACCGCCTGCTGCGCGCCGCCGAGGAGTACCCCGCCGCCGACCTCGTCGGGCTGCTCGACCACCTCGCGGACCGGCTGGGCGGCCCCAACCCCGCGGACGACAGTTGCCTCCTCGCCGTCCGCCTCCGAGCGCGACACGAGGTCGTGCGTTAGTCCGCGCCCCGACGGGGAACCCGGACCGGCGGACCGGGGGACGGGCGTGCGAGGAGGCAGGACGTCATGGACGGACGGCAGCGGCGGGCAGCGGCTTGGCGTGGGCGGCGGCGCGGTGCCCTGGGGCGTCGAATCGTGTTCGGGCTGCGCAGCCGGGCCCTGGAGGCCACCCGGGGTGCACGGACCCGGACGGTCCTGGCGCTCGGGCTGCTCTCCCTGGGCCTGCTCGCGGCCGGCCTCCGGACCACGGCCGCGCCTCTCGCGCTGACGGTGACCGGCTGCTGGGCCCTCGCCCTCGCCCTCGCCTGCGCGGTGCTGCGCGCCTGCGCCGTGCAGGGGCCCGGTGAGCGGCCGGCCCCTTGCCGGCAGAGCCGGGCGGGCGGTTCCCGGTAGTCGCTCCGGTGGCGCATCGCGAGCCACTGTCGCTCGGCCGTGCGCCGGAACGGTCGGCACGGTGCACCGGCCGGGCGGCGTGTGCCGCGAGGTGAGAGACGACGTCGGCCATGGATCCTCCGACCTCTCGATCCGACTGCTCGATCGCCCGGCGACAGCCCCTGATCGGGGTGCGGAACGGTGACGGCCGGTCAGCCGTCAGCTCCATCAACGGGTCAGCCGGCTCCCGGCAGCCGCACCTCCAGGTGCCCGGACAGCACCCGGGTCTCGAACACCGGTTGCGGCGCGGTGGCCGGGCCGGCGGCGACCTGGCCGTCCCGGAGGCGGAACTCGCTGCCGTGCCACGGGCAGCGCAGGCAGCCGTCGGCCACCGTGCCTTCGGCGAGCGGGCCGGAGAGGTGGGAGCAGCGCTCCGCGAGCACGTGGCAGCGCTCGCCCACCCGGACCACGACCACGGGCACCCCGCCCGCCGTCCTGCGGACGGGCTCGCCCGGCGGGAAGTCGTTCAATGGCCCGAGTCCGACCCAGTCCGCGGGCGCCAGCCGGGGCACGGCGGCGGTCCGGTCGGGTCCGGCGGCCTGCGCGTACGCCAGGTGACCGCCGAGCGTGCCGCCGGCCGTGACGGCACAGAGGCCTGCCAGCCCGAGCAGCCGCCCGCGGGCGCGGCGGCCCCGGCAGCGGGCCGACAGCGAGCCCGCGTACAGCAGCACGCCGACGGTGTTGGCGAGCGCGTGCACCAGACCGGTGCGGCGGCGTGGCGCGTCCAGCCGGGCCCAGTCCACCCAGCCGGCCAGCGCGGCCGGGGCGGCGCCCAGCAGCCCGACGGTGACCATGGCGTCGGCCGGGCGCCGGGCACCCGGGAGGAAGTCCAGCAGCGCGGCGGACGTCCAGCAGCCGATCGGCACCTGGACCAGCACCGGGTGCAGCGGGTGCCCGAGCCAGACGCCGTGCAGCGCGTCGCGGTACGGGCCGAGCGGGAGGGCCTCCACAGCATCGGCGATCGGCCCGGCCGGGCGGTCGAGGACCTCCCAGTGCGACGGCGCGTCGAGCGCCCGCCGCAGCCGGCGGGCCCACCGGTCCGCGCGCAGGGATGAGGAGTTCAGCAGGGCTGAGGGATTCAGGGGAGCGTTCATACCGGGCGGCTTGCCGGGGCGTGGCAGCCGAAACCCGTTCCCGGGTGTGCGCCGGACCGATCCGGGTAGACGCGCAACGGATGGTGGTCCCGTGGTGACGGCCCGGACACCTGTACTTCGGTGATCATGCCGCGGCGCGAGCCGCCGTGGTGCGGGAGAACCCGACGACCAGGACGACCATGACGACCGGGACGGCAGCCGGAGGGCCCGGGTCGGCCGCAGGCGAGGAGAACGAGGCGCGGAAATGGCCGATCTGACGCGGATCGCGCAGATCATGGCCGAGGCCGTCAACGGCCCGGGCCGCCCCTCTCTGCCCGAACGCCTCTGCGCGGCATGTGTCGACGCCCTGTCCGTGGAGGCCGCCTCGATCACCCTCATGGCCGACACCGGCCATCGGGCCGGCGTCTGGGCCAGCGACGGCCGGGCCCGCCACCTGGAGGAGCGGCAGTTCAGCCTTGGCGAGGGCCCCGGCGTGGACGCCTTCCGCAGCCGTCGGCCGGTGGCCGTCGCCGACCTGCTCGCACGGGCGGAGGTGCGCTGGCCGGTCCTGGTGACGGACCTCGCCTCGACCGCCGTCGTCGACCACCGGGGCCTTCGCAGCGTCTACGCCTCGCCGCTCCACCTCGGGTCCTCCGGCATCGGCGTGCTCAGCCTGTACCGCGCCACCCCCGGGCTCCCGGCGGCCGGTGAGGTCGCCGACATCCAGGTCGCCGCCACCAGCGTGACCCTCGCCATCGTCGGCTCCTTCATGACGCCCTCGGGCGAGGTGCCCGTCCAGCCGTGGCTCGACGACCCGCCGCTGAACGGCGTCGAGGTGGACCAGGCGGTCGGCATGATCATGGTGCAGCTGGGGGCACCTGCCGAGGAGGTCCTCGACCGGCTACGCGCCCACGCCTTCGCCCACGACCGCGAGATCGACGAGGTTGCGCACGACGTCGTGGAGCGACGGCTGCGGTTCACCGAGGAGGACCGATGACGGATGACCGACGGCCCGGCGCGGGCGTAGCCTGGCCCCGAAGGGAAGTGGAGGCGGTCATGACGCGCGAGGCCCGCGTGAACGAGGCGTTCGCCGGGCTCACCGAATCGCTGATCGGTCCCGGCTACGACACCGTCGAGTTCCTGCACCGGCTCACCGAAGTGTGCACGGCGCTCAGCGGGACGGCGGGCACCGGTCTCGTCGTCGCGGACCGCCGTGGCGAGCTGCGCGACATCGCCTACTCCAACGACCGGGTCCGCCGCCTGGAGGCCCTGCAGATCGCCATCGGCGAGGGGCCCTGCCTGGACTGCCACCGCACCGGCGAACAGGTCGTCGTCCGGGACCTCGACCGGGCCGGGGCCCGCTGGCCCCGCTTCGTGCCGCGCGCCCTCGACCTCGGGTTCCGCTCGGTTCGCGCGGTGCCGCTGCGCCTGGACGGCAGGGTCGTCGGCGCGCTCAACGTCTTCGACGTCCACCCCGGGATCGAGCCCGGCGAGGACGGCCCGGACGTTCTGAAGCCGCTGGCCGACCTGGCCGTGATCGCGCTGCTCCAGCGCCGCTACGGGCGGGAGCAGACCGCCGCCGAGGAGATCAGCGCCTCGCCGGCGGACCGCACTGCCATCGAGCGGGCCAAGGGCGTCCTCGCGGAGGCCGGCGGCCTCGACATGGACGGCGCCTTCGACGCGCTCCGGGACCACGCCCGCCGCAGCGGCACCGGCGTCGCCGACGCGGCCCGCGCCCTCGTGGAGGGGCGGATCGACCCTGCCGCCGTGCTCACCGACTGACCGCTGCGACCGTTCTGCGGCGTCACCGGGTGCGACGTCCCCCGCTGCTCGGGCAGGTGGTTGGTTTGTGACCCGGCGGGTAGGCGCGCCGCATGGAGGACATCGGCCCCCCAGCGGACGACCAGTCCGACGGCATCCCCGGAACACTCGACCTCTGCGACCTCTGCGGCCGGGCCGTCGACGAGGGCGACCTGCTCGGCGTGCTCGTGCCGGATTCCTCCGCGCTGCACGTCAGCGACCAGAGCCTGGACGGCAAACGGGCGCTGACCGCCTGCACCGTCAACCACCTGGCTGATCTGATCGCGCAGTACCGCAAGCGCCCGTTCGTGCCGGAGGAGCTGTGGGCCGGCAAGGTCTGCCGCGCGCTCGCAGAGTGCGACGGCGAGCCCGTCCCGCTCAGCACGGTCGCCGAGCTCAGCGGTCTTTCGATCCAGCAGGCCGCCCAGGGCGTCGAGTGGCACAACGCCAGGGCGCGCGAGTGGCGGGCCCGCTACGGCGACCCCGGCGAGGACTGACGGCACGACAGGGAGACGCGGCGGCACGGCGGAGCCCCCGGGGCTCCGGTGGTGGGCGGGGTCGGCCTCACGGTGCGACGGCGTCGGCGGCCGGCGGCTCCGGTTCCGGGGCCGGCCCCTGCGGAACGTCCGGGTTCCGGCGGTCGACCGCCGGTGCGTCCGCGACCGTGGCGGACCCCCTGGAGTGCGGACGGACGACGGAGGGCGGGAACGGCCTCGCTCCGTCGGGATCCGTGCGTTCGTGTCCGTGCCGGCCGCGCATCGCTATGGCCCACGAGCTTCGTCTCACACTCACCGCTTCCTCCTGGTCCTCGGGGCGGACGCCGGGGTTCGCCGCTGCCGCGCGGCTACCCGAACCTGGCCCGGCGAATCCCGGGTGGGGGCCCGGAGACCGGGTACCCGCAGCGGTCCGGGGGCCCGGGCGACGACGGCCCGGGCCCGGAAGAGGCCACAGGAGGCAGCCGTGAACAACCACACCAAGGTCCTCGCGATCGTGACCAACCACGGTGTCGAACAGGACGAACTCCTCGTCCCGGTACGGCACCTGCGTGACGACGGCGTCCACGTCGACATCGCCGCCCCGAGCCGGGACGACATCCGCACCCTCGTCGGGGACGAGAAGCGCGGCGAGACGGTGGAACCGACGCACACCCTCGACGACGTGGACGCGGACGCCTACGACCTGCTCCTCGTCCCGGGCGGCACCCTCAACGCTGACGCCCTCCGGACGCACCGGAAAGCCGTCGACCTCGTCCTCGCCTTCACCACCTCCGGCCGCCCGGTCGCCGCGATCTGCCACGGTCCGTGGGTGCTGGTCGAGGCCGGCGTGGTGTACGGAAAGGAGCTCACCTCCTACCCGTCGCTGCGCACCGACCTCGCCAACGCCGGCGCCGACTGGACGGACGCCGCGCTCGTCACGGACGACACGAACGGCTGGCGTCTCATCACCTCCCGCACGCCGGACGACCTCGACCAGTTCGTGCGGGGGATCGACGCGGCGCTCAAGGTGCGGGCCGCGGCCGCCGATCGGGGCTGACGCTCCCGGTCGGCGCCGGGTGGGGCCACCGGGCCTGCGGGGCTCATGGGCTCAGCGGCAGGGCAACCGGTGCACGGACTTCTCGACGTCGGTGGGGTGTCGCTCCGAGGCCGGGGGACCTGGGTTCCGGGGCTCGGAGCCTCCGGGGGTGATGCTCATCGCGCGTTCCCCACGCTCCGGCGGTGGGGTGTTCAGCGGTGCAGCAGGAGGTCGGCGGCCTGGACCGGGCCGGCGGCGGCCCGGCAGACGGTCAGCGTGCAGGGCGGGCAGGGCACCGTGATCCGTGCCGCGGCCTCGGGGACGCGGATCGCGCGGGCGCCGGCATCCAGGGCAGCGGCGATCACGGCGTCGCCGGAGCCGATCACCGTCACCCGGGCGGGCGGCAGACCGAGGGCCCGGCAGCTGGCGGAGACCAGAGCGGGCGAGGGCATGTGGCACGAGCAGCCGTCGTGCCTGCCGTGGGGGCAGACCGCCCACACGTCGAAGGGGCCGAGAAGTAGCTCGGCACGAGCCTGGACGGCCTCGACCTCCGCGCGTCCGATCAGGCCACGGGCGACGCCCGGCTGGTTGGTCAGCACGCCGATGGCGAGGCCCGCCCCGCGTAGGGCCGTCAGGGCGCCTCGTACGCCCGCCATGGGGAGGACGAGGGCGGGATCGCCGTTGCAGGACACATCCTGGAGGAGGGTGCCGTCCCGGCCGAACAGCACGGCACCAGTCGGTCCGTCAGCCCCGGAGGGGCCGCTGCGGCTGTACAACCACGGGCCGGTGCCGTCCGCGCCGTCCGGCCGGTCGCCGGCCGAACGGGGCTGCGGGACGGTCGGTACGGTTTCTCCTAGGTACGTCATACTCCTGCGGGTTGCCGCCGTGCCCGGCGTCAAACGGCCCACGGGCGGCGTGCCGGCCATGCTCGCCGGTCAGGGAATGCCCGTGCCGGGCGGAGGTCCCCGGACCGGCCCGGTTGGAGCCGCCGAGGCGGCTTGGCGCACGCGCCGCGAGCAGCGGCGCAGCTCCGGGGCCGGAGCACGGAGCCGCAGGGTGGGGAAGAGCCGGTTTTCCCGCCGCCGAGAGCTGTTCGGGGAGTCGTCACCAGCCCGCCCCGTCCCACCTCACCCCAGGCGGTCTGCCCGGTTACGCCGGGTGTCCGGCGTTGATGTCCTTCACGTCGTGCAAGGTCAGCGGCCCACCGCTGGAGTGCGACGTGGTCGTGGTGTCGAACGGGGCGAGGAGGAATCCCACGTGGTCGCCCCAGTCGGCCCGGTCGAGGACGTGGCCGGCGAACCAGGCCATGGCGCCGGTCAGGACCGGGACTCCGCCCGGACCGGGCTCCCACGCGGTGGCCGCGAACTTGTCGATCCGGTCACCGGTGCGAGCACCGAAGAGCTCGGCGAGGTCGTGGCGGTGTGCGGGGAGCAAGTGGACCACCAGCACCCGTGACCGTGACGCGACGGCGTAGGTACGGTTCGCCTTGGAGATCCACACGGTGAAACGCGGTGGGTGCAGCGAGTTCTGGCCGGCGAAGCCGACCAGGCACCCCGCGCGATCCTCACCGACCGCCGCGGTGACGACATAGACCGAATAGTCCAACAGGGCGCTGAACGCCTCGAATTGACCCACGCCTCTGCTCCTTCCTGCGGATTCCCGGGCCATGGCCGCGTTTGGTGAAGCCGGTCCGCCGTCCGTGGGACGCAGCGCCACGTGCCTGCGTGCGCGTCGCCGCAGGGACCCTGCCGGGTCACGGATGGTCGTCGTGGTGGCCGCAGAGCCAGGCCAGTGCCTGGTAGGCGCCGAGGGCGTAGCCGGCGTCGGCACCGTCGTTCAGGGCGGCGCGCAGTCTCACGGCGGTGCTGCGGCATTCGGCGAAGAGCTGCTCACGGCAAGGCCCCCCGGTCCCGGGCGACGCGAATTCGGTCACGGGGGCTTCGGTCTGGACACCGGTGGCCCACTGGTAGGACGCCAGCACTCCGTGCTCGAAATCGGTGCGGGGCGAGGGGTGCCGGTTGGCCGCCTTGGTCACTTCGAATACCTCGTCCAGGCCACGCGCCCCCACCGCGGGGATCGTCGCCTCGTCTGTTGTCATGCGAGCAACCTATGTGCGTCGGCCCTCAGCTGCCTCCCGGGCGGCTCGAGCGCTCCCGCTCGCCGGTGGCCAGAGCTGCCGGTGTCCTTCACGCCGTCGGACCCCAAGCCCACCGGAGGAGCAGGTCGGGAACGAGGGCTCCTCCACCGGAGTGGGCTGTTCGAGCTGGGTACGATGTCGGCACCTTTCCGAAAGCGAAGCGGCAGCGGTCAGGGACGGTCGTCGTGGTGGCCGCACAGCCACGCCAGCGCCTGGTAGGCGCCGAGGACGCCCGCGCCGTCCGTGCCCGCAGCCAGGGCTTCGCGCAGACGGACCGAGGCGGCCTGGCACTCCGCCAGCGCCGGGTCTGCCGACGCTCCGACCACGGTCGGCCGGTGGCGGAGCAACACCGCCTGCCGGGCCGGGTGAACAGATCTCGGCGGCCGACGCCTCTCGGCGCCGACCGCTCCGCCGGTTCCTGAGGACCGGTCAGTGGCCCAGGGCGCTGGCCAGTTCCTTCTTGTTCATCGTCGAACGGCCGTGGATGTTGCGCTGCCTGGCCTCGTTGTACAGCTGCTCCTTCGTCGGCCCCTGGGAGCCGGAGTGCGAACGCAGTCCACCGCGCCGGGAGGACGAGATGTCGTGGAGGGAGGAGCGGCTGGCCGTCTTCGACTCGCCGTGCCGGGCCCGTTCCTTGTTCACGGTCCGGGCCGCGATCTCCTCGGCCCGCTTCCGGCTCTCCCCGCGCTCCAGCGCGCTGTCCTTGATGTGCTCGTACTGGCGTTCACGCTTCTTGTTCGAACCCGCAGGCATGGTTCCTCCTCCGGTGTGCGGTGCCCCGGCGCGTACCCCTGGCCTGCGATCCCACGCGTGCGGTGAGTGCTGCGGTCGCCGCGTCGGCCCCATCGGGGCCGACGGCCGCAGTTTGCCGCTGCGGGGGGTGGGCAGCCGCTCCGATACGCGTTCGCACCGGCGGACGGGAAGCGAGGAAAGATCATGGTGAAGGTTCTGCTCGTGCTCCTGTGCCTGGTGCTGCCGTGGCTGGCGGTGCTCATCAAGGACGGCCCGAGCATGAAGGTGCTGTGGGCGTTCCTGCTCCAGCTCTGCGGCCATGTGCCCGGTGTCGTCTACGGCATCTACCAGGTCGTTCAGGACTGACCGCGGCACCGGGCCGGCGGCCGCGCGGGGCGGCCGCCGGGTGCCGGGTGTCGGGGTCAGTGCTTCCCGGCGTCCTTGACCTTCTCGACGGCCTGCTTGAGGTCGCTCTTGATCTGCTTGCCGCGGCCCTCGGCCTCGACGGTGCGGTCGCCCGTGGCCTTGCCGACGGCTTCCTTGGCCTTGCCGTGGGCCTTCTCCGCCGCGTTGCGCAGCTTGTTCTCGGTACCCATCGTGTGCGCTCCTCTCGTACGGGGGCGGGGTGCGCCCCGCGCTGCGTCTGCCCGGGCGGACCGGTTTCACACCCGGAGCACCCCGGCGTGCCGTGCTGAGCGCCTCGGCCTCCTGCCCGTCGGTGCGTGTAGCCGTGAGGGGGTCGGGCAGACGCGGGGCATGGACGACGAGCGGGCGGTACTCCAGGTCACACCGGGGGCGACCCCGTGGGCCCCGGTCGTTCGCGCGGCCGACCGTGGTGCGCGGCATGATGGGCGGGACGGCACATCGCCGTCCCGACCGGTCAGGGAGCGTGCCATGCCACGGCCAGCCGAGGATTCCACCACGGCCGAGGGGGACGGGGGTGAGCTGCGGGTGACGGTGGACCGCCGGGGGGCGGTCCTCGTCGTCGGCGTGGCGGGGGAACTGGACCACGACACGGCGGGTGAACTGCGTGCCGTGCTCGCCCGCCCGGTGGGCGACGGCATCGACCGGGTCGTGGTCGACCTGGCGGACCTGCGGTTCTGTGATTCGACCGGGCTCAACCTCCTGTTGCGTGCCCGCATCGAGCGGGAGGAGGCCGGGCTGCGCCTGGAACTCGCGGGATTGCGCCCGATGGTGGCGCGGCTGTTCGCGATCACGGGAGCCGACAGCGTGCTGCGGATCCACCCGGACGTCCGGTCGGCGCTCGGATCGGCGGACCTGCCGGACCCGCCGGAGGCGCCCGGCACTGCTCCGCCGACCGGTCCGGTGTGAGGGGACGTGATGGTCCTCCCCGGGCAGGGTCCGTCACCGGGCCGCGAGCGCACCAGACGGATGGCGTTCAGCGGGGTCGACGGCGCGGTGCGGCGCAGCCGTGAGTTCAGCCGGGACGCGTTGCGGTCCTGGCGCTGGCTGCCCGCCGCCGACGACGAGCAGTCGGCCGTCACCGAGGACGTCCTGCTGATGGTCTCGGAGCTGGTGACCAACGCCTGCCTGCACGCGCCGGGAGGCCCGCGCGAACTGCGGCTGCACTGGGACGGGGCCCGGCTGCGGGTGGAGGTCACGGACGCCAGTCCGGTGCCCCCGCAGCTGCGGCCCGCCGCCGAGCCGGGGCGGCCGGGCGGTCACGGGCTGCGGGTCGTCGACCGGCTGGCCGGGGCCTGGGGATGTGTGCCCGAGGACGGTGGGAAGCAGGTCTGGCTGGAGGTGCGCTCCCCGCTCGACCGCCACGTCCGCCGCCCCCTCTGACGACCCCGGTCTCCGATGACGACCCCGGTCCTCCGACGCCGTCGGCCCGTGCTACCGGCCGGGGTGCGGTACCGGCGGCGGTGCCGGATCGGGGTCCGGGTACGGCTCGGGCCGCGGGAACGGCGGGATCGGCGGTGACGGCGGGTCGGGGTCCTCGCCCGGTCGGGGCACCGGAGCGGGATGCGGGATCGGTTCGGTGTCCGGATCCGGCGGCGTCGGAATCGTCATGGCTTCGCCCTCGTCGGAAGGAGTGGACACGCTCGGTGAGCGAGCGCGTGTGCCGGCCCGCGCCCGTTCGTCGTCGAATGGGCGGCCGGTGCACCGCCCAGGCGTCTACCCGCGCAAAAGGTAGTAAACCGGGCTAAACATGACTGGAAAGTCGTATGTCGGGTGGGGCAGTCATGCGATGGCCGAGCACGACCGGCCGTTCGCCGACACCGACCCGGGTGTCTCCGGGGCCTCGCTGGACGCAGCCGGGCACAGGTCCTGGGGGAAGAAGCCCCGCCGGGCGAGCCGCAGACCCGTCGGCGTTACCTGGCACTCACCCGATGCCCAGGAGAACCGGGCACCGCTGCCGAGGCCCGCGCCTTCACCGGTGACTTCCTCGCCGACACCGCCGATCCGAGGGCGGTGGCCGATGCCGTCCTGCTGGTCTCGGAGCTCGTCGGCAACGCCCTACGGCACACCGGCGGATCGCGGGCGCTGCTCCTGATCCGCGCCGGTGGGCGGCTGCGGATCGAGGTCAGTGACGCCAGCCCGTGGCCGCCATCGCCCCGGTCAACGCACCGGGCGGGCGACCAGGGCGGCCTCGGGCTGTTCCTGCTGGACCGGCTCTCACTCCGCTGGGGGTGGCTCCCGACGGGGCCGGGCAAGACGGTCTGGTGCGAGCTGCGGCTGCCCGCCGGGTGACGCCGAGGTGCGCGTGTCGGCGAGGAGGACAGTGCCTTTCGGACGCCTGCGCCCCCGGTTTGTGTCCCGGCCGCCCGGGGAGACGCCGGGTCGAGGGGGGAACCGTGCAGAGGAGGAGATGAACCATGTCGAACGACGAGCAGACGCGGGAGCGGTCCGCGGAACAGCGGAACATCACGGCGCCGACGCCGGCGGACGTCCGGGCGAAAGCGGAGGAGGCCAAGGAGCAGGAGGAGGCCAAGGAGGCCAGGGAGCACGAGGAGCGCAACGAGGCCGAGCGCGGTCGGGCGAGCGCACCGCCGGCGGCCGGCACCCGGGCACCCTGACCGCCCGCGACAGCCAGGACCAGCTGCCCGGCGGCAGGAGCGCAGGGCAAGGCCTCAGGTCCGTCAGGGCCGGGGTGACTCCAGCGCGGTGGGCGCCGGGTCCCGGTGTCCGTCGGCGGTCGAGCGCAGGAGCGTGGCGAGGAGTTCGGAGACCGTCGGGCCCGCATCGGCGGGGTGACGCAGCTGCTTGCTCGCGGTGACGCGGTAGTGGTTGGCGCGGCCCTGGCGTTCGTGGCTGAGGTACCCGGCCTGTTCCAGGTCGGTGATGATGCGCTGGACGGCGCGTTCGGTGAGCAGGCGGCAGGAGGCGATGTCGCGCACGCGGATGCCGGGGTCGCGGGCGGTCTGGACCAGGACGCGGGCGTGGTTTCCCGGCTGCCGAGACACAACGGCGCATGCGTGCAGCGGTTGACGCGTCAGCAGGCAGGTCCGAGGACGATGTTCAAATGTCTGATGTTTGTATATTGTGCTTCCATGAAACCCATCAGCGCACCACGGCGAACGGCCAGCCTCTCCGCCCAGCTCGTGGCGAGCCTCCGCTCGCACATCGAGGCAGGGGGCTGGCCGGTCGGGACGCGGATCCCGCCGGAGCAGGTCCTCATGGAGGAGCTCGGGGTCGGACGCAGCACACTGCGGGAGGCGATCGGTGCCCTGGTACACCTCGGCCTGCTGGAACCCAGGGCAGGTGACGGCACCTACGTCCGCTCCTCCAGCGAGCTCCAGTCGGTCATGGTGCGGCGGGCGGGCTCCGCGAAGCGGGACGACGTGCTGGAGTTGCGGACCGTCCTGGAGGAGTACGCCTCGGGCGCCGCGGCCCTGCGCCGCAGTGAGGAGCAGGTGCGGCAGCTGCGGGAGCTGCTGGCCGACGCCGAAGCGGCCGTCGCCGGCGAGGACGCGGCCGCGGCCACCGACGTCGACGCGCTCTTCCACCGGTCCGTCGTCCGGGCGAGCGGGAACGATCTGCTGATCGAGGTGTACGACCACCTCGGCACGGCGCTCACCTCGCACCTGGGGGGCCTGTCCTGGGACACGGCCCACGCCGAGGAGCACGCCGGCCTGCACCGGCGGCTCGTCGACGCGATCGAGGCCCGGGACGCGGGCGGCGCTCGTGGCGCCGCGGCCGCGATCGTCCGGCTCGCCCACGACCACGGGGCCGCCGACGCACGCGCGGCCGAGGGCCGGTGAGCCCGCGGCCGACCCCGGTACCCCGGCACTCCGCACCGCACGCCTGAACAGGCTCTCCCGGCTGCCAAGGAGATCATCCGTGTCCCGTTCCCACCTCCCCGCCGACGAACTCGACGCCCGTACCGACCGACGAAGCACCCACCTGTACGCGACCGACGCCCAGTTCCGCGACGCCGCGCCCCTGGACGCCGTCACCGAGGCGATCCGGCGCCCCGACCTGCCGCTCGCCGACCTCGTGGCCACCGTGATGGAGGCGTACGCCGACCGCCCCGCCCTGGGCGAACGTGCCACCGAGCAGGTCACCGACCCGGAGACGGGCCGCACGACACTGCGCCTTCTGCCGCGGTTCGACACGCTCACCTACCGCGAACTCTGGGAGCGGGTCGGCGCGGTGGCCGCCGAGTGGCGCCACCACCCCGAACAGGCGCTCGGCCCCGGCGACTTCGTCGCCCTCCTCGGGCCCGCGAGCGCCGAGTACACCGTGGCGGACCTGGCCTGCGTCCGCTCCGGCGCGGTGTCCGTCCCCCTGCCGTCGGGTGCCCCGGCGGCGCAGCTGGCCCCCATCGTCGAACAGGCCGGACCGCGCCTGCTCGTGGTGGACGTCGACCAGCTGGACGTCGCGCTCGACGTCGCGGCGAACGCCCCCTCGCTTGGCAGGATCGTCGTCATCGGCCACCGGCCCGGGGTCACCGCCCACCAGGAGAAGCTGGAGTCCGCGTCCGCCCGGCTCGCGGCGCTGGGCCGCGCAGTGGCCCTGGACCCGCTGGCGTCGGTCGTCCGGCGGGGAAGGGCACTGCCGTCGCTCCGGCGGGTTCCCGACGGGTCGGCGGCCGACGCGCTGGGCGCGCTGATCTACACCTCGGGAAGTACCGGCACCCCCAAGGGCGCCATGTACACCGAGCGCCTGGTCCGGCAGTTCTGGGTCGACTTCCTGCCCGACCGGGCGGCGCGGCCCGCCATCACGCTCAACTACCTGCCGTTGAGCCACATGATCGGCAGGGGAGTGCTGTTCGGGACGCTCGCCAAGGGGGGCCTGGCCTGTTTCGCGGCGTCCAACGACCTGTCGACCCTCCTGGAGGACCTCTCCCTGGTCCGTCCCACCGAGATCGTCATGGTGCCCCGCATCTGCGACCTGCTGCTCCAGCACTACCGGGCGCAGTCGTCCCGCCGGGCCGGGACCGGTGGTGATGCGGCCGAGCAGGTGAAGGAGGAGCTGCGGGAGAAGGTCATGGGCGGCCGCCTCCTGCGGGCCGTCAGCGGCTCGGCCCCGCCGAGCGAGGGGACGACGGCCTTCATCGAGGACTGCTTCCACGTCAGGCTGCTCGACGGCTACGGGTCGACGGAAGGCGGGATCATCTCCCTCGACGGCCGGGTGCAGCGCCCGCCGGTGACCGACCACAAGCTGGTCGACGTACCCGAACTGGGGTACTTCGGCACCGACTCGCCGTACCCCAGGGGCGAGCTGCTGATCAGGTCCGACCGGCTCGTCCCCGGGTACTTCCGGCGTCCGGACGCCACCGCCGAGGTCTTCGACGAGGACGGCTTCTACCGCACGGGCGACATCATGGCCCGCGTCGGCCCCGACGAACTGCGGTACGTCGACCGCCGCTCGAACGTCGTCAAGCTCTCCCAGGGCGAATTCGTCGCCCTCTCCCGCCTGGAGACGCTCTACGACGGCAGCCCGCTCGTCCGGCAGATCTTCCTGTACGGCAGCGGCGCCCGCGCCTACCTGCTCGCGGTGGTCGTGCCGACGCAGGACGCCCTCGACCGCGTCGACGGGGACGTCCGGCGACTGAGGCCGGTCCTGCGGGCGTCCCTGCAGCAGCTCGCCGCCGAGGCGGGGCTGAACTCCTACCAGATCCCACGGGACCTGCTCGTCGAGACCGAGCCGTTCACCCAGCAGAACGGGCTGCTCTCCGGGGTGCGCAAGCCGTTGCGGCCGGCCCTGACGCAACGGTACGGCGAGCGTCTCGAAGCGCTGTACACCCGGCTGTCCGACCGGGAGGCCGAGGAACTCCGGACGCTGCGCCGGACCGCCACCGACCAGCCGGTGCCGGCGACCGTGCTCCGGGCCGCGCAGGCGCTCCTGGGGGTGGCGGACGGGGTCGTGGGGCCCGGCACCCGCTTCCTCGAACTCGGCGGTGACAGCCTCACGGCGCTGTCGTTCTCCCAGCTGATGAAGGAGACCTTCCACGTCGACGTCCCTGTCGACGTGATCATCAACCCGGTCAACTCGCTGCAACGGGTGGCCGACCACATCGAGCGGGCACGCGCGGCGGAGCACCGCCGTCCCACCGTCGACAGTGTCCTCGGCCCGGACGCGACGCGGCTCGACGCGGCCCGGCTGCGGCTGGACGCGTTCCTCGACGCGCGGACCGTCGAGCAGGCCGGACGGCTGAGGCCGGCCGGCCCGCTGCCCGCGGCCCGGACCGTCCTGCTGACCGGCGCCAGCGGCTACCTGGGCCGATTCCTGTGCCTGGAGTGGCTGGAGCGAGTGGCGGAGCGCGGCGGCACGCTGGTGTGCGTGGTCCGCGGCTCCTCCGCCGAGGCGGCCCGGGCACGGCTCGACGCGGCCTTCGACAGCGGCGACCCGGACCTCGTGGAGCGCTACCGGAAGTCCGCCGCCCGGCACCTCCAGGTGGTCGCCGGCGACATCGGGGAACCGGGCCTCGGGCTCGACGAGGAGACCTGGCAGCGGCTGGCCGACACCGTGGACCTGATCGTCCACCCGGCGGCACTGGTCAACCACGTCCTGTCCTACGGCCAGCTGTTCGGCCCCAACGTGCTGGGAACGGCCGAACTGATCAGGCTCGCGGTCACCTCCCGGATCAAGCAGTTCACCTACCTGTCGACGGTCGCCGTCGTCTTCGGGAACGCGGCGGCCGCCGACGAGTCGGCGGACATCCGGACCGCCGGCGGGGTACGCGAGCTCGACGGTGGCTACGCCGACGGCTACGCGGCCAGCAAATGGGCCGGCGAGGTGCTGCTGCGCGAGGCGCACGAGGCCTTCGGTCTGCCGGTCGCCGTCTTCCGCTCGAACATGATCCTCGCGCACCCGCGCTACCGCGGTCAGCTCAACGTCCCGGACGTCTTCACCCGCCTCGTGCTGAGCCTGCTGGCGACCGGCATCGCACCCGGCAGCTTCTACGCCCCGGGCAGCGGCGCCGTGCGCGGGCACTTCGACGCGCTCCCGGTGGACTTCACCGCGCGGGCCGTCACCTCGCTCGGTGACGACGCACGGGAGGGCTACCGGACGTACAACGTGGTCAACCCGCACGACGACGGCATCTCACTCGACACGGTCGTCGACTGGCTGCTGGCAGCCGGACATCCCCTGACCCGCGTCCAGGACCACGCCGAGTGGATCGACCGCTTCGAGTCCGCCCTGCGCGGCCTGCCCGACCGCCGGCGCCGGCATTCGTTGCTCCCGCTGCTGCACGCCTTCACCGAGCCGGAACAGCCACTCGCCGGATCCGCCCTGCCGGCGGACCGGTTCCGCGCGGCCGTACGGGCCGCGGCCCTCGACGACGGCGACGACATCCCCCACCTGTCACCGGAGCTGATCACCAAGTACGTGGCCGATCTCCGGGCGCACCGCCTGATATGACACGGCCCGTGACCGCCGCAGGGTCCGCCGTCGCCGGCCCTGCGGCGGGGAGTACGGGGAGCTCGCCGCCGCAGGGCCGGTCGACGGCGCCTACCGGCGGGAGTCGTCGGTGTTGGGCTGGGTCTTCTGGTTGTAGATCTCCTTGCCGTCCGCGTTGAAGGCGTGGACGTAGGCGTCCGGGGGGAAGGCCTTCGGGTCGGAGCTGGCGGTGACGGCGGCCGCGTGGACGAACGCGCCGTCCGCCATGACGGCCGGGTACTGCGTCGGGTCGTCGCCGTAGCTGATGGTCACCTTGGCGA